>NZ_QTXQ01000002.1:0-433085 GCF_003461725.1 Anaerostipes sp. AF04-45
CCGCTCTTGCTGATCACATGGTTGGCTCCGATCTGCTCTTTCGTATCATCCTCGATCCCGTTTACATCCCGAAACGGTCCAAAGTAAACCTTCGTGTAGAATCTTCCTACCCGGATATCGGTCTTTTCATGGAACGGCGTTCCCTCCATAAAGCTGTAATCCTCAAGGCTCGTGCCGTCCTGAATATATCCCTGATATCCAGGGTCAGGCTCTGCCGTTACATTGCTGACATAAGCATTCCCTCCGGCCGCTCCGATCCCGGGCATATTTGTGCTTTTATCTCCGATGGCAATGACAACCGTATCTCCGCCACTGATATGCACATTTTTCAGCTTATAGGTTTTAGTCGTTCCCGCAGCACTTGTCCCTATTCCAGGTGCATCTTTGCCTCCTCGTGCCTCAATTTTCCCCCCGGTTATATACAGGCCATCGAAGTCACCTCCGAATCATCCACCTATCCCCGGGCCACTGTCCGTTCCGGTTGCTTTGATATTTCCTCCTGAGATATAAATATTTTTTGTATATGCTGATGCATTATGGGCCTGTGTATTACATGCCGCCCCGATTCCAGCTACATGAGTACCTCCGCTGACTTCAAGATTTCCGCCTCTAATTCTAAAATTACAAAACCCTGCTTCACTGAGCTGTTGAACATTTGTCATTGTGCTGCCGATTGCTCCGGCATGAACCACATTGCCTTTTGCTATTAATGTACCACAATCATCATCACACTGATGCCCTTCCTGGCATGCATATTCACACTGTAAAATCAGCGATCCGTCCATACCATTTTTGGCAAGTGCTGCTCCTCCTGAATATCCTGAACTAGATCCGAAGTTGCATCCCCATTTATTTATACCCTTCAGTGTGATTGTCACATCTGCATGCGAAACAACCACACAGCTCTGCGTCGTTGCATTGCTTTCAATCTCTACACTATCAAATGTCAGTTCTGTCTTAACCCCTCTTGCCACAATCACGTTATAATTATTGGTTTTTCCTGTAATATAATAGCCGTTCGGATTCAGTTCTTTCTCTGCCTCTGAAAGACCTCCGCCTGATGCTCCTGTCTGATTGATCCTGATATTCCCAAGGCTCACATCCAGCATGGTCTGTCCTTCTTTTGTTTTCTTCAGAGGCTTTTCTGAAACTTTATTCACCAAAGGAACGATCGTCTCATCAGCACCCAGGAAGGTTTCTGTATTCTTAAATCTGCTTAAGCCCCCCCCCAATTTTTTCCATGTCTTTTGACGAATCTCCCGCTTGGGTACTGGTTTCGGTCTCCGATTCTTCTGTTGTCGGTTCTGTTTCCTCTGTATTTCCTATGTCCGCTTCAGGCTTTCTATCTTCTGTCGGTTCTGTTTCCACCTCTGCTGCTTCCTGTACACCGGCCTCGGCAAAAACCATAGCTTGTCCCGTTCCAAATACAATGACCAACAGGAAAACTAAAAATTTTCTTTTCATGACTATTGCTCCTTTTCCTCGTAATCTGACATTTTTTCTTATCAGGTATAGGTGCCTGTTGAAACAGTTAGATAAAAGAAAAATATTTTTATGCAGAAACGATACTTATAAAACTTCCTTAGTAAAAAGAAAAACTGGTATTACTTTTCATAATACCAGATAACCTCATTTCTTGATTTTAAATTCAACTACTGCATACGGCTTTCTTGTCTCATCACACAATTCCGCCACAATCCGTTCCTCTTCCACAGATATTCTCGGTATCATTAAGTCCCCCAGTTTAGCAGAATTTTTGTATTCAACTCTCACCTGCTGTATGTTTGTATATAGAGGGAGTTCATTCCACGCCTGCCTCACATACTGGCTGTTATTGACATGGTGGTTGCTGTCAATCCAGGATTTGGGTACTTTCAACCCCTCCTTTTCCTCCAAGCTGTCCGGAAGTTTGATTTTTCTGGGCGCATACTCCATGGGCAGCGCAGGCTCCGGGGCATATACCGCGATTTCCTCCGGTGAAGCTTTTACCGGACGGCCCGTCTCTAAGTCCATATAAACCCAATAGGAGTTGGCATAAGCCAGCATCGCATCATTTTCATCTTTCATCGTAAAATTTCTCAGGCCAAACAGACGCTCAAACCCCGATGCCCAGGTACTGGTCCTTACCAAATCCCCTTCCAGCGGGAAACGCTCAATCACGACCTGCCAGGAATTGAGCACCCACGCCCTGTTCTTAGACTTCAGATACTGCACTCCCACGCCCAAATCTTCTGACTGGAACACACTGCAGTCCTGAAAATAATCAATAATTCCCGGCACCGGAAGTTTTCCCTCCGCGTCTACCTCACTATATCTTACTCTGCTCTCAAATGTATACATAACGGCTCCTTTTTATAAGCAAATAACTGTCATGATCAGTGTAGCATAAGCAGAGAAAGGTATCAATTTTTCATATCTAAAAAACCAATCAGCACGGTCCATACATAGGCACATGTCTTTGGTATCATCAGCATGCCTGCCGTCGGAAACCGGTCGGAAAACAGAACAACCGGTATATAAAAAGCGAAGCTCAGAGTAATGGTAAGCCACATGAACCGAAATGGGCGGTCTTTCCCTTTTCTTGTCCTTTGATAAAATAAAATGATAATCAACAATCCTAATGCCGCAAACGGAAGATTCCGGTAGATTCCCCACTGAAGGGGCGCATTTGCACTGGTCCATTGATTTTGAGGCATCAGGCACAAAACGATTCGAAGAGCAGCCAGAAAATAAACAGCAGCTGTCAAAATGTTTTTACCGGTTACATGATAGCGCATTCTCCATATATGATAGAGCAGAATATAAAAAATCGTCATTGTTATGGAAGTTACCAGTTTTCCAATCCCCAAAGCCTGTGTATAATGTTCCAGCCCAGTAGTACATAGGGCGACCGCTCTCGGAATCAGATGAAAAGAATCTCCTGCTCCGAGGATCACAGCCATAATGCCGAAAACTTTATACTGCATTCTGCCCCGGCTTTTGCGTATCATGATGATCCCAAGTGAGATCACTGTGGTAAGATAAATTACATCAAAAATTGTTTCCATCACTGCCTGCATTGTCTTCTCCTCCTTCTTACATTTCCGCTGCCGCTGATCGCCGTCCCAGACTGTGAACCTTTATATAACGGCTGATAAAGCCTGTTCCGGCAAGAAACAAAGCTGTCCCCAATCCGGTATAAAATACGGCAATCCATGAGTCGGGCCAAATACCGGACATCCGGATACCAATGCCAAAAGACATCATAAAGGCCATGATACAAAATGATTTTACGTCAAAAAACTTCAGAATAAACTGCTTTTCCTCTGTATAATTCATG
This sequence comes from Anaerostipes sp. AF04-45, assembly GCF_003461725.1. Classification (NCBI taxonomy): domain Bacteria; kingdom Bacillati; phylum Bacillota; class Clostridia; order Lachnospirales; family Lachnospiraceae; genus Anaerostipes; species Anaerostipes sp. AF04-45. The sequence goes on from NZ_QTXQ01000002.1 coordinate 3,320, forward strand.
ATTCGGGCCGTATGTTTCTTCACAAGTTTTCCAAACACCATAGCTCTGAAAACAGCAAACACTGCCAAAGAAATCAGGGCGTTTCGTACAGACCAATTCTGACGGTATGCGAGAATTCCAATTCTCAAAATATTGATTCCCGCGAATCCCCATATGATACCTGCTGCCAAAAGCAGCTGTTTTTTTCTTACCTTCATAATACCTCCTCAATAATGAACTTCGTTCACTTTAGTCTGTAAATTTACCTGCCAAACCCGGCAGGTTATTAATAAATAACACGTTTTATTATTTCTATAAGAGCGGAACAATCCCTCTTCTCTTCCAGCAGTGATGATGTGATATTTGTAAAAACAAGATCGACAAAACTTTGGGGTGTCAGTTTATCATTGAAGGCCTCTGGATTCACACACTGATCCATCTTTAGCACACGGCAAAGTTCAGTCTTCATATGGTCAAAATATTGTTCCATCTTAAGCCGCCCCGTTTCTTTCTCCCCTGCGGCAAAACTCACAGAATGCAGAGTAAAAAATCCAGGATATTGTTTTGAACCCTTTTGTATCCTTTCATACACCCATGCAACACTGTCCGCAAAATTCAGAAACTGAACAGAACCTTCGGGCATATGGAAAATTTCTCTCCAAACATTTTCCACAGTTGCAGTCAATAGCTCTGCCTTTGAGGGAAAATAGTTATAAACAGAGCCAACAGCTACACCGCAGACGGATGCCACAGTTCTCATATTCACTGCCTGAAGTCCTTTTTCCATTACAAGCTTTTGGCTGGCAGCCAGAATCGCTTCTCTGGAAGTCACTGTTTTATTCAAATCATCCCTCCTTCTATATTGAACATTGTTCATTATAGTGGAATTCACAAGGTATGTCAACATAACTACCCTATGATTTTTCCTCCCTGAAGGATATACCGCTCATATTTGGCTCTAAAAAACCAGCCGACACACAGCATAACCAATCCGACGATCAAAGCCGCTGTCTTCCGCGGTCCGTCCGGTGAAAAAATAATGGACACTAAAATACCGGTTCCTCCGCCCTCCAAAAAATCGATCAGCTTCTTTTTCTTCCATATGGCCTTTTCTCTTTTCAGGGAACCAACGACATTTTCATCTGCCTTCTTCCGGAACTCATCGCTGCCGAGTCTCTGTCCACTCAGCAGTTCGTTGATGCTGATCTCAAATTCTTCACACAAACTGAGCATCGTCGCAATATCCGGCATGTAATTTCCATTTTCCCACCGTGAAACAGTCTTATTCGTCCTTATTCGTCACTCCGATTTTTTCACCCAGTTCTGCCTGAGTAATGCCGCGCTCCCTGCGCAGCAGGGCAATAAATATTCCGATTTTCTTCTGATCCAAGATGATCCCCTCCTTTTTATGCTCATTATAACAGGAGAAGATCATTTTGTATTCCCCACAGACAGCGAAACACCTTTTATCGCCATTTCATTCCATTAAATCATTTTAAAATATTTGCATGCCTTTTCAATTCCATCTTTCTCCACATCATCTGTTATGTAATCCGCACAAACCTTGACGTCTTCCTCTGCATTGCCCATCGCGACCCCGATTCCTGCGTATCGGAGCATATCCATATCATTTTCTCCATCTCCAAATGCCATGATTTCATTCTGTCGAATCCCACAATCCTGTAGAATCTGCCTGATTCCGGCCACTTTTCCCCCGTTTTTTGATATGATATCGACCCCATATGGATTCCATCTGGTCATCTTGCAGCCATCAAGTCCCGCCACGATTTCCTCTGCCATTCTTTCCTCTGAATACAAAATAAACTGATAGATCGGCTCTCCGGAATAAGTGCCGATTTCAGGAACTGGTGTATTGATCGCTGCCTGTGCCTTCTCCACCAGCTCATCAATATAATTAATATACATTCTGTCTTTTTCAACCAGCATTACCGGCACCTTCTTCTCCTCAAACATAGCAAGCATCAGCTCAACATCCCTCTCGCCGATTGCTTCTCCGTAAAGCAGTTCTTTTCTGCTGTCCAGGCAGAGCTGCCCGTTCAGTGTAATGTAGCCGTCAAACCGTATATCATCGACCGGCAGATCTCTGATCTCTGACATATGTCTGCCGGTGGCCGTAAAGACCTTGACTCCATTCATTCTCATACTGTCTATGGCTTCCCCTGCGCTTTTGGGTATTTGACCGGTTGTATTAGAAAGCAATGTGCCGTCAATGTCTAAAAATACTGCTTTTATCATGTTCTGATTCTCCTTTTATCATCAAATCTAAAAATGGCGCAAGCAATGTCTCCACTTGCGCCATTTTCTGGATTCTCTTTTCTTATTTCTGCACGATATTTACGATTCTTCCCGGAACATAGATCTCTTTTACAACGGTTCCGTTCAGTTTATCACCCAATGCTTCTTTTGCTTTTGCTATAACCGCATCCTTCGCATCGTCTGCTCCGATAGTAATGGTTGTTCTCGCTTTTCCGTTGATCTGTACGGCAATCTCAACTTCATCGTCTTTCAGATATGCCTCATCATAGGACGGCCATTCCTCTGAAAATACACTGTCCGCATGACCAAGTTCCCTCCAGAGTTCCTCAGAAATATGAGGTGCGAAAGGTGCCAGCAGCACAATAAAGGTTTCCAGAGTCTTTTTGTCCACTCCGCCCTTTTTCGCCATATCATTGAGCTTATTATTATACTCCATGAATCCGCTGACCACTGTATTCAGGCTGAATTTCTCAAGCCTGCTTGTCACATCATATACAAGGCGGTTCCGCACCTTCAGCAGATCCTTTGTCTCTTTGACATCCTTATCCTTCTGATCCAGAACCACGTTGTAGAAACGGCTTAAGAAACGGCGCACACCGTCGATTCCTCTCTCGTCCCACTCCGCATCCAGTTCCGGCGGACCCACAAAGAGTTCATACATTCTGAGGGAATCACATCCGTAATCTCTTACCAGATCATCCGGTGAAACTACATTTCCTTTAGACTTGCTCATCTTAATTCCATTTTTACCGGTGATCATACCCTGGTTGAACAGCTTGTGGAACGGTTCATCAAAGTCTACTGCACCGATATCATACAAGAACTTCGTGTAAAATCTGGAATATAAAAGATGGAGTACTGCATGCTCCACACCGCCGATATACATGTCAACCGGCAGGTATTTGTCCGCTTTTTCTTTGGAAACCAGTTCTTCACTGTTCTTGCTGTCGATATAGCGCAGGAAATACCAGGATGATCCCGCCCACTGAGGCATGGTATTTGTCTCTCTCTTGGCCGGTTTTCCGCAGACCGGGCAGGTTGTGTTGACCCATTCGTCAATGTCTGCAAGCGGAGATTCTCCGGTTCCCGTAGGCTCGTATTTTTCTACTTCCGGAAGGGTCAGAGGAAGTTCTTCTTCCGGCACCGGCACGGCGCCGCAGTCCGGACAGTGAACGATCGGAATCGGTTCTCCCCAGTAGCGCTGACGGCTGAATACCCAGTCTCTAAGTTTATAGTTGGTTGTCTTTTTGCCCACTCCCATCTTCTCGATGATTGCAGGGGCTTCCTCTTTTAACACAGAAGATTCCATACCATTCCAATCACCGGAATTGATCATGGTTCCGGCTGCCTCTGTATATGCCTCTGTCATATTTTCGATTTCTTTTCCGTCTTTCGCAATGACCTGTACGATCGGAATATCAAATTTCGTGGCAAATTCAAAGTCCCGGTCATCATGGGCAGGAACACACATAATAGCACCTGTTCCGTAGTCCGCAAGAACATAGTCGGACAGCCAGATCGGAACCTTTTTGCCGTTGATCGGGTTGACTGCATAGCTTCCGGTAAACACACCAGTCTTTTCCTTATCCTGAAGACGGTCCACAGAAGATTTCAGGGATGCCTGGTAAATATAATCCTCCACTGCCGCTCTTGTCTCATCCGTAGCCAATTCTGCAGCCAGTTTGTGCTCCGGCGCCAATACCATGAAGGTCGCTCCGTGAAGCGTATCCGGTCTTGTGGTATAGACGGTGATCGCCTCGTCCCTGTCTTCCAGTTTAAAGTCTACCTCGGCGCCGTGGCTCTTTCCGATCCACTCTGCCTGCATTTTCTTCACTTTTTCCGGCCAGTCCAGTTTATCCAGATCACCCAGGAGACGGTCTGCATATTCTGTGATCTTTAACATCCATTGTCTCAGATTTTTCTTTGTCACATCTGCACCGCAGCGCTCACACTTGCCGTTGACAACCTCTTCGTTGGCAAGTCCTGTCTTACAGGAAGGGCACCAGTTGATCGGCATCTGTTTTTCGTAGGCCAGGCCCTTTTTAAACATCTGTACAAAGATCCACTGGGTCCATTTGTAGAATTCAGGATCTGTGGTATTGACTTCCATATCCCAGTCATAGACCGCCGCAATCTCACCGATCTGGCGTTTGATATTTTCTATATTCTTTGCGGTGGATTCTTTCGGATGCACGCCCATCTTGATGGCATAGTTTTCCGCCGGCAGTCCAAAGGCATCCCATCCCATAGGGTGGATCACGTAATATCCGTTGAGCATTTTGTAACGGCTCCACACATCGCTGATCACATAGCCTCTCCAGTGTCCCACATGGAGTCCGCTTCCTGACGGATACGGGAACATGTCCAGACAATAGTATTTCGGCTTTTTGCCGTCATTTACGTTGACCGGATGTTCCTCCCAGTGTTTCCTCCACTTCTGTTCGATTGCCTTATGATTATAAGGTACTGCCATAATTTCATCCTCCTAAACTGTATCTCTTGTCTAAATACAATATATAAAATAAACTAAATATACATATTAACTTATTCATTTTATCATATACCTGTTTGATGTCAATATTTCTGCTGTCCTATCATGAGAAAAAGCTGTCCGCTTCAAATAATACGAAACGGACAGCCTTTCTGATTTCATTAATTTTGTTCTGTTGTTTTCACTGTGGCTGTTGGGGCAGATGTCTCTGTCGCAGCCGGTATTTTCTGGACGGTAACCTTTACTGTTTTAGAAACTGTCTTCCCATTCATTCCTTTGTAGCTGATGGTCACATCATATGTGCCGTCTGCGTTTTGAATTTTATTCAGATCAACTTTAGCTTTATTGGAATTGATGGATGTTCCATTGTCTTTAATAGAAACAGCCTTTAAAATTTCCTGCTGCAAAGCATTCTTTGCTTCATCAAATTTATCGTCCGTCACCGTCATTGTGAACGTCTCTGGATTTATCTTTATCTCAGCATTCTTATAAGCTTTGACTGTAACTTTGACTGTCTTGGATGCCGCCCTGTAAGGCTTATTGCTGTTCTTCACCGTATACTTCACAGTGTAAGTTCCGGCTTTGTTAAACACGTAAGATTTGGCTTTTGAGTAAGACATGGTCGTGGCCTTCTTCTCACCCGGTTTTGTGATGGAGACTGTCATGGCAGAAGTCCTGCTCTTGCCGCTTCTCATCTTGGCCGTTGTCTTAAACACAGCGTTCTTCGTATTGATCGCAACTGTTTTGTTTGCCGCATTAGAAATCACCGGTGCCAGCGTATCTACAACCTTCACCTTGATCGTCTTGCTTGTGCTCTTTCCAAGGGCAGATTTTACAGAATACTTAATCTTGTATGTACCTAAAGATTTTGTACTGAATTTGGCTTTATAGTACTTTTTCTTCTTTGCGTTGTACTTGGTGACTGAATACTTCACTTTCTTCGTAAGGCTTTTCTTTGTCACGTTGTCTTTCGCCGTCACATTAGACTTCACGCTGTAAGATTTGCCGTACTCCACTGTTTTTTTCTTCTTGGAAGAAACTTTGATGGTCGGTTTTACCTTGCGGTACGGATTGTTCTTATCCGGATCTGTAGGGTCCCAATACATCTTTCTGGATGTAGATACTTTAAATCCTTTTGGTTTTCCTAACGGTCCCGGATTCTTACTGCTGTAAATCGTAACTTTTGTGCCCAGCTTACAGTTGTCATAGATCCACTTGGCATCCGCCACAGTTAACCGGATACATCCGTGTGATGCGGTCTTTCCAAGCTTATTGAACTGGACGGTGGACTGACTGGCCTTGCTGTGGCTGTAATACCATACAGAGTGGAATAAAATTCCTCCGTGAATCCTTGTACAATACTGTCCGTAGCTCGGCCCCATCAATGTCTGCCAGCGGTATTTCGCCGGAGTATAAAAGGTTCCGGACGGTGTATTGGAGCCCCCGCAGGACACCAAAAATGCCTTGATCGGTTTATACTTTCCTTTGGTAAGCTTATATACAGTGGCCACATTTGCCTGCTTATTTACCTTGATCCAGTACTTTGTCTGTGCCGCGCTGACGGTCTTTGCCTTAGCCGGACCGATTCCTGTCCCGATAAACAAAGACAGCATCAGAAGGACTGCTGTCAACTTCTTTAACTTGCTGATTTGCTGCTTCATAACTTCCCCTTTCGTCTATCCTAAATACTCTACCATTATATCCGCTCTCTTTTACACTTGTAAATAGCAAAAAGTATGTTATGATAAATTTAAGAAAATCGTAAAATATCAAGGAGGACATTATGATCGCATTTAATCACTTTAACTTCAACGTTCTGGACTTGGACAAAAGCCTTGACTTCTATAAAAAAGCATTGGATCTGGAGCCTGTCCGTGAAAAAAACGCATCCGACGGGAGCTTTAAACTCGTTTTTCTGGGAGATCAGACCACAGGCTTCTCACTGGAACTCACATGGTTAAAGGACCGCACCGAACCGTATAATCTGGGAGAACTGGAATATCATCTTGCACTGGAGACCGACGATATGGAAGCCCTCCACAAGCGCCATGAGGAGATGGGATGCATCTGTTACGAAAATCCTGACATGGGGATTTATTTCATCAGTGATCCCGACGGCTACTGGATCGAGATCATACCGAGCAAAAAATAATTACTTTTCAAACACCAAAAGAGAATCCTGACAGTTTTTTATAACTGACAGGATTCTCTTTTTATCTGCATAATGTTCAGCAGTTCCGCAGGAAGACTTCATACCCCTTTTCCACTTCATAGAGATCGGATTTGCTTGTGATCTCCCACGGTGCATGCATATTCAGCACTGCTACACCACAGTCGATGACGTCCATAGCATAGGAAGCCGGAATATAAGCGATGGTTCCCCCGCCGCCTTCATCCACCTTTCCGAGTTCCGCAGTCTGGAATGCCACCTGATTTTCATCGAACATTCTGCGGAGTTTCGCAACGAACTCAGGGTTGGCGTCGTTGGAACCGGACTTTCCTCTGGAGCCGGTGTATTTATTCAGGACCAGCCCCTTTCCGAAGTAAGCCGCATTCTTTTTTTCCATAACCTGAGGATAATTCGGATCAAAGGCCGCGCTCACATCGGAAGAGAGCATGTGGGAGTTCTGAAGGATTCTGCGGAGTCTTAACTCACTGTATTCTCCTGTCAGTGCTATGATCTCGGCCAGTGTATTTTCAAAAAATCTGGAATGCATGCCCGTAGCGCCAACGCTTCCAATTTCTTCTTTGTCCACGAGGATGCAGCAGGTCGTCCTCCGGGCGTCCTGTACATTCAGCATAGCCGCAAGGGATGTATAGGCACAAACCCTGTCATCCTGTCCGTAAGACATGATCATACTGCGGTCTAATCCGAAATCTCTGGCAGGTCCTGCCGGGACAACTTCGATCTCCGCTGACAGGAAATCTTCTTCCTCAATCCCGTATTCCTGCTCTAATATCCTGAGCATCTCTTTTTTAACCGCATCCTTCTCCTCGCCTTTAACCGGACGGCTTCCGATCAGTACATTCAGGTCTTCGCCCTCGATCACGACCTTGGCCTTCTTCTCCAGCTGCTGGGCGGAAAGATGAATCAGAAGATCCGTCACTCCTACCACAGGGTCAGTATCCTTCTCGCCAATGCTGATCTCAATCGTAGTTCCGTCTTTTTTGATCACAACTCCGTGAAGGGCCAAAGGCAGCGTCACCCACTGATATTTCTTCACACCCCCGTAGTAATGGGTATCCAGAAGTACCATCTCTGTGTCCTCATACAGCGGGTTTTGTTTTAAATCCATCCTTGGGGAATCAATGTGCGCCCCTAAAATATTCAGTCCGTCTTCCATCGGTTTTTCCCCGATCTGGAACAGGACAATGGTTTTGTCCATCCACGTGCGGTAAACTTTATCCCCCGGTTTCAGCTGTTTATTTTCTGCTATGAAATGCTCTAAATCCTCATATCCCGCTCTCTGAGCCAGCTTCACGGATTCTTTTACACATTCCCTCTCTGTTTTTCCGCCGGTGAGATACTCTTTATAGTCAGACGCCAAAGATTCCAGTTTTTCTATATCTTCTTCTGTATAAGAATGCCATGTATTCTTTCGTTCCATTCGCAATATCCTTTCTGTCTGTGAAATACTTTTTCATTTGATAGTATTGCCCCATTGTTCCTCTTTAAATCCAACCAGGACAAAGTCATCACCTATGACTAAAGGGCGTTTTACGAGCATTCCGTCTGTCGCCAGAAGCTCAATCTGCTCCTCCTCAGTCATTTCCGGGAGACGGTCTTTCAGTCCCAGATCCCTGTATTTCATCCCGCTTGTATTAAAAAAACGCTTGATTGGAAGTCCGCTCTTTGCAATCCATTTTTTTAATTCCTCTGCCTTCGGATTGTCCTCCACGATATGACGTTCCTCATAGGAAACCTGATGCTCGTCCAGCCATTTTTTCGCCCTTTTACAGGTTGTACATTTCGGATATTCTATAAATAACATTGTCTTATTCTCCTTTCCTTGGTTTATTCTCCGGTTATCTTATCATATTTCAGTTTAGAAAAAAAGGCAGTTGATCCAGAATCTCAACAACCTTTTCCTCCGATATTTTTTACAGGCAGAACTCATCCAGTGTTTTTCCGAGATACCACCAGTAATCCTTTTTGTCGATAGAATCTTTCGTAAATACTTTTTCCTCCCGGATCACCCTGCCGTTCAGCACATATTCAATCTTCCCCACCTGTTCTTTCTTCTTTACAGGTGCGTTAAGACTCTTCGGGATCTGGCATTTAATATCGACCTTTTCCCCCTTTTTCAGCAGAAGCGTCATGCCTCCGCCTTTTGCTCCTATGGAAACTTTATGCTCCATCCCTCCGTTGACATACAAGTCCGTCAATTTGCTGTAGTCCGGGATAATCTTGTGGTAGGAATAATTTTTGGCACCGTAGTCTACCAAAGTTCTGACATCAGACCATTTATAGGTTTTATGGGGAGGCCAGCCGCAGGCCAGCACGACCGCGATCATGGTCATGCCATTTTTCTTCACGGCTCCCACGTAGCAGTACCCGGCTTTGGAAGTGAATCCGGTCTTTCCGGAAACCGCGCCGTCCATCATGGAAAGCAGGGCATTGTGGTTATTGCACGTAAAAGAACGCTGCCCGGATGCATCATGAAAAGAATGGCTTTTGGCTCTGGTGATCTCCAAAAACTCTTTGTTTTTAATACACTGTTTCATGATCAGTGCCAGATCATATGCCGTAGTGGAATGAATCCCGTTTTTGTCGGTGCGGTCCAGTCCGTTGGGTGTGACAAAATGGGTCGACTTTGCCCCATAGGATCGTGCCTCTGCATTGAGTTTTTTCGCAAAGTTTTCGGTTGATCCGGCCGCATGCTCCGCCAGGATCACCGCACAGTCATTGTAAGACTCAAGCATCAGACCGTAAAGGAGGTCCTTAACTTTGTATTTTTCCCCGGCCCTGGCTCCCAGATGGACCTGTGGCTGGGCAGCGGCATTTTTAGAAACTGTCGCTTCCTCTTCCAGATTACAATGTTTAATAATATACAGGCATGTTAAAATTTTTGTGGTGCTGGCATTCGGCATTTTGGATTTCCCGGATTTATCAAATAAGACTCGTCCGCTGCCCGCATCCATCAAAATGGCTGATTTTGCATACAATTTTAACGTATCATCCGCCCGGACCGTGTGAAAACCGAGCTGCAGACACAAAAACAGAGACCATATTACACAGAAAATCTTCTTCATTCCATTTCCTCTCCTTCAAGCCAGCTAAGATATTTCTCTCCGTTATCGTGTAAAGGGCCTGTTAAAAACCGGCTGGGATAAAGGAGAAAATGTCATGACATTTTGACCAGTTTTCCGGCTTGCTGTCTCAGAGATGTAAGATTTTCGAATGCAATTGCCTCCAAACTGGTCAAAATGGACATAGTTTCTTCTGGAGAAGGCTAATGAATAAAAAATCTTACATTGAATAGCCCATTTTATTCGAAGAATACCTTTCCAGTAGCCATTATGTCCATTTTCTACATGATTGGAGTGAGGCATTCTAAGAGCCGAACGGAAATTATGTGGAAAATGTCATACAATTAATACTATATGAAATGTAAAACCAAAATATACCCACAGGGCACACCGTAATTCATGCCTTTCAGACGGACGTGCACCGCACGCAGTCTCATGATTTCCCGCAGACGACGCGGTTCTTCCCTTCTGTCTTGCCTTTGTACATCTGTCTGTCGGCCAGGGCAATGATCTCCTCGGGTGAGGCTCCTTCTCCGGAAGGGCTGACTCCGAAGGTCATGGTAATATGCAGTTTTTTATCGTCACAGCAGAAAGTATGTCCGGCTACCGTATCACACAGTTCCTGAAGCTTTACGAGCACATCCTTCAGCGGCGTGTCCCGGAAAAGAAAGACAAACTCTTCTCCTCCCCACCGGCAGACATCCACGTTTCCTCCCAGGAAAGAACGGATAAGTTCTGCTGTTTCACTCAGAATCTTATCTCCGCAGGAATGTCCCCATGTGTCGTTGACAACCTTAAAATCATCAATATCGCTCAGTACCAGCACTGCAGAGGATGCCTGACAATGTTCCGCCCTTTTTAGGAAAGCATGCCGGCTCAGCAGGCCGGTGAGCTGGTCATAGTTCGCAAGCGTCGACAGGCTGCGGTTTTCATCCTGCAGTTCCTGCCGGCTGACAGCGGCAGACAGCTTCGAAGAAACAGCCGCATATAAAATAATCGTAAAACAGGCACAGATACTGAAAATTGAGATCCACAGTGCCTCTTTTTCAGAAACTGCCAAAAAATCAGGGCAGGCGAATCCAGTATATAATCTCAGCGCAAGGAATACGCAGATCTCAAATCCCGCGAAAAGATAAGGCACATATTTATGTTTGAAGGGGCAAAAATAAGTCAGGGAAGTCATGGCAATCAGATAAGGAGAAATTCCAATATCCCATCCCGCAGACAATGTACAGACCACAGCAAACACACAGACCTCAAAGTGCACACATGTTACCGCCATGCGGTAGTATCCTCTTTCCACGCTCTGCCCCATAGCAAGATAAAAGCACACACTTGCGATATTGTATACAGCAAGAGGATATACACCGGTGAGTGCAAATATAACGATATAAGAAAAGTGCGCCGCAGAAGCCAGGATAATAATGCGCCGGTAAATAAGCTTTACATACTTGTCTTCTGTCTGGTCTATCGACGTCATATTCACTGCCTCCCGTCCCTTTTCCAATATTTCTCCTCAAACTGATCCGCCGGGATCGGTTTTGAGATATAAAATCCCTGTATACTGTCTGCTTCCAGGGAACACACTGCTTCCAGTTCTCCCGGATGCTCAACTCCTTCCACACATACAGCAATTCCTACACTGTGGCACAGCTTTATGACCGCCCCGATAAAAGAATGATTAAATACATGATCCCGGTCATTAATAAAGGAAATAAAGACCCTGTCAATCTTTACAATATCTGCGGGAGTCTGGGACAACATTCCCAGTGAGGAATATCCCGTTCCGAAATCATCCATGGCGATCCGGATATGAAGCTGCCTGAGTCTTTGGAAGGTTTCTTTCAGTGCCGGCATATCGGTCACAAAGTAGCTCTCGGTAAGTTCCAGTACAATGTGCTGCGCGTCCAGATGATATTTTTCCAGCAGCAGCACCACTGTCGGAACAAAATCTTTATCTATAAACTGAAGGTAGGAGACATTGATATGCATAATAAAATCAGGACAGTAAAGCAGCCATCGTTTACATACAGAGAATGCCTGATCCAAAATCCATTTTCCTGCTTCTATCATCAGCCCGCTGTTTTCAAGGAGAGGTATAAACTGAGCAGGGCCCGCATCTTCGGTGTCAGGACAGGACCAGCGGAGCAGGGCTTCAGCCCCGGTAAGTCCAAGTCCGTCAGCTCTGACAAGCGGCTGGTAAACCAATGTAAACCCCTGCATTCCATCTCTTACACAGCGCTGAAGCTGCCTGTTTAATTCCATTAATCTCAATTCTGACTGTAAAAGATCCGGTGAAAACACAGTACAAGTATTTTTTCCCCGCTTCTTGGATGCATCCAAAGCGCTTGCTGCAAATTTGAGCAGATCTAAATAGTTATCCGCGTCTTTTCCTATGATGGATATCCCTCCCGAAACAGAACAGAAATAAGAAATTCTGTCAATCTCATGTTCACAGTTGGCATATGTATGAATAGACCGATATAATTCTTCGATCTCCTCTAATGATGCTTCCGGACAGACAACTGCAAATTCATCACCGTCGAACCGGAAAATCTCAGTCTTAGAAGGCAGCATCTGCTGTATATTCTGTGCCATCTGCCGAAGCACCAGATCTCCAAAAGTATGGTCTTTCAGATTATTGATCTGTTTAAAATCGTCCAGCCCTAACAGCAAAAGCCCTCCCCTGGCGCTTCCCTGGTTCAGCAGAAATTCTATCCGTTCCCTGCACTTTTCCTGGGTGAACAGCCCTGTGGTGCAGTCAATCTTTCCTTTGCTGCCGATCGGAGTCACCACACCTGCAAAGGAGAGCGGATTTTGATTCTGGTCTCTCTTTAACAGTCCGCGGCATACAACCCATACATATTCATTATCTCTGTTTTTTACCTGATACTCTACATTATGTATATCCGTCATCCCTCTGAGCATATCATCCACAGAGTCGAAATATCGTTTTTTATCTTTGTTATGTACCAGTTTGCCCCACACGGGAACAAGCCCGGGTACGAGCCTTCCCGGCAGATCAAAATCCTGCAGCATATTATCGGAAATCAGAGCCATATCGGTTGTCATATCTATGATATAGATATAATCTTCAGTACTGCTGACGATCGCATCATAAAACGCCTGTCCGTCTATATGGAACGCACCGTTCTCTCCCTCAGTTCTTTTCATAAAATATTCCTCCATCTTTCAAATACCGCAGAAAATCAAAATCCCAGTTTCAAAATAAGTACCGGAAGCGGAGGATGATTCTGTTTATTATAGAAGTCCTGTTTAATAACAATATATCTCCTGTCATCCAGCTGCCTTAAGTATTGAAGAACTTCTTCTTTCTCCGCAAAGCCGGTATCTCCTCCACTATACACACAAACACTGATAATTCCTCCCGGTTTCAAAAGCTCAAGTCCCACTCTAACAGCCTGTATCGTACTGTTCGGCCTCGTGGCAATCCTGTGGTCCCCACCTGGAAGATAGCCCAGATTAAACAAGATCGCCTGCACTGTGCCTTTTTCTGCATACCGGTCCATATTTTCATGGCTGTCCAAAATAAGCTCCGGATGGTATCCTTTTAACTCCAGTCTTTTCCCTGTATTGAGCAGTGCTTCCTCCTGTATTTCAAATCCGATCACCCTGTCTGTCAGTCCGCACAAATACTCAGTGTCACCTCCGTTTCCAACCGTTGCATCGATACATAAGTCTCCTTGTCTGATAAAGCGTCTCAGCTCTTCATGCACCCACTGTGTTATGCTGACCCTCATTTTCATCTCCTCCTGTTCCATGGACAAAAAGGCCGCAGACCTTTCCTATTGAAATAACAAAAAGAGAGAGCCCAGACTATCTAAATCCTGCTCTCTCGGTTTCATTTTAGTAATAGCAGATAACCGGTGTTCCGGCATCGATCATATTGTAAAGTGATGCAGCTGCATAAGGCGGCATATTGACACATCCGTGTGATCCCCCGGAAATGTACTCGCTTCCTCCAAAAGAAGACCTCCAGCTTGCATCGTGAAGTCCCACGTTGCCGTTGAACGGCATCCAGTAAGATACCGGTGAGTTATAACCCTGACCGCTCAATGTCGCATTGCGCTGTTTATACAGTACAAATGCCACACATTCCGGTGTTTTTCTTCCAGCTTCCATCTTGCCTGTGACTACGGATGAAGAAAAGACAATCTTTTTCTTTTTAATGTAGAAAACTTCCTGCTGTCCCATATCTACCTCGATATAAGTGTCGCCGATGTCTCCCTGATATCCGTCGTATACTTTTGCCTTCTGGCGCCAGTATGGCTCTCTTGTCTCGGTGGTGCCCTCTTTCAGCATTTTTTTGACTGCGGCTTCTTCCTTTTCACGGCTCATTCTCCAGCCGTAAGGACCTCCGAAAATCTTTTTGGTTCGTCCGTCATGAGTCTTGACGGTACGCATGGTCCCCATCGTGTTATATTCGTATGCAAACTTCATGACCCAGTTTTCCATTTTCTTCATATCAACAGTAAAATCTGTGTCATTTTTAATCTTAAACCACTTGTGGTATACGTCCTTATCGAGAACTACCGTCTGTTTCCCGAACTTATACGTAATGCTTCCCTTCAGAGAATCGTTCATCCTGTCTTTCAGAGAAATGATCTCTTTGCTCTTGCTCGTATACTTCGGGGCATCATAGGCGCCCTCCTTGTCCAGATCCACAGCAGCGACACCGCCTTCTACGGCACTCTCTATGAGCTTTTCCGTCTTTTTCTTCTTTAAGACCGTACCGATCTCTTCTTTCTGGATCTGATAAGATCCGTCTTTGTAAACCGGTTTGGCATTTTGGATCTTGATGATATTTTTCTTTTTGAAGCAGTCAAGCTTTTGAAAGGCCTTTTGAAAAGCGGCTTTGTCATAAGCAAACATATCAATATCTTTGTACTTCTCTCCCCCGAAAACACCTTTAATCCACAGAAAAGAACTCTGTCCGTCTTTAATCTTCCTGATCTGGTCTTCACCATCAAAGGAAACCTTGAGCACACTGCTCTTTAAAACTTCCTCTCTGCCTTTTCGTTCTTTGACGGTCAGCGAATAGCCGTCCGCCTTTTTTTTGAAAATGTCTGTAACTTCGTCAACTGTCTTGTTGGAAACATCGACACCATTGATCTTTGTCCCATATGTAAACTTCTTGCTGAAATACACTGCGATACAGCAGTAGATCACAAAAACAATCCCGACTGCGATCAGGGTGTAATGCTTCCAAGTAAATTTTTTGTGTTCCATAAATGTCCTCCTAAACTTAGTATCTAATTATAGTACAAAACTTGTAAAAAGGCCACCCATAATTTAAATTATTTTACTTGTGTTTCTTTTATGCGGATGGTACAATGGAATGGTATGTTAATAAATTAACAGATAAAAGACAGGAGGATTACTTATGTCATTTAAGGAAGAATACCAAAAGAAACTTAAAACAGCCGATGAGGCCGTAAAAGTTGTGAAATCCGGCGATTGGCTGGAGTACGGCTGGTGCGTCACCACACCGGCTGCCCTTGACAAGGCTTTGGCAAAAAGAATGCCGGAATTGGAAAATATTAATATCCGGGGCGGAATCGTCATGTGGCCGCTGGAAATCACTAAGATCGACTCCCCTGCCGATCACTTTACATGGAATTCCTGGCACATGGGCGGACTGGAGAGAAAATGGATCAAGGAAGGCTTTTCCTACTACGCACCGATCCGTTATTCCGAGCTGCCGGGATATTACCGCAATTACATCGATCACGTGGATGTTGCGATGATGCAGGTTGCCCCGATGGACGAACACGGATTCTTCAACTTCGGGCCGAGTGCATCCCACCTGGCTGCAATGCTTGAAAAAGCCGACTGTGTCATCGTGGAAGTCAACGAAAATATGCCTCGCTGCTTAGGCGGATTTGAAGAGGGTGTACATATTTCCAAAGTTGACATGATCGTCGAAGGCGAAAATCCTGCGATCGCAGAGCTGGGCGGAGGCGGAGCAGCCACCGACGTGGACAAAGCCGTTGCAAAACTCATCGTAGACCAGATCCCGAACGGCGCATGTCTCCAGCTTGGCATCGGCGGAATGCCGAATGCAGTAGGTTCCATGATCGCGGAATCTGACCTTAAAGACCTGGGCGTTCACACTGAAATGTATGTGGATGCGTTTGTAGACATTGCAAAAGCAGGAAAGATCACCGGTGCCAGAAAAAATATCGACCGCTACCGTCAGACTTATGCATTCGCAGCAGGGACCAAAAAATTATATGACTACTTAAATGACAATCCGGAATGTATGAGTGCTCCTGTTAACTATACAAATGATATTGCAAGGGTTTCTTCCATTGACAATTTCATCTCTATCAACAATGCCGTAGATGTGGATTTATACGGACAGATCAGTGCTGAGTCTTCAGGAATCAAACAGATCAGCGGTGCCGGCGGTCAGTTAGACTTCGTTATGGGAGCTTACTTATCCAACGGCGGAAAGAGTTTTGTATGCCTGTCTTCCACTTTCACTGACAAGGCCGGACAGATGCATTCCCGTATTCTTCCTACCCTGCATAACGGGTCTATTGTCACAGACACCCGTGCCAATGCACACTATATCGTCACCGAATACGGAATGGCAAACATGAAAGGACTCTCTGCATGGCAGCGCGCGGAAGCCCTGATCAATATCGCTCATCCGGACTTCAGAGACCAGCTGATCAAAGACGCAGAAAAAGCTCACATCTGGAGAAGATCCAACAAATAGTTTTTGATACAGTTTCTCACTTTATCAAAATTCGATGAATATTTTATCCTCCTTTGTTAAACTACTTAATACAAAGGAGGATTTTTTATGATTAATAATAGAAAAGCGGCCATCATCGGCTGCGGATTTGTCGGTGCATCCACCGCATTCAGCCTGATGCACCAGGGACTGTTTTCCGAGCTGGTCTTAATCGATGTAAACGAAGAAAAAGCCCGGGGTGAGGCGATGGATTTAAGCCATGGACGCCCGTATGTAGATACATCCAAGATATATGCAGGCTCCTATGATGATGTCGCGGACTGCGGGCTGATTATCATAACCGCCGGTGCAAATCAGAAGCCCGATGAAACCCGTCTCGACCTGGTACACAAGAATGTATCCATTTTTAAATCCATTATTCCGGAGATCACCAGACGAAACTCTGAAGGAATCTTATTGGTTGTTGCCAATCCGGTTGATATTCTTACTTATGTGACCTTAAAACTTTCCGGATTTCCAAAAAACCGGGTCTTTGGCTCCGGAACTGTCCTGGATTCGGCACGTTTCCAATACCTGCTCAGCGAACATCTGGAAGTAGACAGCGGCAGCATTCAGGCATTTATCATCGGGGAGCACGGAGACAGTGAACTGGCGGTCTGGAGCGACACCAATGTCTCAGGGATCGGCATCAACGAATTTTGTGAAATGCGCGGGCACTTTGACCACGAGAAGTCCATGAAAAGAATTTTCGACGATGTGAAAAACAGCGCCTATGAGATCATCGAAAAAAAAGGCGCTACGTATTACGGCGTCGCCATCGCAGTCAGCCATATTGCAGAGAGCATTATCCGGAATAAAAATTCCATCCTTCCGGTTTCCAGTCTGCTTAGCGGTGAATACGGCCTGTCCGATCTCTGTCTGAGCGTACCGACCATCGTCAACAAAAACGGTGCGGAACAGGTCATCGAGATTGACTTAAACAGTGAAGAATCCAGTCTGCTGCATAAGTCTGCAGGCCAGCTGAAAGAAATTCTTTCTTCCCTGGATTTATAGCAAAATCGGTTTTATATCTTATGTATCCAAAAAAGTACAGTGGAAATATTTACACGTTATGAGATCTGTGCTATTGTATGATTCAAACAAAAATTTACTGATTTTTTATTAGATTCATACAAAAAGTGAGGTTTTCATATGAAAAGATATCTCTTGACCGGTATATTAGCTTTTGCAGTTTCCGCTGCCTTAAGCGGCTGCGGCACGGCCCACATAAAACCGGAAGGACTCAGTGACAATGAATACAGGCTGGGCCTGAGGGCGATCGAGACGACAGATAAATATTTAAACGCCGACCTTTCAAGAGATCTGGCCAGCGAACAATTTGAAGATATCAAAAATGCGTTTGAACAACACGAAAAAAATCAAAAAACCACTTTCTCACGGGTAGACTCCCGTATGGAACAGTTGGAACAGTGCCTGTCTGCAAAAAAAGTTTCAGACAAAATGGTGACCAAAGCCAGAAACCGTCTGGCAGAAACATTAAATCAAAATCTTTTATAAGTTCAAAAAACTCCGGTCATAAATCTTTACCGGAGTTTTTTCATGTGTCTTGTCATTTACCGTTTTTCAAAGTGCTGATAGTCTTTATATGTAATCCAGTCACCGCCCCACTGAAACCCGTGTTTCCTGAAAATCCGGTACACCCGGTCATTTCTGTGAATCATGTTATACTTATACTTTCCTTTACACTTTTTCACATCTCTCTGTGCATAGATCTTTCCGTTTTCAGGTGTGATGGAATTCCTCTTTACAAAGGGGTTGACTCTCGGATTAATGTCAATCGCCCTGCCATAAGCGTGTTTTGACAGATGACTGGTCCCTTCTACAATCCGATAGTTAAAGGCAGAGGTGTTATTGGCTTCCATAGATTTGGTGTCATCGGCTCCGTAATCATCGATCAGGCGGATGCTCTCAATCGGGTACTGCATATCATAAAGCTCCTGAAAAATTTCCACGGTATCTTTGGCAATGGACTTATTCACAAGCAGTTGTCCGCTCCTGATCTTTCCGTCATAACCGTAATATTTTACCTTAACATATCGAAGGTCCTGAAATGTGATGTTCGGATTGGGCCTGTAAGAAACCCCGCTAATTTTTTCTTTCACTGCCTTCGGAACCTTTTCGTAAGAAAAACCTCTGATACTTTTATTAGAAAATGCCGGTTTGACGGGTTCCTTTCTCTTATCTCCTGAACGGATGCACCAAGCCCGATCAGTGCCGCCAGCATCATACTTACAATATGTTTCCCCATAAGATTCCTCCCGTCTACGGTCTGTCGTTTAACTGAAATAAACTGTCCAGCAGCAGCCAGTTGGCCCGAAACGGCCTCATCAGATTCCAGTATCCCACACCTGTAAAACCATATTCTTTCGCCGTCCGTACTTTTACATCAATGCTCCGGACATCTTCAAACCATACTTCATGTTCTGTTCCATTTGACGTATAGTTAAAAAACGGACTCATGGCAGTTTCATCGAACCGAATCTGCACCCCGTTCTCGTCTGCGATCTCGACTGCTTCCACATTTCCGATCGTCCTTGCCCTTGTTGTTCCTCTCTCGTAGGGAAGCGGCCAGTCATAGGCATAGTTCGGGATTCCCATGTATATTTTTTCCGGCGGTATTTCTGTTACCGCGTAATCCAAAACCTGCTGTACCTTGTTGATCGGTGCAACTGCCATTGGCGGCCCGAACGTATAGCCCCATTCATACGTCATTAAAAATACGGAATCTGCATTAGCACCCAAAAGTCCGTAGTCCATTCCTTCATATAACAGGCCCGGCTGATCTGCGGAAATTTTAGGCGCTAAAGCGACAGACACCTTATATCCTAAGGGATTCATCCGCTCTCTTAAGTTCCCTACGAAGGCTGCATATCCCTCCCGGTCCTCCGGAAGGATGTATTCAAAATCCACATCCACTCCGGCATACTGCTTTTCCTGAACTGTCTGAACCAGATTCTCAATCAGAACCTGCTGCATCTGAAGATCTTCCGATACAGCCTTCACCAGCTGATTATTAAAACTCCCGGTCTCCGCAAACGGTGTCAGCACAAGCATAGGATCAACCCCAAACTCCAATGCCTGTTCAATCAGAGGTTCTTCCATCGCCGGCGGTATGAGCGTTCCTTCGGTTGTAAAGCCATAAGAAAAGATCAGAAGTTCATCTAAATATAAGAGAACTTCTCTTAAAATCTCCGTGCTGATATATGGATATGCATAACCCGTTACATTGAGGTTCCCCAGCTGCTCCTGCCGATAGCGGATCGTCAGCACATCTCCCGGCATCAGATTTGATTCGTTCAGCAGATATGGATTTTTTCTGACAATCGAAGAAACCGAAGTGCCGTACTGCTGTGCAATCGATGTCAGCGTATCCCCTTCCTGTACCGTATGGACGTCAGAAGGCTCCAGAATCAGCAGCGCCTGACCGGTCACAACGCGTCCGGCATAAAGCTGGTTGTCATAGATCAGCCTGCTCCTTGAAACTCCAAACTGGGCAGCGATAGAATCAATCGTATCCCCTTCATTTACTACATATATCATAGTTCATTCCTTTTTGCAGTCTTTTTCTAAATATATGCACCCGTCAAAAAAGGAATTCCTGGGCTTATTCTTTTAATGCCCCTTCAAAAACTTTCTTTATTTTTTCTTTTGTGGGAACCCCCTCATGAAGTTTCTTTCCGTCCACATAAAAAGTGGGAACATACCAGTAGTCGAGAGGCTCTGAAAGTTCAGTGTCCTCATCCTCATTGACCATTTTTACAGGAATGTTTTTATACTCCGGCTGTTCCCGTTTGAGTTCTTCCATCATATCCAGCGCCTGATGGCAGTATGGACAGCTTTCCAGTTTCATCATTAGAACTTCTTTCATTTTATCTCCTATCTTCCTCTGTGTCTTTGTTTCTTCTTCTCCTGTTTTATCAAAAACTGCTGCCGCTTCCGTTCTTCCCGCAGATCTCTCCTGCGCTCTTTCCTTCCGGCTTTTTGTTCTTCTCTCTGGGCAGCCAGCGCCTGCTGGGATTTTGTTCCCATCCCTGCGTCTCTGTGCCTTCTAAGGCTCCTCTGCATCCGTTTGGGATTCAGGTTTTTCACCTCTTTCACCGAAACATCCACAGGAGGACTGAAACGAAGTTCTCCATGACGCTCCATAAGAAATGCCAGAACTTCATAGTCTTTTGGTTCTGCCCCGAACGTTATTTTGGACACTTCCAACTCACCGTCCAGAACACGTTCATAGATTCCGACCCAAAAGGGTTCATCAAAATATACTGTCAGCCTGTTCTCAATTTTTTGCATAAAAAACACTCCTCGCTTTTGGCAGCAAAGAATGGACAACCGAGGAGGCAGGTTACTGACAGATTCTATCTCTGTGCCCGGACTACCGGCCGGGACTGTGTTTTTATCTTTGCACGATTTAATTTTACATGTTTCATTTTAATCCATTCTCCCGCGGTTTTCAAGGGATGACTGTGTCGATGAATTTACACTGAAAGGTTTTTTTATTCTCCCATATTTCTTTTTCTGTTCAGCAGGACCCTTCCTGCACATTTTTCGGCATCGATCCTCCACTGGCATTCTTTGCAGTGCAGACATCTGCCGGTATCTCTTCCTTCTTTCGCATCGATGGCCCAGTTATAGTTGACCAGCACACCCCTGCCGATATCCGCCATATCCACACCGGTGCGCTCTAAAATGTCTTCTGCCATCCGGGCATCCGTTATGCTGTTGACCGCAAAAACAGGAACCGATACATGCTTTTTGATCTCCCCCGCGGCATGGATCACATCTTTGTATGGAAAATCTTTTGGAGCACCAGGCTCATCTTCCCCGGAAAATCCATAGGAAATATCCAAAAAATCAATCCCGTGTTCCTCCAGAAGTTTGGCATGACGGATACCGTCTGCAAGAGCGGGTTCAAAGGCTCCCAGCCGGATTCCCACAATAAACTCCTTCGGCACTGCCTCTTTGATCTTTTCCAGAATCTCCACTGCAAACCTCTCCGGATACTGTCCATATTCATCGGTCCTTTTGTTGACCCTGGAATTGAAAAATTCACACATCAGATAACTGTGGCACCCGTGCAGTTCCACCCCGTCATAGCCGGCCTGATAAGCTCTCACCGCAGCTTTCACAAACTGATCCTGCACCTTCTGTATCTGTTCTTTCGTCATTTCATGACCGATTCTTTTTTCTCCGTCTTTATCCATCTCATAATCACTCGGACAAAGCAGGTACTCACCGGAGCCGTTCACCCCTGCATGATGGATCTGCAAAAATATCGGGCAGTCTTCTTCATGCACCGCATCTACGATCTCTTTCAGCCCATCGATCTGTCCATCCTCCCAGATGCCCAGCTGATCTTTGGAAAGTTTCCCTTCCGGATCCACACAGGTAGCCTCCTGAATGATCAGGCCGGCACCGCCCCTGGCAATGGCTCTGTAATGATCAATATTTCTCTGAACTACATAGCCGTCTTCCTCCACCCAGTTATAGCACACCATCGGCGGCACACAGATACGGTTCTTTATTTTTAAATTCTTTAAATTCATAGCTTCAAACAACTTGTTCATGCATTCCTCCTATCTTCCCCTGTCTTATTATACATCAGACGAAAACAGGATACTACTCTTTGGTGTGAAGCATATACTAAAATTAAATGCCTGATTAAGGAGATGTTCTCCATGTGTACCGCACTCACAACACAGAATTCTGCGGGCGATGTATATTTTGGCCGCACGATGGATTTTTCCTACCCCCTTGACCCTGAATTTTATATCGTACCAAAAGGATATCAATGGAAAAATCTGCTGAATACTCACAGAATTAAAAATCAATATAGTTTTATGGGAATCGGCCAAAATCTCTCTCCGGTCACTTTAGCGGACGGTGTCAATGAAATGGGATTTGCAGCCGCTGTGCTGTATTTTCCAGGTTACGCCTTATATGATCCCCCGGCGCCTTCTGGCTCCAGGCAGATCGCAGTGGCTTCCACCGAGCTTGTGAAATTTCTTCTAAGCCAATGTGCATCCACTGATCAGGCGGCTTCTTTGCTGCGCGCCGTCCGGATCACAGGAGTCAAAGATCCGGTCACAGAAATCATTGCTCCTCTCCACTGGATTATGGCAGACTCATCCGGAAAATGTATGGTGATCGAAACAACCTCAGAAGGTCTTAAGATCATGGAAAATCCTATTGGTGTCTTCTCCAACAGCCCTGACTTCCCATGGCATATGGCAAACCTCCGGAATTACATGAATATGAGTCCGTCTCAGCACACAGAACAAAACTGGGGGGCTTTTCCTTTGAAACCTTTCGGGCAAGGCGCCGGCACTTTTGGACTGCCCGGTGATTTCACACCTCCGGCCAGATTTGTCAGAACTGCTTACCTAAAGAGTCACACTCCGATACCGGACAACAGAGAGCAGGCAGTAAACACCTGCTTTCATCTATTAGAAGGAGTCTCTATCCCAAAAGGTGCAGTGGTAACCGACAGAGGAACCTCTGACTATACCCAGTACACCGCCTGCATAAGCCTTACCGGAAAAGAATATTTCTTTAAGACATATGATAACAGCCATATCGTCTCTGTGAAACTTCCTGAAAACTGTGGACCTGATATACGGCTGCTCGGAAAGCTATCAAAGCCTGTCCGATTCCAAGAATGGAAATAAATATATGCAGCAAAAGAGAGCTGTCCGCTAAAACTTTAGCAGCACAGCTCTCTTTCAGTCAGCAGGTGTCCAGTGTTTTATCATAAACATCTCCAGCTGATCCTCAGGCATTGGTTTTGCATAATAGAATCCCTGGATCTGGTCAATTCCAAAATTGGCAATCAAACGGCTCTGTTCTTCAGTCTCCACTCCTTCTGCGATAACGGTCATTCCCAGCTCCTGAAATGTACGCGACAGATTTTTCACGGTAAGCGCAGACTTTTTGTTCTCGACAGAACCCCATACCAGACTCTTGTCCAGCTTGACTGTGCCAAAGGGAATATTGATAACGGTTGCTATGTTGGAGTAGCCTGTTCCGAAGTCATCCAGGCCCATTTTGATTCCGTGCTTTTCCATCTCCACAGCAAACTTTGATACGACCTGTGTGTTCTCCGCCAAAGTACTCTCTGTAAACTCAATCTTAATGGCAGACATGGGAGTATGGTTCCGCCGGATGATCTCCAGAACCTTCTCCATGAGATCGTTCTGTGAAAACTGGACAGCAGAAAAATTAACATGAATTGCCTGAATCGGAATCCCTCTTTGTAACAGCCTGCTGATAAACCTGCAGACTTTATCCAGCATGATATAAGTTATGTCAATGATCAGTCCGGTCTCCTCCGCGATCGGAATAAACTCAGACGGGTAAATCGGACCGATCGGAGACTCCGGTATCCGCATCAGTGATTCAGCATAGCAGAATTCTCCGTCGGCTACGGAATAAATAGGCTGATAATACATCTCAAAACTGCGGTCCGCGATTTTTTCTTTCAGGATCATGATGACTTTTCGTCTTCGCTCCAGTCCATCCAGCATTTCTTTATCGCAGTAGCAGATCTCACCGCTTTTCCCTGATTTCGCCCGAAAAACCGCATATTCCACGGCATTGATGACCTCTTCCAGGGTTTCCCCGTCACCGGAATGCCATATGATCCCCATCACAACAGAGAGCAGAAAACGGTAATCCCCTATCTGCCATGGTTTTTCCATACGCTGCCGGATATCCGTAATACACTTTTTGATCTCTGTTTCATCGCTGTGTGTAAACAAAAGTGCAAATTCATCTCCGCTAAAGCGGTATACATGATTCTTCGGCCCGATCTCATAGAGAAAATCACAGACATTTTTCAGAAATTCATCACCCTTCTGCTGCCCGCATGTATTATTTACCTGACGGAAGTCCCTAAGAGAGACAACGACAAGCACAAACTGCTTCTCAGGTGACTTTTTGATCATCAGCCCCAGCATATTGAGAAGTTCTTTCCGGTTGGGCACATTGGTCAGATAATCCATCGAGATCTGTTTATTCTGCAGGTGCAGATAAATGATCAGCAGGGCACAGGTCGCCGCAGATCCGGACAGAATCACATTCGGATACATCTGCTGAACCAAAATAACCAGTACTGCCAGAATCGGAAAGGCCGCAAGGATGTGGTATATATTTCTGTCAATCCTTTTTTTATTCAATACTGTGACCACAATGCTGGCAGCACAGTAAGCATAAAAGATCAAATATGTGGACACAATCCAAGGTCCCCTCACATACCCCTGCACCAGGCTGATGTCAAACAAATTTTTCGTCAATGGATTGATCAGAACGAGCACACCATACACCAGAGCAGGCATGACTCCAAAGCCTATGACCTTCCTCAGTTCCTTCCTCTCTGTATAGACTATAGAAACGGTATAAAGGAAATACGCGAACCCCATCAGCGGTGTCAGAACATAGTAAACCATTGTCACAGACCAGGTCATCCACATTGGAAACTCATCAAGACGATAAATCATAATCGTAGATAAGATATTTGTCAAAATAGCCCCGGCTGTAACAAGGAGGCATCCCTGAAAAATTCTGTTTTTTAATGTAGGGAGATGACTCCCTTTCCTTGAATATACCCATATAATCCCCAGCATTACAAAAGAAATAGCCTCAGCGGCAATATTCCACTTCACTGTTCTTCACCTGCCAATCCCCTTATTGTTTCACATTTTCTATATGATTATTATCCCTCAAAAACTGCATCAGCTTTTCCTCCGGCAGAGGTTTCGAATAATAGAATCCCTGAATATAAGAAGCACTGGTTGAAGTCAGCATCTTCCATTCTTCTTTCGTTTCTACCCCCTCTGCCACCACATCCATTTGGCTGATATCCGCCATTTGAATCATTGCTTTCAGCAATGCATATTGTTTTTCCGAATCCACACTCTTTTTGGTCATGGACCGGTCAAACTTCAGGACATTGACCGGAAGATTCAGCAGATAATTCAGGCTGCTGTATCCGATGCCGAAATCGTCCAGAGCTATGCGGACACCGTATGACGAAAGTTCATCTAAAATCCCTTTTGCAAGTTCTATCGACTGGATCAGGACCGTCTCTGTAATCTCAAATGTAATACATTTCGGATCAAGACCTGTCTTTTTTATATGGCCTATGATTGAAGGAACACTATTTTCCACAAGAAGCTGCTGTACTGACAGGTTGATTCCCATAGATTCAATCCCAAGTTTTTTCCCCTTTTCCATCATGAAAGTACAGGCTCTGTGTATCACGTACTCCCCTACCTGTCCGACCAGACCATTCTTCTCCGCAATCTCGATAACCTGTCCTGCCGGAACATATCCGCCGTTTCCGTGGGGCAGCCTCACCAGTGCTTCTGTACCTGTAAACCGTTCTCTTTTAAGATGATAAAGAGGCTGGTACCAAACCTCCAGAGTTTTTTCTTTAAGACTCGTTTCCAGCAGCCTGACAATCCTCGCTTCTTCCCGGCGCACTTCCAGCAGCTTATCATCGTATAAAATGACGTTATTGGCCATACCCGCTCCTGAAGTTTTAGCATAATTGACTGCCATCTGGACGCTTTCCAGCAATTTTTCCGATGTTTTTGCATGAAGAGGATAATCACATATGCCGATCAGAACATCCAGGGTAAAGGTGGAATCTTCTACCACAATCGGACTCTGAAAGGCATTCCGGATCCTGCCGACTTTATGATCTTTGTCCTTATCCGCTTCAAAAGAAATTCCTATGAAAACGTCTCCGTTAATCCTGTATAAGTTATTGCCGAAGATATGTTCAAGTCTCCTGGTTATCTCCATCAGCAGGGCATCTCCCGTTGAAACGCTGAATAATTCATTGTATTTGCTGAAAGAACGAATATCCATACTGTAAACTCTAAAATACCTCTTGGCATCATAAGATATCAGCATATCCACATCTTTTAAATACTTCATTCGGTTTCCTATATGATATACCGGGTCAAAGTAGGCAATCTGTTCCACACTTTTTCTGTACTGATTCAGTGCTTTAGAAAGTTCCGTCAGCTGATAATCCGCATACTCACTGAACTCCACATCTGTCCTTCCTGCGGCAAGCAGGCGGCACTTTTCCGTCAAGTCTTCTGCGGGGGATTCCACATAAAGTCTCATATAGTGGTCTGTGATCAGCTTATTTAAAAGATCCTCCGCGCTGTTGCCGTCCTTCGGGTAAACCGCAGTCTGATAATTTGCACTTAAAAAAAGTTTCTCCCCGCGAATCCGGATCTTCCACATAAGTTTCAAAGAAAGACCTTTGGCAAAATCCAGTCTTTCCTCATCTGTCATTTCTTCTTTTACCGCTACCGCAAATTTCCCCCCTGCGATCCGGCCCGACACATAAGGGCTTTTTATGTATTCGTCTAAAACAGCCGGAACACTCGCCAAATATTCATTCTCTTTTAAAAACCCTGCCATTAATTCCACTCGGCTGTACTCCTCGATGGAAAAATAAAACATGGAAAAAACACAGGGTTCAGACACCATCCACCGCTGGACTTCCCTGATGAATCCCTCCCTGTTATACAGTCCTGTCTTTTCGTCATAAATACTGAGATTTTTAAAATATCTGACGCGAAGTGCAAGGACAAACACGCTCATAAATAATACAGACAGCAGCACTCCAAGAAAAACTGATGTTCCCATGATGCCGGTCTCCGTTTTCTTTGAAATCCATCCGTCTTTCGGCATAATGCTCAGTGTCCATCGGGTCGGCAGATAAATCTCTATTTTAGACGCGTAGGAATAATCGAGGTTCCTGTCGGAATAGGCCACTACATCCTTGCTTCCGTCCTGACTGTTCACTTTCCACAGGTGATACTCATAGCCCAGATCACACAGACGTTTTAAATTTAGTCTGCGGATGACAAACTCTTTATCCAGGACAGCCACAACTTCTCCCTCATAAACTTGTCCTTTCAGCAAAGGCTGGATAAACAAAAAAACTTCCTTTTCCCCATCTTTGTTTAATTTAACAGGTCCTTCCACCACCGGTTCTTTCACAACTTTAGCCATCGTATAAATATATGAAAAGTCCCTCAGATCTTTTCCTTTATCTTTCTCATTTCCATCCGCAGAAAAAGAACTCAGAACCTTATCTCCTTTAAATAAAAGGATCTTTTCTACTCCCTCCTGCTCTGCAAGATTTTTGGCACGTCTCTGAAACCACGCTTCATGATTTAAAATATCCGGCTCCGCCTTCACTGTTTCTGCAGCATAATTCAGCTGATCCCGAATAACCAGTGTCAAATTATCCTTATACATTTTCAGAAGACGGCTGACTTCTTTTTTTCTCTGCCCGGAATAATGATCCTGTATGATCCTTCCTGTTCCCACCGAAAGCATTAGGATACACAAAACTGTCACGGTGCAGAACAGAAGCGTCTTTTTTTTCATAACTTTCATACGTTTCCTCAATCCTGATAAATTTTATAATATCCTTTGCCATTTTGTTTTACAAAATACAGCGCCTCATCTGCATTGGCTATCATCTGTTCCAAACTGCTTCCCTGCTGTCTCACTGCCACGCCTACGCTGCATTGGATCGGCAGAGACTCTCCCTTCGTTCCGATATCTGAGTGAAGTCTGAGAACAAGAGATTCAAATACACTTCTAAGCTCATCTTCATCGTCGATATCTGTAAGGAGCATTACAAATTCATCTCCTCCATACCGCCCCACGACACCGTCATATTTCTTCTCATATTCGCGCAGGATGTACCCTATACTCTTTAATGCCGTATCCCCTGTTTTATGTCCGTAGGTGTCATTTAATTTCTTTAGATTATCCAAATCCACAAAGCATAAAATTGTGATTTTGTCCCCGGGAATCTTATCAAGCTGGGCCTGTGCCTGCTTTAAAAATACACTTCTCGTGACAACGCCGGTAAGTCCGTCGGAAAGGCCGTTGCTGGTAAGCCGTATGATCTCCCTGAAATCCATATTATCCGGACGCTCATCCTGGTAGATCTTTTCCTCCAGTTCCTGAATAGACTGCACGAGCATATCCACCACTTCTTTTTGTTTGCTGATAAAACGCTTCACCAAGAAAAATATGACAGAACAGAGTACCGCCATCAGCGCTACAATCACTAAAAATCCTGAAATAATTGTCCTGTATATAGACCAGAAGTCGATGGTAGTGAGAATATCCCAATCGGTATTTTCTATGTTATTATACATCGTGTAATATAGATTCCCGTCTCTGTAACTCCAGTAAGTTCCCGGCGTTTTGGCAAGCAGTTCTGTTTCCAGCTGGTCTGCCGTCACACCGATATTATGGGCTTCTCTCACATAATCCATATACGGTTCTCCATACTGCAGATTACTCGTAGAAGACATGATCTGTCCTTTGGAGCCGATCAGGACCGCCTGAGCGTCACTGGTCTCCACAGCCTTCTTAAGGATATCCACGACATCGTCAAAATAGATGGCGCAAAAAAGGCATCCGGTTATTTTATTCCCTTTTTTCAGCGGATACGCCACCGTATAATTCAGCGTGACCCCGTCTGCACCGGCTAAAAAGCTGTCTGTCACCTGTGGTTTCCCTGTTGAAAACAACTGCTGCATGTAATCCCTGCTGGCCAGGCTGGCCGGCTCCTCACCTATCGTGTAAACGTTCATATCAGCGTCTACATAACAGATCATCATATATCCATACTTTTCTGTAATTCTGTCCAGCTTTTCAACCTTTTTCAGAGGAGGGAGCGAGGGATCATAATATTCCGGCTGTACTGCCAGTGATTCCAGCAGTTTCAAAGACTCATTCACTCTGTTGGTAACCTGAGTCTCCACGCTCTTATGCGCGGCTCTGGCATCTTTTTTCATCCTCTGTGCGGATATAAAGATACCTCCCACCAAGACTATAAACATAGCTGCAGTAAAAAGATCATCATATACTTTAGAATCGGAGAATAAGTCAGTACATCTTCTCTCTGGACTCTCTGATTTCTTTTGGCACTCATAATCGGATCCCCCCTTTCCGGATAATTTTATTTCCTTGATCTAACCCCATAAAAATAAACATACTTTTACTACATTTTAACAGAAAGCTCACCAAAAGAAAATGACATAGCCTATGAAATATTTATTTCATTCTTCTTTTTAATACTGCCTGCAGAAATTTATAAGGATTCAGACTGTATTCCCCATATTTTGTGTCTTTCCGATATATGCCAAGGTGCAGATGTACCGGGAATTTTCCCACGGTTCCTTCTTTCTCTCCATACCCTGAATCTCCCATATATCCAATCACATCTCCCGCACGGATCTTTGTTCCCCGTCTGATTCCGGGAGCATAACTGTAAAGATGCGCATAATAAAAATAAACACCTTTCGGAGAACGGATACCGACACGATAGCCCCCAAGCTTCAGCCACCCAATCTGCTCAACGACTCCGTCAGACATACTGAGCACAGGTATTTCCCCTCTCTTCTTTGAAACCGTACCGGACATAATATCCGTGCCCTCGTGGTGCCTGTCTCCGCCAAAATTCCTCGCCTCATTCCAGGAATCCGAATAATTTACAAACGGTATATATTCATCCGGCACCGGAGCTCCCTTGATCTCCCCTTGTATCAGCGGATCCGGTCTTCCGTTTTTACATCCGGTATTTCGGTATTCCTGATATGCCTTTTCTTCTGCGATGGCTTCGTTCCGCCTTAGAATCCTTTCAACAGCCAAACTCTCGGCTGTGACCAAGAGCCCAAGGAAAAATAATGTGCAAACCAGCCAAAAACTTCTTTTTGCTTTGTTCATCCGCTTCATCCTCTATTCTTGTCTGCACTATGTATATGCAGAAAAGAATAGGGTTACAACCTAAGGATTACCCAGAAGGTATTCATACAGCATCTGTTCAAACGCTTTCACGTCGATCGGTTTCGCAAAATGCCGGTCCATGCCTGCCCGCTTTGCATTTCTCACATCCTCTTCAAACGCGTCCGCGGTCATTGCAATAATAGGCAGAGATGTTACATCTTCCCGGTCCAGTGCACGAATTGCCCTGGATGCTTCATAACCGTTCATCACAGGCATCTGGATATCCATTAGAATCAGATCATAATAACCTTCCGGGGACTGCGCGACTTTCTTTACAGCCTCCCCGCCGTCAACCGCTTCCTCCGCCTGTATTCCCATTTCTGTGACCATAGTTCTGGATATTTCTCTGTTCAGGTCGTTATCCTCTGCAATCAGGATTCTCTTTCCGGTATAATCGGGCTTATCACCAAAACGTTTCTGCTCCAAAGGTTCTGCGTCACCGTCCAGTTCTTTCAGCAGATAACAGATCTTAGAACAATAAAATGGTTTGGACAAAAAGGCTGTGACTCCTGCTACCCTGGCCTCACTTTCGATGTCCGTCCAGTCATAGGCAGTCAAAATAATCACCGGGATATCCGGTCCTGTCTCCTTCCGGATGCGGCGGGCTGTTTCCACACCGTCCATCCCGGGCATTTTCCAGTCAATGAGTGCAAGTTCAACCGGGTCAGAGGTATCCTTTGCCTCTGCAGCATACTTGACGGCTGTCTCTCCGTCAGTGACAAATGAGGCCCTGAGTCCCATGCTCTCAAGAAGCTGTGCAGCGTTCTCACATATCTCCCTGTCATCGTCCACCACAAGGCTGTGAATCCCAATCCATTTTAGCGGAGTTTCATCCTGAGACACATCCTGCAGTTTCAGCGGAAGAGTCACTGTGAAGACCGATCCCTTTCCGGGACTGCTCTCTACCTGTATGTCACCGCTCATTAAGTCTATGATATTTTTTGTAATGGCCATTCCGAGACCCGTTCCGGTCATTTTGCTGCTCGTAGAATCCGATGCCCTCTCAAAAGGATGAAACAGCTTTTTGAGAAACTGCCTGTCCATACCGATTCCTGTATCTGAACAGCAGAAGATAAAATTTTGATACTCTCTGCGGACACTGTCCTCCTGCCGGACCTGAATATCAATTTTTCCTCCTTCAGGCGTATATTTGACAGCATTGCTTAAAATATTAATGCAGACCTGCCGGATACGAAGAGGATCTCCGATTACATTTTCATTTTTAAGAGATCTCAGCCGGACCTTCACTCTGATCCTTCTGGAATCCGCCTGCGGCCGGATCAGCTCGACCGTATCCGTAATCAGCTCAGCCAAATTAAACGGTTCTTTCCTGAGAGACAGTTTTCCGCTCTCGATCTTAGACATGTCCAAAATATCATTGATCAGACTTAAAAGATGCTTCCCTGAAAGATTGATCTTTCCAAGACATTCCATGATCCGCTCACGGTCGTCTAAGTGTGCCGATGCTATCGCCGACATTCCTATGATGGCATTCATCGGCGTACGGATATCATGGCTCATGTTGGATAAAAATTGTCCCTTGGCTTTATTCGCCGCATTTGCATTGTCCAAAGCAGTCTGGAGGGCCTGGCGCTGCTGTTCTTCCTCATAGCGCTGTTCATCTGTGCGCCGCGAAATAAGAATTGCCAGCTTATCATTTGAATATGGATTATCCACATTGATAATCTGAGTCGAGATCCAGTGATATCTGCCGTCTGTGAGTTTCTGCCTGACTTCAAGAAAAACTTCATCCTTTTCATGCCCCAGCGTTTCTGTAAGATACTCCGTTCCAAAACGATGCCGAAACTCATCAGCATGTTCCGGGTGTACCGTCAGAGCCATGTCCTGAAACAGTCTGCTGTAAGATTTCTGCTGCCCCAGGCCAATCATCAGGCCCGGTTTTACGTAAATAAAATTCAGTGTATCCTCTGTCAGATTGATGCTGATGATCACCGGATAGGCGTTGGAAATTGCGCCTACCAGTGTGATGCGTTCCTGCAGTATTTCCCTCTCTGCTTCCTGTTCTGCCAGCTTTTCCTCTGTAACATCATGAAAAGCGGCAACAAAAACCGGTTCTCCATTTTCATCAAATGTTCTTTCCAGAATACCGGAAACCCAGAAATATTCTCCTCCCGCCCTTTGAACGCGGAACTCAAATGTACTTTTCCGGCCATCTGTATCGGCAGTTTCAATCATCTTCACAAGCCTGTCATAATCGTCCGGATGAATCAGATTCTCTATCGGCTCACCGAGAACTGTGTCCTCAACATCACCTTCCGGATACTTCAAAAGCTGCATTCCCTGCCGGTTCAGCTGCAGAAACCGATATGGTTTGTCTACAGATATAAGTGCAATTCCTTCCGGAACGGCATTATATAAATGTCCTATGTAATCTGCCTGGTTTGAAAGTTTTTTATTTGTTTTATTTGCGTACCAGTAATAAGAAAATACTAAGAGAAAGATACCTGCCAGGATACTTCCGATCAATTCCATGGAACGTCTCAGAATGACTCCGGTCTGGGCAGTCACCACGTCCTTCGGAATAATAGACATAACATACCAGTCTGTCTCAAGCTTCAGAGGAGCATAACAAAAAACCGTATCCTTTCCCTGATAATTTAAAACTGCCCACCCCGTCTTCTGCTGTTTCAGTGAATCGGCAAAGCGCTTAAGACTCTCCGAATCGTTTTGCGCTTTTGGCAGCATATCAAAGAGATTTTTCATCGTTTTGTTGCTGTTTATATGAGGAGACCGGATCAGGACATCCCCGTTCTTATGGACCACGTAGGAAAAACCGGTATCATGATAAAAAGACAGGCTGAAACTGTCGGCAATATTCTCCACCTCATATTCTTTGACCAAATAGCCCGCGGTGCCGTCCTTTAATTCCACTCTCACAAACAGGTGAAATACATTGACACCGGTCACACTGCTGATATGAGGTTCAATGATACCGTTTCTTTTTGTCGTCTTATCCAGCACTTTTTGTACGTGCGCATCCGGTTCTGTTTCTGTGGAAAAACAGCTCCCGTCGGGGAGATACAGGCTGATTCCTTTATCCGCGCGTGCATAGCTTTCCAGCGCCTCCCTCAGTTTCCCCTTCTCCGTCTTTGAAAACTTCTTTAAATAGCCTGTCATCGTGCTCATAGAATCATACTCATTGCGCAGCTGTACTTCCAGAGTATTTAATCCTTGCTGAGTACTCTCTCTTATAGTGCTGATGGACTGTTCCCACAGCTGCTTTTTTACTCCCCTTACAAGAAAGAATGTCAAAAAGCTTAAAATGATGCCAATGATAACTGCGGCAAGAGCAATCTTCCTCTTTATATTTCCGGAGTATCTTTTTTTCATCACTGTACTTTCCTCTCTTTTTCTGTCTGCAGGTCCATACGGTTCATGACGGATCTCACCGGCTTTCCTGAAAGAATCTGTTTCGATGCCTCCGCTGTCAGGTTCCAAATCGGCAGTTTGAGCATACTGTCTGTACCGATCACTGTTTTACCGTCCTTATAGCAGGACAGCAGGGGACGTATTTCTTCTACGGAAGACGATTTTCCCCCTTTCAGCGGGCTGAATGAGCACTGCTGGTCCGAAAATTTTTGGATATTTTCAGCCTGAGTAAAGTATTCCACGAACATTTCAGCAGCTTTTACATGACGGCTGTCTGCATTCACACTTAAACGCGTGTCTGCGTTTACGACCAGCATCGAGCCATTTTCCAGCAGAGGAAGAGGGCTGACACTGAATTTCAGATCCGGGTTCATCGTCTTTACTCTTCCTGCTGCCCATGCGCCTGTGAGCATAAACGGAGATTTCCCTTTGGCAAATTCCTCAAGATCATCTGAAGTTTTTTCAGTCTTCAGAGACTTGTCAGGATCTATATACCCCTGTTGGATCAGGCTCTGCGCCAGATCAAATCCCGGAGTCAGATATCGGCTCAGCTTCTCTTTCCCATTATTCAGGTTTTCAAACACCTGTTTCTGGTTATTTTGCTGATAGACGGAATAGAAGCCTCTGCCGACAGCCAGCGTTTTTAAAGAGATATCATTGTTACAGATGACCGGAGTGATCCCCTTTTTCGTAAAATAGCTGCACACACTTTCCCATTCTTTTAAATTTCCCGGGGTCTTTTGCTTATGTTTTTTCAAAAGATCTTCATTGCAGTAGAGCCCAAATGCAGATACCGTAGTCGGAACCCAATAGATCTTTCCTTCATCTTTCATTTGAGTCAGCATTTGATCTGTATAGTCCGGAATCGTGCGAAGGCCTGACAGGTCTGCAGCCTGTCCTTTCGACTTCAGTTTCAGAAGGATATCATGATTGACCATGAAAACATCGTCGCCCTTCCCTGTTTCCATCCGCTTTTCCAGGGCTTCAAAGTATTGTGTCCCTTTCAGGCTCTCATATGATACTCTGATATCAGGATTTTCCTTCATAAAGCCTGAAATAATCTCCTCGATCACTTTGACATTTTCAGGCTCATATTTGGTTCCGAAAAACGTAATCGTCGTGACATCTTCAGAATCTGCTTCTTCATTCATGACCGTATGCTTGCTGCTGCACCCGCACAGTACCAGCATACAGATAAGCACCGCCGCACAGCACCTTTTCATCTTCCTTCTCTTCATTGCACCTATCCCCTTTTCTGTGTAAATAATGATTTTTTACCTCTGAGGATCATCGGGAAGGGGCATCATCCCGTCCAGACATTCCAAAACTTCTTTGTTGACACGGTCACTCTGCATGATCTCTCTTCTGCCGGACAACAGGCCGCCCTGATATTCTCCGCAGATATCGGCCCCTAAGATGTTTCTGTCCTGCGCAATCATAGTACATATTCTGCATACCTGCCCTGTGGTCATGCTGCCCTGGTCCCAGTTTGTAGACAACTCGCTCAGGCTCAGCACATCCTTGTCCAAAGACAGATAGACATCCGTCCGGATCTCTCTCTGAAGCCATGTCTTCCAGTCAAAATCCGGGGATACAGCTTCTTCCTCCGGCACTGCCGCCATGTGATTTCTGTATCTCGGCTCCACCTCCCGCAGATATGCGGCCGAAGTACCGATCAGGATTACTTTTTTCAGATGTTCCATCTCATCCATGGCCCTCCGCACCCAGCATCCGCAGGATAAAAGTTCAGGAAACAGCGGCTTCTGAAGATCCGTGTGGCAGTCAAACAGCACCAGCGTAAAATCCCTGCATATCTCTTTCTGCAGAAGAAAGGAGACATAGTGGTAATTTCCCGAACCGAGAAAATAAATATGAGATGGCTTTCCTGCCCTGATTCTCTCTCTGATCGTCTCCGCCGCAGTATCCTCACAATATCCGTTGGTCCCCGGAACTTCTCTCAGGTTGATCCGCTGATGAGGAGCTGATTGATAAAACTCTTCCTTATCGTACAGATCGTCAAAGTCCAGGACTGTAATCATCTGCTGCACATCTCTCACTCCTTTTCGGACTGTTAAAGATAAGTCTTAATAAATTCCTCCGGCGGGACCGGCCTGCCGTAATAATAACCCTGGAAGACTTTGCATCCCATTTCTTTCAGCAAGTCTCTCTGTTCCTCTGTCTCTACAAATTCTGCGACTACATGAAACTTCAGCGTCTGTGCCATATCCACGATTCCGGAGACAATATTTCTGGATCTCTCATTGTCCACAAGCTGTCTGACAAGTCTGCCGTCCAGCTTCACTTCCTCGAAAAAATAGTCCTGAAGATATACCATAGACCCATGTCCCATGCCGAAATCGTCCATGCTGATTTCGATGCCGTTTCGCCTGATATTTTCCAGTTCTCCGGTCACCTTTTCTGAGTGGTCCAAAAATACCCGTTCCGTGAATTCAAAGACCATCTGTTTTTTCCCAAAGTCATAGTGTGACAAGAGATCCAGCACATGTCTGCTCCAGTCCTTCTGCTCCAGCTGGCTCGGGGAGATGTTGACTGAAACCCTCAGACTCTGGTCCGACACACGGTTCATTTTTTGTATATCCGTACAGGCTTTTTCCAGAATAAAATTCCCCAAAGCCTGAAGCTGACCGCTCTCTGAAGCCAGCTGGATAATCAGGGGCGGAGCAATATATCCTGCCACCGGGTGATTCCATCGAAGCAGGGCCTCCGCGCCATAGATGCCCCCGTCAGCCGACATCTGCACCTGATAGTGAAGGGTAAGGCATCCTCTCTCCAGTTCATTCTTCAGATCGTATGCCAGAGTTTTTGCGGCATAGCTGTGGATGTAATCATCGGAAAGGAGGATCGGTCTGCGGCCTGACTCATCTCCCTGATCCATATCCTCTGTCATTTGCCGGACTTCCTCTTTAAAATTTCTCGTCTGCTTCTCTTCACTGTATCTGATAAACGGAATATAGATCAATGTGCCGATCAGCAGATTCACAATCTGCAGAACACTTCCTGCTACAGATCCCGTTGCCTCATAGCCGCTGAAAATAACGGGTACTGTCCATTCTACCGATCTGGTCACATAGGGCACCAGTCCCATCGTCATCGCAAAAGTACTTGTAAGCACAAACACAAGAGGCGTCAGAATAAACGGCACAAACATAACCGGATTAAAAATCACCGGAAATCCAAAAATAGCGATCTCACTGATATTAAAGAGGACGGAAATCCCCGCGACCTTACCGAGCTTACGATTATGACTCTTTTTCGCCGCTATAAGGAGTGCCGTAATAAGACAGAGAGCTGCCCCGCATCCGCCGATAAACACAAAAATATCCATAAAAGACTTGGAGTAGATCTCCGTAGGCATTTTCCCCGCTGCGATCAGCGTCTGATTGACAGATACTCCAGGTTCAAACAGTCTCTTTGCCACTGCATCCAGAGTATTCGTCCCATGGATTCCAAAAAACCAGAGAACATGAGAAAAGAAAACATACAGCAGGGCCCCTGACAGGTTCCCTGACAAATGACGAAATGCCTTCATAGACAAAAACGAACCGAAATTTGTAATATTGCTTGCTCCCGTCCACTCCCTCAGCAGTACGCCGGCTCCAGCGAACAAAAGGGTAATTATAACGATCGGCAGCAGATTCAGGATGGATAAGTTGAACAAATACTCTGCTCCCACCGTATGCATCGCCTCAAACTTCCTTGCCGCCCTGACACTCAGCCGGAACAGCGCACAGGACAGCATCGTGATACACATAGCCGTAAAAACCCATTCAGGCCCGAAAATATACTCTTCATTCTCCATGATACCCCCGCAGAAGGCCATATAGGATACCAAGGCCGTAACTGCATAGTAAAATGCCTCATTGGACTCCGACATTCTGCCGAAAGACAGGCTGATCGTCACAGTGAGAAGCAGAGCAAGGGAACCAAGCGTAATCGTATATACTGCATCCAAAATATTCAAAATCCGCCCTCCCAGGAAAGCGGTTATAAATTCCTGATACGGCGGATATGGAAAACTCTTAAATAAAAGTGCAAAGGAACCCAGGATTAAAAAGGGGATGACTAATGTCAGCCCCTGCTTAACCGATAAAATCGCTGTCGATTTCCCAAGATCCCTATAATAGTTTCTGATTTTCATTGCATAACTCCCCAGATTCGATCACTGCCCGGACATTTCTTCATGTTCATCCCTGAGATTCTCATATAGAGTCATAGAGTCCCAAGTCTGGTTTGTATCCGTCAGAACGGCCTTTAAATTTATCTTTTTAAGCTTCTCTTTTCGAAAACTCATAATCATCTCATCAATCTGGCGGCCTGTGAAGCCTTTCATGACAAGCATCTCTTCTGTGAATCCCGGACCGTCATAGCAGCTGCCGCCCGGTTCGATGCCGGGAACTCCTGCCAGTGCCCCGATCGGTTTCAGATAATCTTCTTTTTTTATATTTTTTATCCGTACACCCATGCGGACCAGGATAAACTTTATCTTTCTTGCCCGCTCGGAACCGTCTAAATTATACAGCAATACAGCTGCACCGCTGTTTTTTCTTTGATTCATTTTCATGTCCTGCCTTTTCATTATAGTAGTTTTATTATACCTTATTGGGCGGAGCGCGTCCACCCGAAGGGTATTACATTTTCCACATGATTGGAGTGAGACATTCTAAGAGCCGAACGGAAATCGTGTAGAAAATGGACGTAATATCTACTGGATAAATACTTATCAAACGATCGTTGGATAGCTTTTTTTGTTCAGAGAATACTTATCCATCAGACATTATGTCCATTTTTACCAGTTCGGAGGCATTGCATTTGAAGAAAGGTTCGTTTACTTCTTTCAGAAAAGGTTCAGAGGCAAGGAGGGGAGGTTCGATTCACCAAATTTGCACTTCGCCTGCGGCTCCTGCTCATTAAGTTCCTTCGAACGGGCCGCTGGAGAGACTTTGCTGAAAGTTGGAAAATCTTACCTTCCTGAGACAGCAAGCCGCAGAACTGGTAAAAATGTCATGACATACAGAAAAATACCCTGGCAGTTAAACATTGACTACTTTTCTGTGCCTAACTATCAAGGTATATCTTATTTCTGTTACTGTTTATCTGGCTGTAATGAAACGGTTTGATCTTGCAATCAAATTTCAATACAACTCTTGTTACTGTTTATCCAAATTCCCTCAATTTGTAATATAATAATACAAACATTTCAATACAACTCTTGTTACTGTTTATCCATTCATGGATAATCTTCCTGTCGTCCTTACTTGATTTCAATACAACTCTTGTTACTGTTTATCGCACTCGTCAAATTATAAATGCTGTGATAACTATATTTCAATACAACTCTTGTTACTGTTTATCTGTCTTTATCTGTTAGAAGGCATATAAATCAACGCAAATTTCAATACAACTCTTGTTACTGTTTATCCAACGCTTTTAAGCCATTCTTCCATTTCATTATAGCCAGTTTTCCTGATAAAATCAACGTTTCTCTAAATATTTCCCAACCGTCATCAATTTTCTCACATTTTTCTCCAATACACCTTCAAATGGCTATTTCCCGCGGTTTGTATGCAATTATCAATTTTATAGGTTGGGAAATCAGTATACCTTATCGCGCAGAGCGCGCCACCCGAAGAGTATAAAATACGGTGTGCCCTTTGGTATGACATTTTGACCAGTTTTCCGGCTTGCTGTCTCAGAGATGTAAGATTTTCTAACTTTCAGTAAAGTCTCTGCGGTGGCCCGTTCGGAACTCGCTGGCGCGGGGGCGGCCTCACTGTGCTTTGCACACCACCTCCGAGCCTTTTCTGAAAGAAGAAAAACTAACATCTCTTCGAATGCAAGGCCTCCAAACTGGTCAAAATGGACGTAATATCTACTGGATAAGTATCCACCAAACAAATGAAACCGTCCAACGATAGTTTTTTAGCACTATTGGAGAAACGCATTTCAAAGCGTGACGGAAATAGTGGAGAAAAACTATCGCAGGTGGCACCTTTGATTTCTAAGCAGCCTGCTCCAGCAGATAATATGTCCATTTTCTACACGATTGGAGTGAGGCATTCTAAAAGCTGAACGGAAATCGTATAGAAAATGTCATACTATATCTGAATGAAATCTTACAAATATGCAGACGATAAAATGAAGCTATTTTATGAAAATACAGAAAGCGTACAGCAATATGCCTGATCATCTTTTAACAGAAACTGTGATGCTCTGCATTCACCTCCTGGAACTTTTCGGGATCTTTGTCATCGTCTTTGGCTGTATCAAAGCTTTTCTCCAGTATCTCCGGGCAGGATTTACCACGGAGGGAAGGGAGATCAAACTGGAATTGGCCAAAATTCTGGCTTTTGCCCTGGAGTTTAAGCTGGGAGGTGAAATACTCAGGACCGTCATCACGAAAAACATGAACGAACTTTATATGCTTGGAGCTGTCATCCTTTTGAGATCTTTTCTGACTCTGGTGATCCACTATGAAATCAAATTCGAGTCAGATTAATAGCTCTCCATCAGTCTGCCGAGCCGGCGGATGCCCTCCCGGATCACCTCCGGCTCTGAATTCGTATAATTTAAGCGGAATGTAGGCACCGGCTTCTGATCATCCACATAAAATGGATTGCCCGGCACAAAAGCAACCTTCTCTTTCATCGCACGGTCGAACAATTCGAGGGATGACTCGCCTTCCGGAAGAGATCCCCATACAAACATGCCTCCCTTCGGCATGGTGTAGGTAACAGTGTCCGGAAAGAAATCTTTCATCGCCTGAAGCATGGCATCGCTCTGCTCTTTATAAAGGGTTTTGATTTTGCCGATGTGTTCATTTAATTCATGGTTCATGAGATAATCGTACACTGCATACTGAGCAAAAATATTGCTGTGCAGATCAGCTGCCTGCTTTGCGGTCACAAGATGCTGCATCAGTTCTCTGTCTTTCGTGCAGATCCATCCAAGTCTCATTCCCGGTGTGATAATCTTTGAGATCGTCCCGAAGAGCACACTCTTTTTCAGGCCAAACGATCCGATATAGGGATACACTTCTCCCTCAAACTTCAGCTGTCCATACGGATCATCCTCGATCAAATAGGCAGAATAACGGTTTAAAAGAGCACACAGTGCTTTTCTTTTCTCCACAGAATATGTAAGTCCGGTTGGATTCTGAAAATTTGGAACCGTATATAAAAGTTTTACATTCCTCTCCTCCAGGATCTGCTCCAGCCTGTCCAGATCGATCCCGTCGTCCAATAGAGGCACCGGACAGAAATCTGGTTCAAATACGGTAAACGCCTGAATCGCCCCCAAATACCCAGGT
The DNA here is from genome assembly GCF_003461725.1 of Anaerostipes sp. AF04-45. NCBI lineage: Bacteria > Bacillati > Bacillota > Clostridia > Lachnospirales > Lachnospiraceae > Anaerostipes > Anaerostipes sp. AF04-45. Next base: position 44,654 of record NZ_QTXQ01000002.1, read on the forward strand.
TCTTCGATCGCAAGCGCGTCACCGGGATTGATCAGCACCTTTCCCATCAGATCCAACGCCTGCTGCGACCCTGTCGTAATCAGCACATCGTCTGCCTGTACATCCATCCCGTATTCGTCCCGGTATCTCTCTGCCACCCATTCCCTGAGCGGCCGATAGCCTTCCGTGCTGGAATACTGGAAAACCTCGTCACCAAATTGGTCTATAACCCGTTCCATAGACTGTTTAAGTTCTTTCTTCGGAAAGGAAACCGGATTAGGCAGTCCTCCTGCAAAGGAGATGATGTCATCCTGCTGGATAACTTTTAATATTTCTCTGATAAAGGATGCCGGGGTGTTTAAGATTCTCTCTGAAAACTGTGTCATACTTTTGTACCTCTTCTTTCTGCGGTGATGTAAGAAAAGCCCTAAACCGGCTGTCCGGCTTAGAGCGCCCTAATAAATTAATTTTGCTTATTATATGCCTTTCTCTCCTGTCTGTCAAGAAACCGAAAGGATACCTACTTTATCTTCACCTGTTCTATGTTTTTAATGATGATCGTGCTTCCTCCGCCCTGTTCTTCCAGGATCTCTACATTGTCTTTTGTAATATATTCTTCCATTGGGATCTTGATCTCGATCCCCGCGTCGGTCTCAAGAATCTGATATTCCAGCTTCTTCACGGTATTTTCTTTGGCCACCGTAAAGGTGTCATACTGGAGATCATATCTCTCGATGCGGTCGTCAAACTCCTGTTTCTTCTCCGTGCTGTCCCCAAAAATTCTGTCACCGATCTCGTTGATCCGAAACTCATTTTTTTCCGCAAATTCTTCTCTCAGCTTACTCCTGGCATCCAGTCGGTTTCTCAGCGGTTCATTCTCGTACCGGTTATTGATATCCGTGATCACCTTGTTTAAGATCTGGAATTTCTTTTTGGGAGCCATATCTGCGTGGCACTGGAGAAAGCGCTCAGAAATATAGTTTATCTTGTCGCCTGTCAGCATCTCAAACTTCTTCTCCACCAGCTGGACTTTATACTCCAGAAGATCCACAATTACAGCCTCCGTGAGCTTTGCCCCGTCCATAGGCATCACCCGCTGCTTTACAATGTCGTTGACTTCATTTTCTTCCTCTTTATGTATGTAAGTCTCCTTATAATTCATTTTCAGAAGCGCCAGATGTACAACGCTGTATAACTGGAAACTGACCACGATCAGATCTGCCGCCGGAATTGTCACACTGTCGCACATAATATCAAAAAGACTCTCCGACAGTACACGGCTGGCTTCCACAAAGCTTTCATCCTCCTTTTCATCCATCGATTCCAAAAGGCTTAAGACCGGTGAAAGGCTTCCGTCAAACTGGCATTTTTTTGTGTCATCGCTCTCCAGGATCTTAAATATATGGCCCCTGATAAATTCCATCAAGTCCGGTCCCAAATCCAGCAGGTCGTTGGACAGTCCAAGATACCCGTTGTGGCTGTCCAGAATATGGATAATCCCTTTTCTTATGATAATATCATCTCTCTGTATCTGCATGTTCATCCTACTTTCTATTAAATTTTCTTTGACCATTATACTAGAAAAAATCCGTCCGGACAACTCCGAACGGATCTCTATAACCCCTTCACCTTACATATCTGCAAGGACATTTTTGACATATTCATAAGCTCTTGGGCAATGGCTCTTTAAAGAAGCTCTGTTCATAGAATACTCTTTAAATACCTCTGCAAAAAACTCTTTGTTGTTTGATACTGCATAAGCTCTGTTGTCGCCGGCAAAATTGTTCTTTTCTGCATTATAGATCGCCCTGAACTCTGCTGTGGAATCAGCTCTGTTGTTTACATATGCTACGAAGTGTCCTACCTCGTGAACCAAAACTCTGTTGACATTGTTCTTTATCACAATCTTCTTCTGAGATGGGCTGAATACTCCGTCTGCCCCTTTCAGCAAAGAAGAATTTGGATTTGTCTCGATGGTCATTCCCACTCTGTTGAATTCGCTGATTACCTTGTCATCGACAATACCCTTCAGCTGGCTGATATTTGCGTTTCCTGCCTGTGCAAGATTTGTTGTTTTGATGACCTTCTTAATGGTTGTTGTTGTTTTGACCGTTTTTTTCTTTGCTTTTTTTGTTGTCTTTACAACAATATCCGTCTGAACTGTCTCTTCTACTTTTTTAGATACGCTTGTGATCACTTTTTTAGAAGTTTTTTTCGTTTTTTTGGTTGTGACTTTTTTGCGTTTTACTTTTTTCTTTAATTTATATGTCTTTGTTTTAACTTTTTTGGATGTACTTGTTTTGACTGTTACTTTACTGCTGGCTGCCTTCACAGGTGCTGCTGCGGCCGGAGCTGTGAATCCGACAACAAGCAAAACTGCCAATGCACTTACTAAAACTTTTTTGATTGCTTTTTTCATGATCATGCGCCTCCTATATTTCATAGACACAAGCCAGTGACCATCCTGATCTCTGGTACGAAAAAAGCACTCTGCTTATTTCATAACACATGAGCTTCCCCATGCGGCAACCGGCTATCGTAATCTCTTAGAGATCTTAGACCCTTGGCTTTGTGTCACTACCTTTCGATAGTTTTACTAAATATTAAATTACTGATTAATTAACTTATCATTTCTGATGTGATTCTGTGCAGAATATTAATTAATCCAGCTTTATGAAATTCGGAGCATCTATCTGGAAGTAAGCCCTCCAAATAAAAAACCATCTGCAAAATATTCTTTACAGACGGCTGCGCTTATAATCATATAAGATAGATAATTATTATCCATACACATTAATATATAATGTGGCAACCGGCTGTCATAATCCCCGTTCTGAGGACCTTAGACCCTTGGCTTTGTGTCACTATCTTTCAATAGTTTTACCGATGAATAATTCAATTGTATGATAAGGCCTAGTCATCTATCCTTATCTTAATTTTATTATATGCCCGCTAACAAAAGATGTCAATAGCTTTCCAAAAACTTTTCATATTAATTTACTCTGAAAAGACAAATGATACAATGAATGTTCTTTCATCAGAAGCCTAAGTTATCTTTTATACACCGACGACAAAAATGTGGTATGATAGGATTAAAATCAAGGAGGTATCATACATGATTCAAGGTGTAATTTTTGATATGGACGGGCTGATGCTGGACACGGAGACCCTGGCTATCCCCGCATGGCTTAAGGCCGGAAAAACTTATGGATTTCCCATCACAGAGGAGCAGGTAGCACATACTTTCGGCTTTTCTGTTCAAGGTATGCAGGAATACTTTATGTCTTTGTTCGGAGATAAATTCCCTTTTGAAAAAGCACTTCAAATAAGAAAAGATTACGTAAATGAATGGATTGATGAACACGGAGTCCCATTTAAACCCGGTCTGCTTGAACTTCTGCCGTTTTTAAAAGACAACGGCTACAAGATCGCCGTTGCCACATCCTGTGACCTGGAGCGTGTTACCCGCTACTTTCATCAGGGCGGGATCATGGATTTCTTTGACGCCGTGGTAACCGGGGAGATGGTCCCAAGAAGCAAACCACACCCTGACATTTTCCTGAAAGCATGTAAAGAACTAGGACTCGATCCGTCCGTATGCCTAGGGCTGGAAGACTCCCCTGCGGGATTGGAATCTATCTTCAGGGCCGGAATGACCGCCGTGATGATTCCTGATAAAATTCCTTATTCAGATCAACTCAAGGAATTTACCGGCACTGTGCTCGGTGATCTGTCCGAGGTAATCACTTATCTTGAAAATGAAAGCAGGACCAGATAATTCCTGTCTGTTTACCCGCATGTCTGTCATACTGCTGATCTGTTTTTTATCGGTCAGCAGTATTTTCATTGTTTATCTCAAGAATTCTGCCCACATGATCTGTTTCAAAAAACATTTCTTTGTTTGCCAGGACGATCCCGACTGCAGCCGCTGTAATGACAATGGTCTCTATACACTTTGTCTGGGGCGTCATAGCGATTTTTTCCTGAAAGAAATTTACGACGATATGAAAAAAGATGCTCGCCATCATACTCCGGTTATTCTTTACGTACACCCACGTCGTAATAAATCCCAGAGGGATTACACTGATAAAGAAATTTATTGCATAGCCGGTACCAAGCTGCAGAAGTCCAGCCTGATAAGACCCTTCGATGAAAAACAGGGGGATATGCCAGGCAGACCAGATGAAACCAAACAGGACTGATTCCCAAAACCAGCTTCCGTACTGGGCAATGGCGTCTTCACCATACCCTCTCCACCCCAGCTCCTCTATAACAGAGGCAAGCAGTATCGTGAGAAGGGCTGAACTGCCCTTTATGGAAAAAGAAAATCCCTCAGCAAACGAAAACTGATCCAGACTCTGACCAAAAAATACAGACAGAAGAATTGAAACTGCAACAATACATACAAACAGGGTAAAAGCAGAAAACAGATTTACAGAATGTACGCGGTAAAATCCAATCAGCTTTCGCTTCAGGTCCGATTTAAGCGCCTTACTTTTGGACAGGAGAACCGTCAGTACTGCCGTTCCTGCCGGAACACACAATCCCAGGAACATCCATGTCATTGCCGCCTGATTATCTTTACAGACTGCTGCTGCCGTCCAGAAAGCCCATGTAAGTCCAAAGACAATCAGGTAAAACCGAATTGGGCGGTATTGATATTGGTTCATATCTCACACCTCAAATTCTGGTTCAGGGACCGCTTCGATGATCAGTTCGCTTTTCATACCATTCAGCTCGATCATATTGGTACTGTCATCAATTTCTTCCTCTTTCACAGAAAAATCTTCTGCGGTACCGCCTTCTTTTTCGTAGTAAATATGATTGCCGATCCCTTTCTTTACGGCAAAGAACTCCATATTTTCGGGCACTGTAAGCCTCGAGGTCGATGAAAGCTGATTGATATCCAGGCGTCCGCAAAGCCCGGCACAGACAATGTTCATATCTTCATTGCTGTTGATCTCCACATGTCCTGTCACATCATGCACAAGTACTCTCTCTGTCTTTCCTGAAAACTCGATATTCTTTGCCCCCATACGCGTAAGTTCCAGCACAGAAGTATTGCCGGAAATCTCCGCCTCGCCAGTATACTGCTGCGGAATCCAGATGAACACATCCAGTTCCTTTTTCGCCCTGGCTTCCGTCATGTTTCCAAACCGACGGACATCAATATCAATCTTTTTCCTTACGTCATCGATCCGGACTTTAAAGACGGACTGAATCTCCTCAATCTGGTCCGACGCAAGGCACACCCGGATCTTCTCACCTTTATATCCGCAGAGGGATACTTTCTTTGCTCCCGAAAAAGTAATATCGTAATTTTTCCCGCAGTCGATGTCATATTCCGTTGTACTGTCATATAGATAGTCACCTTTTTGTCTGCTTCTTTCTTCACTTTCAAGCAGCTCATCAATGGAAATGTCAAACAGAGACGCAATCGCTTTTACGTTCTCTATGTCCGGCACTCCCGCTCCGGTTTCCCATTTTGTCACCGCCTGCCGGGATACCCGAAGCTTTTCAGCCATCTTTTCCTGAGACATCTTTGCCTGCCTGCGCAGGTCTTTTAATTTTGTTGAAAACATTTTATGTTCCTCCTCTGTTTGGATGGTGAAAGTATAGCAGTCAAAGTTTTTCCCAACAAGCAACTGTTGTTTACATATGAGTTTTTTATGCTACTTTCCGTAGCAAAAGAGGTCCTGCACGGATGCAGGACCTCTTTTGTGAGTTTTATTGATGTTTGTGATTATTTTACAACAGCTTTTAACTGTTCTGTCAGCATCGGAACGATCTTATTTAAATCTCCGACAATACCGTAGTCAGCCACGTCAAAGATTGGCGCTGTGTCATCTTTGTTGATTGCTACAATGATGTCTGCTTCTTCCATACCTGCTACGTGCTGGATAGCTCCGGAAATACCGATTGCAAAGTATACGTTCGGACGTACTGTCTTACCAGTCTGTCCAACCTGAATATCTCTCGGTTTCCATCCTGCATCTACGACTGCACGGGAGCAGCTTACTTCTCCGCCTAAAACTTCTGCTAAATCTTCTAAGATCTTGAAGTTTTCTGGACTTCCTACTCCACGTCCTCCGGATACAAGGATGTTGGCATCCATGATATCTACCACATCTGTCACAGATTTTACAACTTCCATGATCTCAACATATTTGTTGTCCGGTGTGAATCCAGGATTGAATTCGATGACCTCGGCTTTTGCACCTTCGATCTTATCGATCGCCTGCATAACACCAGGACGTACCGTAGCCATCTGAGGACGGTTGTCCGGGCAGGCAATAGTAGCGATCGTGTTTCCACCGAATGCAGGACGTGTCATCAGTAACTGATTGTGTTTCTGCTCTCTTCCAGGGATTGCAACTAATGGGAAATCACCGATTTCAAGGACTGTACAGTCAGCAGTAAGACCTGTTGCAACTCTCGCAGACACACGAGGTCCTAAGTCTCTGCCGATTGCTGTCGCACCAACCAGCATGATTTCCGGTTTGTATTCATTGATCACAGATGCAAGTGCATGAGTATAAGGCTCTGTTCTGTATTCTTTCAGTTCAGGATCATCAACGACGATTACCTTGTCCGCACCGTAAGCTGCAAGTTCATCTGCAAGGTCTTTCACTTCAGATCCAATTAATACAGCTGTTACATCAGTATCTAAATCTTTTGCAAGGTCTTTGGCTTTTCCAAGTAATTCAAAAGCGATGCCGCTTAATTCATTGTCTACCTGCTGTGCAAAGACATAAACTCCTTTATATTCTTCTAAACCCATTTTATTCACCACTTTTCCTTTTTAAATTAGATTACATGTTTTTCTTTTAATTTGTCCATGATATATGCTACGGATTCTTCAGGATCTAAGGTTACCTTTTCTCCTGCACCCTTACGAACCTTATCAGATGCTTTCGCGATCTTTGTAGGTGATCCGGCAAGTCCGATGTTTGCATCATCGACATCTTTTAAGTCTTTTCTTCCCCAAACAGTAACTTCTGCATCGTATGCATCGAAGATTCCGCCCGGTGTCATGTAACGCGGCTCGTTTAATTCAGAAAGTGCTGTGATCAGGCAAGGCATTTTTGCCTTTACAACATGATATCTGTCTTCATACTGACGTTCAACAACAACATTGTCTCCGTCAATCTTGATATCCTGAGCGTAAGAAATAACCGGAATATCCAGATGCTCTGAAATCTGAGGACCTACCTGTGCGGTATCTCCATCGATTGCCTGACGTCCTGTGATGATCAGGTCGTAGTCAAGATTTCGGATGGCACCTGCAAGCGTTGTAGAAGTAGCCCATGTATCTGCTCCTCCGAGAACTCTGTCTGTGACAAGGACTCCCTTATCTGCACCCATTGCCATAGCCTCACGTAAAACTTCGTCCGCTTTCGGAAGTCCCATTGTAAGAACTGTCACTTCTGCATCATATTCATCTTTTAATTTCAATGCTGCTTCCAATCCAGCTTTATCATCTGGATTCATGATAGTCAGCATCGCACCTCTATCCAAAGTACCATCCGGGTTAAATTTAACTCCGCCTTTAGTATCTGGTACCTGTTTTACACATACAACGATTTTCACAGTAAAGTACCTCCCTTATTTTAACAGATTTCCAGAAATAACCATACGCTGAACTTCAGATGTTCCTTCATAGATCTCAGTGATCTTAGCATCGCGCATCATACGTTCTACATCGTATTCTCTGATATATCCGTAACCACCGTGTAACTGAACAGCCTTTGTTGTCACTTCCATTGCAACTTCTGCTGCATATAACTTCGCCATAGCTGCTTCTACGCTGTATACCTTCTGTGTAGCTTTAGCCATCGCCGCTTTATAAACTAACAGTTTTGCTGCCTCAACTTTTGTTGCCATATCAGCCAACTGGAACTGAGTGTTCTGGAACTGTCCGATGGTACGTCCAAACTGTTTTCTCTCTTTTACATATTCGATGGTTGCTTCTAAAGCACCTTCTGCCAGACCAAGAGCCTGAGAAGCGATTCCGATACGTCCACCATCAAGTGTATGCATAGCGATTCCGAATCCCTTGCCCTGTTTTCCTAATAAGTTTTCTTTCGGAATGCGGCAGTCTTCGAAGATCAGCTCATAAGTAGAAGATCCGCGGATACCCATTTTCTTTTCCTTTGTTCCAAAGGAGAAGCCTGGTGTTCCTTTATCAACGATAAATGCGGAAATCTCTTTTAATTTTCTTCCGCGTTTTTCGATGATGCCTGTAACAGCAATCACGATATAAACGTCTGCTTCTTTACCGTTTGTGATGAAGCATTTGGAACCGTTTAATACCCACTCGTCTCCGTCTAAGACAGCTTTTGTCTGCTGACCCTGAGCGTCTGTACCGGCTCCCGGCTCTGTAAGACCGAATGCGCCTAATTTTTTACCGGATGCAAGGTCCGGAAGATATTTTTTCTTCTGTTCTTCTGTTCCGTAAGTCATGATCGGATCACAGCACAGAGAGGTATGTGCAGATACGATAACACTTGTAGTACCGCAAACTTTTGCTAATTCTTCCACACACATAACGTATGTAAGAGGATCACAGCCCTGTCCGCCGTACTCTTTCGGGATCGGGATACCAAGAAAACCGTTCTTAGCCATCTTCTCAGCAGTTTCTTTCGGGAACTGTTCTGTTTCATCCACGTCCTGTGCAAGAGGCTTTACTTCATTTTCGGCGAACTCTTTGAACAGAGTTCTTGCCATTTCGTGTTTCTTACTTAATGCGAAATCCATTTCTTATTCCTCCATTTAATTATTTACTATAATCGTAGAATCCTTTACCGGTCTTCTGACCTAACATACCGCCGCGTACCATTTTTCTCAGCAATGGGTGAGGACGATATTTGGTATCTCCAAACTCGTTGTAAAGTACTTCCATGATAGCAAGGCAAACATCTAATCCGATCAGGTCACCTAACGCCAACGGTCCCATCGGGTGATTAGCTCCTAATTTCATTGCTGTATCGATACCTTCCACAGATGCCACTCCGTCTGCATAGATTCCGATTGCTTCGTTGATCATCGGGATAAGGATTCTGTTTACAACGAAACCAGCTGCTTCTTCTACCTGAACCGGTGTTTTTCCGATTTCTTTAGAGATCTCGATGATTTTGTCAACGATCTCCTGAGGAGTATTGATTCCTGCGATTACTTCAACAAGCTTCATAACCGGAGCCGGATTGAAGAAATGCATACCGATCATCGGGCGGTCAAGTCCTGCTCCGATTTCAGTAATAGAAAGGGAAGATGTATTGGTAGCGAAGATTGCTTCCGGTTTGCAGATATCCTGTAATTCTTTGAATGTCTGCTTTTTGATCTCCATGTTTTCGATTGCTGCTTCCACAACAAGGTCACAGTCAGTGCAGATATCTTTTACGCCTGTTGTGATCTTTGCTAAAATGGCATCCGCTTTTTCCTGGTCCATTTTGCCTTTTGCAACTCTTTTTTCAAATCCTTTTGCGATTCTTGCTTTTCCGTTTGCTGCGAACTCTTCATTGATGTCGCAAAGGCAAACTTCATAACCTTCTGTCTGCGCAAATGCCTGGGCAATTCCGCTGCCCATTGTTCCAGCACCGATAACTCCAACTTTCATTATGATTCCTCCTGTATTTAAACTCTAATTGTTGCCTGCCAATGATTATTTATTTTTGAATCCGTCGACTTTCGTCTTGTTTAAGAATGCTTCCATGCCTGCTCTCTGGTCTTCACTCTCAAAGCAGCTTCCGAATGCTTTTTCTTCCACGACGATAGCCTGATCCATGTCCACATCCAGACCTTCATTGATGGCTTTCTTTGAAGCGCGGACTGCGATCGGAGCGTTCTTAGCGATCTTTGCAGCCATCTTCTTTGCTGCGTCTAAGAGCTCTGCCTGCGGATATACCGCATTAACGAGTCCGATTCTGTATGCTTCATCTGCCTTGATGTTGAATGCAGTGTAGATCATTTCTTTTGCTTTTCCAGCGCCTACGAGACGGGCAAGCCTCTGTGTTCCGCCGAATCCAGGAGTGATCCCAAGACCTACTTCCGGCTGTCCGAACACTGCATTTTCTGCACAGAGACGGATGTCACAGCTCATAGAGATCTCGCATCCTCCGCCCAGTGCAAATCCATTCACTGCAGCGATGGTCGGGATAGGAAATGTCTCTAACTTGCGGAATACGTCATTTCCTTTTTTACCGAACGCTTCTCCCTCTGCCTTTGTCAATGTACTCATCTCTGCGATGTCTGCTCCGGCTACGAAAGATTTGTCTCCTGCTCCGGTGAGGATTAAGGCTCTTGTATTTTCGAGATCAACAGCATCCAAAACTTCGTCAATCTCTCCAAGCACCTGGCTGTTCAGCGCGTTTAATGCTTTTGGACGGTTAATAGTGAGGATTCCTACAAAACCTTCTGTTTCATATGTGATGAATTCCATGGATTCATTCTCCTTTCAAATTAAATTAGTCCATTTCAACGATGGTAGAGCATCCCATACCGCCGCCGATGCAAAGTGTTGCAAGACCTTTCTTAGCTCCCCTGTCTTTCATTGCGTGAAGCAGAGTTACGAAGATACGGCATCCTGAAGCTCCAACCGGATGTCCGATCGCGATTGCTCCGCCGTTTACATTTAATTTGCTTAAGTCGAATCCTAAGTCTTTTCCTACTGCCACAGACTGAGCTGCGAATGCTTCGTTTGCCTCGATCAGATCGAAGTCATCGATGCTCATTCCTGTTCTTTCCATAACTTTTCTTGTGGAAGCGACCGGTCCGATACCCATGATCTTAGGATCTACACCGCCGAGTGCTCCGGCAACCCATGTAGCCATCGGTGTAACACCTAATTCTTTTGCTTTTTCTTCACTCATAACGACAACTGCTGCCGCACCGTCATTGATTCCTGAAGAGTTCGCTGCAGTTACCATTCCATCTTTTTTGAATGCCGGTCTTAATCCTGAGATGCCTTCTGCTGTTGTTCCAGGACGAGGTCCTTCGTCTTTATTCACGATGATGGTTTCTTTTTTCTTCTTTACTTCTACCGGCACGATCTCTTCATCGAACTTTCCGGCTTCCTGAGCTGCAACTGCCTTCTGCTGGCTTGCTGCTGCAAACTCATCTAATTCTTCACGGGTAAGTCCCCACTGGTCACAGATGTTCTCTGCTGTCATACCCATGTGATAGTCGTTGAATGCACACCATAATGCATCATTGACCATAGCATCTTTCAACACGCCGTTGTTCATACGGTATCCGAAACGCGCCTGATCTAATACATATGGAGCCATTGACATGTTCTCGCATCCACCTGCTACGACAACGTCAGCGTCACCGCTTCTGATCATGTCTGCAGCCATGTTTACCGCTTTCAGTCCGGAACCGCATACAACGTTGATCGTTGTTGCCGGAACTTCGATCGGAAGACCTGCCTTGATGGATGCCTGACGAGCAACGTTCTGTCCTAAACCAGCCTGGATAACACATCCCATGTATACTTCATCTACCTGCTCTGGCTTAACATTGGCTCTGTTCAGAGCTTCTTTGATAACGATTGATCCTAAGTCAGCAGCCGGAGTTGTGCTCAATGCTCCGCCCATCTTACCTACTGCTGTACGACAAGCACTTGCAATAACTACTTTTCTTGACATATCAATTCCTCCATAATAATTCTGTGTTATATAGTGTTTGGCAGTTTCCCGCCGATATGTTAATAGTATCACAATCACTTTTTCATTTCAATTACAAATTTGTTTCAGGCCTTGATACAGGCTTCATATCATCTTAAAAACTGCGTATTTAAGCCGTTTGTTTCGGTCTTTTGTATGCAGTATAGATTGTACTTTTTTAAATACAGCCATATGTTCGTTTTTTTATTTAGAAAACTTTTATATATTTTTAGACATTGTATCCCCTAAAATCAACTTAATATCGTCACAATTTTAACAATATGATCTGTCTTTTTTCTCAGGAAACTAAAAAAAGATGGGCTGAAAGACCATCTTATAACCGGAGTTCCCATGAATTGGAGAACTATATATGAAGACTTATCAAAACATCTGTGTGTGTTTCCTTTTTTCTTTTGTTTTTACCTTAAAAGAGGCAGACTCCCGGTTAATTTATTCACCATCTTTTTAGGTCCGCAAAGAGCCACTCCAAGGTAATTGAGCTGTTCCCCCGGCGTCTTTGACATCTTTTCCGCGAACTCGTCATAAATCATACAGCTTTGTGCCAGATCCGAAAAATCTGCAGCGATGAGTTCGCTGAATTCGGGCTGGTTCACTTTTTCTCTTAGTTCTTTTAATACTTTCCGGCTGCCTTTTAAAACAGGAACGGGAAAAGTTATGATCCCCATATGTTCGTTTCCTCCGCTGTCCATGACATCCGTGCCTATAGCCCCCGGCATATGTTTCCCCATGGTCATACCAAGGATCACCCCTGTATTTACCGCAATCCCGGCAGGAAGCTCCCCGTCGATGACAACCACACATTTTTCATTCGCAATATCCATTTGATTCCTCCATTTGTGAACAGATTTTTTGACAGGCTCTATTGTAACCTGTACGGCAAGAAATTTCTTGTATGATATTGCTGTGTACAACCCGCAGAGCGTTATTTCATAGGAAAGATCGTAGAGCTTTCCTATGAAATAACAATACCGGGATGCCTTTTCAGCACCCCGGTCAAATCTTTCAGCGTTATCCTTCTATTGAAATGAACTCCTCTGACGGTACTTCTTTTCTTTCCTCAGCCTTTGGAAATCTCAGCACCAGTTCGCCATTGTCAAACTTCGCCCTGATATCTTCCTGTTTCAGTTCTTTTCCGACGTAGAAGCTTCTGCTGCACTTTCCGGAATAACGCTCTTTCCGTATATAGTTTCCCTCTTTGTCTTTCTCGTCTTTTACTTCGTTCTTTGCCGCACTGATAGTCAGATAACCGTCTCTCAGCTGGGCGGAAATGTCCTCCTTGCTGAAACCGGGAAGTTCCATACTTAATTCATATCCGTCTTCAGTATCTTTAATATCTGTCTTCATGCCGCGTTCAAAATCTCCAAAGCCAAAACGGTCAGCAGGAAATGCATTTTTAAACGCCCGGTCCATCCATCCGTCAAAAAGATTTTCTCCAAAAATACTTGGCATCAACATAAGTCATTCCTCCTATTCTATCTTCTGTGCGGGAATCCCGCACTGTTATATGTTGTTTATTTGTTCTATATGTAATATAACAATTATTTTTCTGTCTGTCAACTCATCAAATAAATGTTCACAGTTTTTTCACAAAATAAGAATGCCCACAGGGCACACCGTATTTCATACCCTTCGCACGATAAGGTATGCTGTAAACAAGCAAAGGCTCAGGAGCCTGTCTGCCCCTAAGCCTTTGCATGTATATAACCTTTTATTCCTGCCGCAGGATGGTGCCTTCTATTTAGACCCTATCTACTCCGGCAGATATTATATCCATTTTCTGCATGATTGGAGTGAGGCATTCTAAGAGCCGAACGGAAATCATGTAGAAAATGTCTTCTTATCTGTCCTGCATACTGATAGAATCGATCGCGACGCTTCCGCCCCGCACAACCTCAATGCTGGAAAATCTCTTCTTAAAAACTTTTAATATCGAATTGTTCTTTGCTTCTGTCCGCACAGATTCGATCAAAATACTGTCTTTCCCCATATCCTTCACACGGAATTTGAAAACCTGTGCCATCTGGAACACTTCATTTCTGTCCTTCTGGGTGCAGCCTTTCACCTTGATAAACATGATCTCTTTCATGCGGATCGACATGTTTGTGTAATCCATAACTTTGATCACTTCCACGCTGCGGTTCAGCTGCTTTTTGATCTGCTCAAAGGTGGCGTCATCGCTTTCTACGCTTATCGTCATTCTGGACACCGTCTCATCTTCTGTCGTTCCCACCGTGAGACTCTGCAGATTGTAGGATTTTCCTGAGAACAGACCCGCAATCCTCGCCAGCACTCCCACACGGTTTTCAACATATAAGGATAACCATCTTTTTTCCATAGAAAAACCTCCTATCGATCCATAATCATTTCGTTGATGGAACCGCCTGTCTTCATCATCGGGAATACCAGCTGCTCGCTGTCAATAATGAATTCGATCAATGTCGGTCCGTCAGTCTTTTCTTTTGCCTTCTCAAATGCCGCATCAATCTCTTCCGGCCTGGTCACACGGATACCCTGAGCTCCATAGCTCTCCGCAAGTTTCACGAAATCCGGTGTATACGGAGGGCACGGATGGTTCTCCGGCGTACAGTTGCCTTTGCAGCTCTTTCTATATTTCAGACATGTGCTTGCGAACCTTCTATTATAGAAGAGATCCTGCCATTGTCTCACCATGCCCAGATATCCGTTGTTGAAAATACAGAATACCACAGGAAGTTCCTGCACAACTGCTGTCGCCATTTCCTGGATGTTCATCTGGGCTCCGCCGTCTCCGCTGATGCATACGACTTCCCTTCCGGGATTTCCGATACATGCACCCAAAGCCGCCGGGAATCCGTATCCCATCGTACCCAGCCCTCCTGATGTCAGCAGCTGGCGGTTTCCATGGAGTTCTACATACTGTGTCGCCCACATCTGATTCTGCCCTACGTCTGTGACAACGATCGGTTCTTTAAAATCTTGGTTGATGGCCTCTATGATCATCTGAGGAGTCAGATTTCCCTCGGCATCCTCCATCTTGATCGGATGGGATTTCTGCCAGCTCTCCATCATGGAGATCCAGCGCCCCACATTCAGAGCCGGTTCTTTTTGTGCCAATTCTAGAATATCTAAAATCGCTTCCTTTGCATCTGCAACGATCGGAATATCCACGGTTACATTTTTAGAAATGGCCGCCGTGTCGATATCAATATGTATGATCTTTGCCTTGGACGCAAACGTACCAAGTTTTCCCGTGATCCGGTCATTAAATCTCGTCCCGATGGAAAACAGGACATCACAGTTTGCAATAGCTTCATTTGCCGCAAAGTTTCCGTGCATGCCGATGTTGCCAAAGTAGAGCGGATGGTCCGTTGGCAGTACTCCGCGTCCCATAATCGTAGACACCACAGGTACCTTCAATATTTCCGCAAGCTTTGTCATCTCTTTGTGGGCTCCGGCAATCTTTGTTCCTCCGCCGATCAAAAATAGTGGTTTTTTAGACTTGTGAAGAGCTTTCATGGCTCTCATCACCTGTCCGTGATGTACTTTTGTGTTCGGTTTGTATCCTCTGATATTTACGCTGTCCGGATACTCCTCGCTGCCGAAGGTGCCCATCACGTCTTTTGGCAGATCGATCAGCACCGGCCCCGGTTTCCCGGTCCTTGCAATGTAAAAGGCTTCTTTGATAATACGTCCCAGATCTGCCCTGTCCCTTACAACGATCACAAATTTGGCGACATTTCTTGTCACGCCCACAATATCAACTTCCTGGAACGTATCATTTCCGATCAGCGGAAGCGCCACCTGCCCGGTGAAGCACACAAGCGGTACACTGTCATAATTCGCCGTAGCGATTCCCGTCACCAGGTTTGTCGCCCCCGGCCCGCTGGTCGCAAGACAGACCCCCACTTTACCGGTAGACCTTGCATACCCGTCTGCCGCATGGATCAGTCCCTGTTCGTGTCTCGGAAGGATCACGTCGATCGTGTCATCTTTGTATAACTCATCAAAAATATCGATGACGCAGGCCCCCGGATACCCAAAGACGGTATCTACGCCTTCTTCTTTCAATGCCTTTACCAAAAGCTGGTTTCCTGTAATTTTTCCCATATGCTGTCCTCCCTTAATTTTGTTCCAGTTCCTCTAATGCATATTTTACTTCCTCCTGAGCTTCTTGTTTAAAGTCCTCTACCTTATCCTGTTCAATTTCAGGAAGCTCTTTTATGGATCCCACTCCAAAACAGCGCAAGAATTCTTCCGTCGTTCTGAATAATATCGGTCGTCCGACGGCGTCTAAACGCCCGGCCTCCCGGATTAAGTTGTACTCTAATAACTTATTGACCGGATGGTCGCATTTGACCCCTCGGATGGCTTCTATCTCTTGTTTTGTCACCGGCTGCTTATATGCGATGATCGATAAAGTCTCCATCATGACATCGGTAAGCTTCGGTTTTTTCGGCTGGTTTACAATTTTAATTAATTGATCATAGTATTCCGGCCTGGTGCACAGCTGGTAAGAACCGTCCAGCTCAAGAAGCCGGATTCCGCTGTCTTTTCTGTTGTATTTTCTTTTCAGCTGATCAATTAAGTAAAAAAATAAATCCTCCGGGATATCCAGAGCCGCCATCAGCTGTTTCTTCGAGACGCTCTCTCCCATGGAAAATAAAATTGCCTCAATCACTGCCTGTTTCTGTCTCATGCCTCTCCAACACCTCTATTATAATTTCCTGTCCGATCTTTTCCTGGACAGCCCGTATCTTTCCAACCTTCATCAGTTCCAAAACTGAAAGAAATGTGACCACGACTTTTTCTTTGGTCATCTGTCCTTCCAGCAGCTGTCTGAATGACATGCGTCTCCTGGAAGAGATCAGATATTCCACTTCTTCCATCTTATCTTCCAGCCGGACTTCCTCCTGTTTGATCTCTCCAAACTTGCTCCTGATGGGATCGATCTTATCTTCCCTCTTGCGCATGACAAATTGGAAAATCCTGTTCAGATCCTCCATGGTGACATCCCTTGTGATCTCCCGGACGTCAACCGGACGGCGGTATCTGAGCACCTCTTCCGGCACGGCCCTTTCTTTAAAAAAGATCTTCTCCGCCTCGTACTCTCTGGCTTTCAGTTCTTTGGACGCGTACTTGTATATTTTGTACTCCAGAAGCCTTAAAACCAATTCCTCCCTCGGATCGCCTTCTTCCTCATCATCTTCTTTGGCCGGAAGAAGCATTTTGGCTTTGATCCTGAGCAGTGTCGCCGCCATCACAAGAAAATCACTCATCACATCCAGATCTTCCTCCTCCATCTCACGGATATAGGCAAGATACTGTTCCGTGATCTCAGAGATAGGAATGTCATAGATATCCACCTTATTTTTCTCAATCAGATGGAGCAAAAGATCCAAGGGTCCCTCAAAAACATTTAATTTTATATCAATCGCTGCCATATTAAAATGTCCTACTTTTTCTTTAATGTAATACACGATACCTCAGGCCTGTTTAACAGCCTGATCTTAATTGAATGATTTCCCAAACCGCGGCTCAAGATCATGATCGATGTACCGATCTGATATTCTCCCGCATCATACTTCGGAAACAGCTGAAACTGAGGCGATATCACACCGCCGATCTTCGGAAGTCTGACCATTCCTCCATGGAAATGCCCGGATAAGACCAAATCACACCCCCACTTGGAATACTGCCTGAAATAATTTGGATTGTGGGCCAGAAGTACCTGAAAAAATTCCGGATCTGCATCTCCGAGCGCATCCGACATCTCCTCCAGCGAAGGCGGAGCAGGATGAAACTTGCGGTACTGTTTTTCTTCCATATCATAAGCCGTCAGACAGATGGCAGAAATACCGCTGTCGACCATGATACTCTCGTTGGACAGATGAACGACTCCGCATTCTTTGAGCTGGTGAACGTATTCTTTATAGGCCACTCCATAGACTTCCTCATTTCTCTTGAGCCTCATTTCATGGTTCCCGTCCGCATAATAGATACGGTATCTCCGGGAGAGTTCTCTCATCAAATCCAGCGCGACTTCATAAGACGAGTCCACCCTGCTCACAAGCATATCCCCGCCCACAAAAACGGCATCGGGACTGCAGCCGTCGATCATGTCGATCAGCGCCTTATTCTGGTAATCAAATTCATTGCAGTGGAGGTCTGTCAGGAACACGATTTTAAAGCCGTCAAATTCCTCCGGCAGTTTTGCAGAAACAACCGTATATTCTTCCAACGACAAGTTTTGATTTTCATTCATACTCGCAAAACATACAGCCGCCCCCAATATTACAGCTGCAGTTAAAATTATAAACAACATACTCTCTCACTTTCCCGGTATTTGGAAGTCCTGTTTCTTTTAAAGGCCATTCCCGTACCTTTCTTGACAGTCCGGGTACACCTTTCCCTATTTTACTAAATAATTTGAAAAAAAACAAGAGGGACGGATGCCGCATACGGGCTTCCGTCCCCCATTGTCCATTGTTATGAAACATAATATTTATTCTGTGATAGAAATTGTGCTTCCCACTTTTAATGTCGGCACATCTGTTTTTTCTACACAGATGCTTCCCGGAAGGCATTCCCCGCTTCCGTTGAATGAGTATGTTACGTGGCCTAAGTTGTTCAGGTTTTCTCTGGCAACATCTCCAACCATGGTAATCTTGTATTCCTGTCCGTCGATCACAAGCTTACTGCCCGGCTTGATCTCTCCCTGAACCGGAGTCACTTCTACAGAGTAGCAGAAATCTTTTAAAGTATCCGGAGCGTTGTCCCCAAATGTTACGAAGATCCCCTCTCCGACAAATGCTTCTACCTGATCTCCCATTCCTTTGATTGTTGTCTGATAAATCATGTTCTTCTTCCTTTCCTGCTAAAACTGAATTATTTGTATAATCCGATACTTGCTACGAATGCTACAAGCACACGCGGCACACCTATGATGAACCTTGAGTATAGCACAGAAGGCACACCGACTTCAACTGTTTCCGGATCTGCTTCTGCAAGTCCCAGACCTACCGGAATAAAGTCACAGGCACACTGTGTGTTGATGGCAAACAATGCCGGCAGTGCAAGTCCTGGAGCAATGTTTCCTTTTCCGATTTCCACACCGATCAGAGTACCGATGATCTGAGCGATAACGGCTCCAGGCCCTAACAGACAGGACAGGAACGGGATAGAACAGATCAGTCCTAAGATCACAAGTCCCACGATATTTCCGCAGAGTGGTTTTAACATCTGTGCAAACCAGTTTCCGAAACCGGAGCCCTGGATAATACCGATCAGCAGTGACACGAATCCCATGAACGGGAGAATCGTATGTAATACGGTGTTGACGGATTCTTTCGCAGCCGCGTTGAATGTCGCTACGACTTTCCCTGCGCCCATACCAATCTTCTGGATGAAGCTGGATTTCTTTCCGCCGTTTCCGCCCATCTGCTCGGAAACTTTCTTGTCTGCACTGTATTTGAATTCTCTTTCTTCTGTCTTAGGCGCCTCTGATCTGATCGGAGCCGCAGATCCGTCTGCTGCGCTGATCTGGTTCATGCCGACACCGGATACATAGATGTCTTCTGTGATGTACTTCGCCATCGGTCCGGATTTTCCGACCGGGTTTACATTGATGGTAGGAATTCTTTTCTGAGGATAGATACCGCAGCGAAGAGTTCCTCCACAGTCGATGATGACTAGGAAAATTTCCTTTTCCGGTACAGTTGTCTTAAATCCGTTTACCGCACGGCATCCGGTGAGGTCTACGATCTTCTGAACGATATCAGGTTCTGCTCCTCCTCCGGTGATGAATAATAAAACGTCTTTTCCTTCTTCCGGTTTTACGGTTAAAGGTCCGCCGAATCCGCCGCTTCCTTTTTCAATTTTAATTGCTCTGTATTCTGCCATGATGAATCCTCCTTTTCTCTCTTTATTGATCCTCTAACTTAATCTCGTTGCTCAGTTCGATTCCCTGCTGTTTCATAACGATCTTTGTCGTAAAGTCAGTTACCCATCCGGCAAAGAAGTTCATGACAAGACCGACTAACAGATAACGAAGTGCAAGGTCTGTTTCGTTTAAGCCGAGTTTCTGGATTCCAGCTGCAATTCCCATGTAGATGAAGATTTCACCCGGGTTGATATGCGGGAAAATACCGCTGTTTGTGTGGCAGTGATAAGCTGCTGATGCATAGTAGCTTGGTTTCTGGCGTTCCGGCAGGAATTTACCCATAGAAAGCGCCATTGGGTTACCTAACATGAATGCCGCGATAAATGGCAGCACCCCATAAGCCAAAATAACATTTTTAGAGCACACCTTCGCAAATTTGTTGATCCTGTCCTGTCCAACCAATGCGATGATGGTGTTCATTAAAATAAGTAACAGTAATACTTTCGGTACAATTCCTGACACCCATCCGATAAAAGTCTGGGCACCAGTGTCAAATAATCCCATAAATCCTGACGCAAATTTTACAATAACGTTCATATATATTTCTCCTTCCTATTTGCAGGCTTTTCTGGATTTGCCGAGAAGCATGTCCGCAATTCTCGTCAAGAGTCCCGGCGTCTCCACTACTTCGCCTCCGTCCATGATCGTGTTGTAGTTGGAGGCTGCATTCAAAACGGATCGTCTCAAAGAATATTCCATGCCTTTGCAGTCTTCTTTCGTAATCAGTCCCACATTCTTTCCGTTGAAATCATCAAACTTCTTAAATCGTGCAAAGATTGTAAATCCCCGCATGAAACATCCTTCTTTGATCATGCCACGTTTATCAATTGCAAACATCACCATAGCTCCGGCATGAAAACCGCCTTTGCTTTTTCCGATTGCCACTCTTCCGATTTTTCTCATTCTTCCGTAGTGGACGTTAAAGCCCTTCATCTGAACCATTGAAAACAGAAACTGCAGTATAAATGCCGTCAGCAGCGCTCCTGCAATCAATAAATAGTATGACATACGCATCCTCCTTAACCTTATTTAAAAATATTGTTCTCTTCCACAAAATACAGAAGTAATTCCCTGTAACTCTTCATCTGCCGAAGCTTCTTCACCACGTCTGGCTCATGGGCGATCGCCAGCATGTTGTCATAGAGCTGAATCAGCACGGAATCATTTTTCATTTCTTCCGGGATGGCCAGCAAAAACACCAGCTGAACTTCGTCCTCTCCCTTTGCCTTCTCTTCTTCCGGAAATACACCGAAGGCAAGGGTCAGCTTCTGCAGTTTATTCGTCGTATGAGGAAAAGCAATATTTTTTTCAAATATCATTGTCGATTCCTGTTCCCGAATGCGGATTCTCTCCTCAAAGCCTTCGTCCACAAGTCCCTGTTTATACAGTTCTTCGGTCATCATGTCCACATTCTCTTCATAGCCAAGTTCCGGCCTAAGCACAAAGAACCGTTCCTCGTCCAGCATGTTCAGGAACACTGAATCAATTCCCCGGCGAATCGGTATTCCCATCTCCGCCATGTTTTTTACACTTTCTACTTTACTTTTCAGCAGATTCTTGTCGAACACCTCATCAATATCAATAATCGGTGTCGGCCCTTTTGTCTTTAAATTTGTTGTCGTAATAATCAAGTCGTAGGAATCTTCTTTTTCCGCCTCAAAATCTCCATTAAAATAATAATCGATAGCCGGTTCCACCTCAAAAATATTTTTCAGCTGGCTGGCGATCAGTCTTCCGATGATCTTTCCTGAGCCGCATACAATGGCAATTCTGTACTGCTTCTGTTCCGGCGCCTGTTCTAAAAGAAACACGCCGAAATACATTGCCAGAAACCCCAGCTCGTCCTTCGTCACCTCGACTCCGGTCCTCGTTTCGATGACATCTTTGGCTATGCCGGCCATCGTGTAGGCAACGGAGTATTCATCTTTTACTTCTTCCACCAAAGCATTCCGGATATGAAATCCATATTTCAGCCGGTTGATCATAAAAAATACATGATAGACAAAATCATCAAACAGTTCATTTACGATCACTGTAACACCGATCTCATCCCGGATGCGGTCTAAAATCTCAATAATCAGATCTGCCGCCTCTTCTGAAATCTGGATATAGTTCTCTATCCCTTCCGTATTAACAGGAGTCCTCATCCCTGCAATAGGCAGACAGAGGAAGATCCTCTCTGGTTTTGGTATTTTGAACGGAACAGCCTCTTCCACTTTGTCCGCAAATTCGTCCGCAATCTCGTATACTTTGCTGTCATAAAGCTCCAGATACCTGTGGTCCAGAGATTCAATCGTATGTCCGTTCCCAAGGCGGTCGATCATGACTACAAATGCCCTGAAAAATTGTCCGAATCCCAAGGCATCCAGAGAATATTCTGTCTGCATATCATACAAAAGCTGCCTTAACCGGCTGCCCAGCGGATAGTTGAGATAAATCTGCTCATAGACATTTTCCAGAAGAAACAGGCGGATCTTAATCTCTTCCCCGCAAAGGGAGAGCCCTGTGTTTGCCTTTCCTTCCACTGTCAGATCATACTTTTTTATCTGTTCCCGGATACGATTTAAATCTCCGACGGTTGTCGTTCTCCCTACCTTCATCTCCTCCGACAGGTCATCGATCAGATACGGCTTTTTGGCATCCATCAGCTGCCAGAAAATATACGCCATCCTTGTCTGAGGGGAATTAAAATATTCTTCCTGTTCGTAGATCTTATCTCGAATCTCCTCATAACCCTTCTGATCGAATACAATAAGCTTATACTGTCCTTTTTTATTGCTGATGACTGCATATCCGCCCATCAGGCAGTTCAGCTCTTTTACATCGTTCCGCACAGTCTTTGTGGAAACGCTGAGCTTCGCCGCAATGCGTTCTACGTCGGAGGAATCCTGTACCTCCACGTTCCTCAACAGAGCAGCCATTCTGTTTTCATCATTAAAAAGTTTCATAAGCTTACCTAATACCACCTTTTCTCCGTATGGAGCCTAACCTCTTGTTTTTCCGCCGGCTACATTGATGGTCACACCATGTACATAAGAAGATCTCTGGCTTGCCAGATAGACACACATATCTGCCACTTCGGAGAGCTTTCCGGATCTTCCGAGCGGTGTTGTGGATGTCTTGCTGTAACCCGCTCTTAAATCATCCACTGTGATCCCTCTTGTGTAAGCCAGCGCTGATTCATACGCTAACGTTCTTAATCCTGTCGCTTCCATGATGCCCGGTGCCACGCCTACTACGCGCACTCCCTGTTTCCCTAATTCTTTTGCCCAGCTTCTGGTCAGGGAATTCACTGCGTTCTTTGTCGCCGCGTACACGCTCTGTCCCTCGGAGCCTTCCAGTCCGCTCTCTGAAGACATGTTGATGATGACCCCTTCTCCTTTTTCCACAAGGATTCTGCCCACTGCCTGTGCACAGAAGAACACTCCCTTTAAGTTGACGCCGCACACTTTATCCCAGACTGCTTCGTCCAGTTCATACTGTCCTTTCGGCTCTTTCGGGTCTACCAGGAGTCTCGGAATATTGATCCCTGCGTTGTTCACCAGTACATCTACGGTTCCGAATGTGTCCACCACTTCTTTTACCATGGCATCCACATCTTCTGCACTGGTCACGTCGGTCTTCACGTAATGGAACCTGCCGGCTGCAGTGTCAAACTCCGGCGCTTCCGGCGCCATGTCAGAAACAACTACATTGCACCCGACATTTAAAAATTCCTGGGCAACTGCTTTCCCGATTCCGGATGCCCCGCCGGTTACGATGACTGTCTTGCCTTCAAGGCCCAACCATGATTCGCTCATAAATAATCCTCCTAACATGTGACTTGTTTACTTGATGATTTCATTATAAAGTCAATGCTGAAGAAATTTAATTCTGTCTTTTTCCATGCCGATGAAAAGAAGTGTCTTATTTATGAAATAAACGGAAATTATACTTTATATATTATTCAGATTTGTTTATAGAATGTTTATATCTGAGGTATTTTATTATAACTTATCAAGAAATGATAATCTACTATTTTTGTTAACTTTCACTTAAAAATATCGCTCAGCCAATCGTGTCAGACTGGTAAGGAAGTTCATTTTCTCTACGCTCTCTGTGGCTTTTACCGGTTTTTTCAGAAGGACTTCATCTCCTCTTTTATATATAATATATCCCAATACCTGACCCTTTTTCACAGGGGCTTTCACCTGGCCGATACGGATCTGCTTCTTCACATCATTTTTACTGCCCTTCACCAGGACAATCTTCGCAGGAATATCCTCTTGATAGGAGACGGTCTCTTTCTTTCCTTTTGTCACCGCAATCTTTCCGATATCCTTTGCTTTCGTGTGGTCCTCCATGACCTGGCAGTGAGAAAATCCATAGTCCAGCAAAGCACTGGCATCTTTCACCCTTGTCTTGGAATCGTCGCTGGCCATGACAACAGCAATCAGACTGACCCCGTTTCTCGTAGCCGTGGCACTCAGACAGAACTTTGCGGTGCTGGTGCTTCCTGTCTTCAGGCCGGTACATCCGTTATACTGCTTTAACAGTTTATTTGTATTGCTCAGACCGAATTCCTTCGTTCCCTTTTTCGTCTCATGGGTAAATTTGTCCATCCATATTTTTGTATATTTAAAAATATCCGGGTGTTTTGTCGTCAGTTCTCTTGACATCAGGGCAATATCATAGGCTGAAGTCTCATGTCCTTTGATATCCAGTCCGCAGCTGTTTTTAAATGTGGTATTTTTCATGCCAAGCTGCTTCGCCTTTTCATTCATCCGCTTTACAAAAGCGCCCTCGCTTCCCGCGATATGTTCCGCCATGGATACAACCGCATCGTTGGCACTGGAGATCACGATACATTTAAGCATCGTGTCCACCGTCTGGCTTTCTCCAGGTTCTAAGAACACCTGGGACCCTCCCATCGAAGCCGCGTGCTCGCTGACTGTCACTTTATCTGAATACTTAAGATTTCCTTTGTCCAGTTCTTCAAAGATCAAAAGAAGAGACATGACTTTTGTCACACTGGCCGGAGGCAGTTTCATGTCTTTGTCCTTTTGATACAGTATGGTGCCGCTCCCCGCCTCCATCACAACTGCAGATTTTGCAGTCAAGTCAAGCCCTTCTCCGTCCTGAGCCACTGTAAGCAATGTTTCCGGTTCTGTGGCACACACCATGGTTCCGGATGAAATGCATAACAGTAACGAAAGAATAAAAATTGCTGCTTTTTTCATAAAATAAACCTTTCACCTCTTATGTTACAGTTTAATAAGGAACAAGCCGATTTATTACAAAAAAAAGAACTGTAAATGGATTTACCCATCTACAATTCTTTTTTCATCTTCTTTGCCTGATTCCCCATTGATTTTTGGATTTTAGCTTTTTGTATTCTTCGTATGCTTCCTTTAAAATCTCTTTTTCATTCGGGAACTTTAACAAGTGGTAGGCTTCGTGAAATTTGTAGTACCCAGAGTCAACGAAAAACTCTTCTTTCTGCGGTTTTGAATGATACCCTTCTGCCTCCATCAAATACCAGTGAACGCTTTTTACGATCTGCTCATGGAAAGAGTAAAAGGAATACTCGCTCTTTCCGACATATTTGATAATTCGGGCATTGGCATCTGTCTCTTCTTTTACTTCACGCAAAGCGGTTTGTTCGTGCGTTTCCCCTTTTTCAACTGTACCTTTCGGAAGTACCCAGCCGTCATATCTGTTCTTATAACTTTTGTACAACAGCAATATCTTCCCTCTGTAAATTACGACACCTCCACAGCTTGTTGCCTCTGTCATCGCGGCCTCCAATCATCCTGCCTCAACGCTATTTTGGGTCTCTCTAGAAATTATTATAACGTTAATGGATATGCATTTCAACATTGGATTTTGCTTTCCCATTCCTTACCTGAAATAAGCGTCAAAGACATTTTTTGCAATCGGAGCTGCCACGCGGCCTCCGGATCCGCCGCCTTCCACGATCACGCTTACGACGATCTTTCTGCCGTTATGCTCCGCACAGCCGATAAACCATGCGTGGGAATCCTTATCATCGTTATACTCGGCAGAGCCGGTTTTTCCATAAACTTTATATCTTGAAGAGTAGGCTGATGTACCCGTTCCGTTTGTCACAACTTTCCTGAGCATTTTTCTGAGTTTTTTACACTCTTCGGCGCTGAGCGGGCTGGCGGTCTCTTTCGCCTTCGTCTCTTTGATCACCCCTCCGTTTATATTTTTCACCTTGTCCACAAGATAGGGCTCCATCATGACTCCGTCATTGGCGATGGTACTCATGACTGCCGCATTCTGAAGCGGCGTAATCAGTGTACTTCCCTGTCCTATTGCGATCTGGGGAACCTGACTGTCTTTGGAACTTCCGTCAAATGTAAACCGGCTGGATACCGCTGCCAGGTTAATCGGAATTCTGGAGTTAAACATCATATCCTCTGCGAGGGAAGCAAATTTACCTTTATTCAGCTGGGAAGCCATATGGACAAAAGCGGTATTGCACGATTTTTCCACTGCTCCTTCCAGATCCACAGTTCCATGGGCGGTTCCCCCATAGCAGCGGATTTTTACATTGTTGATGGTCGTAGATCCGGTACAGTGATAGGTAAAGTTTTTATAATCTTTGTGTTCTCTCATAAACTCCAGGGCAGTGATCACCTTAAAGGTAGACCCCGGAGGATACAGCCCCTGTGTGGCCCTGTTGATCAAAAGTGCATCTTCATCCGTATTCAGTTCTTTCCAGTTTTCCTTTACCAGAGCCGGACGGAAATCCGGTTTTGAAACCATGGCGATCACTTTTCCGGTTTCCGGGTCCATGGCCACCACCGCTCCTTTTTCTCCGCTCAGCGCATCATACGCTGCCTTTTGTACCCTTGTATCAAGCGTAGTGTAAACATTATCCCCGATGCTCTTTTCCCCTTTCAGATTACTCTCGATCTGGGATAAAAGATTTGCATTGGATTTCAGCAGATCAAAATTACATTTGGATTCCAGGCCGGATTTTCCTTTGGCGTTGTACCCTACCACATGGGCGAACATCCGTCCATACGGATAATCCCTTGTCTCGCTGTCTCCATCGCTGACGGTCTGGGCCAGGACTTTTCCGTTTGCACTGATGATTTTTCCTCTCACCACATATTTCTCTAATTCCTGAAGTCTTAAATTATGGGAATCGGTGATTACATTCTGACTGTCTCTGACGACAAAATGTATGATATAACCGATCAGCACAAGAAACAGTCCCACAAAGATATATGTAATCTGAAGGATCTGTCTATTGGCGTGCTTTTTCTTTCTTCCCGCGCTTCGTTCTGTTTTTGGAGAGGGAGATTTCTTTGGTATCTCCGTTTCCGCTTTCTTTCTGCGTTTGAATAAGCTCATTTTCTTCTTCCTCACTATTTGCTAACATGTGCAGTCCCTGAATGACACTTAAAATAATCAAAGTACTCAGCACCGATGTTCCCCCGTAGCTTACAAGAGGGATGGTAACACCTGTGGACGGTATGAACTTGGTCACTCCGCCGATACTTAAAAACACCTGAAAAATAAAACAAACACCAAAGCCAAGACAAAGCAGCTTGTTGAACAGTGTACGGCTTCTGGTGGAAATGTCCATAAACAAGATAAAACAGCTGATCAGTACGAAGATCAGACAGATCCCGAAGATCACACCGAATTCCTCACTGATCACGGAAAAAATAAAATCTGATTCCCGGACCGGGATATCAAACGGCCTTCCCTGGGTAAGGCCCATCCCAAACCAGCCGCCGGTGCCGATGGCAAACAGAGACTGGCATACCTGTGCGCCTCTCCCCTCGATCATGGAAAACGGGTCCTGCCAGACAGCTACCCGGACCTGTACATGAGAGAATAAATGATAGGCGATCACTGCCGCAAAGGCTCCTGCCCCCAATCCGCCCAGAAGATAACTCGGCTTGGCAGTCGCAACGTACAGCATCATCAGATAAATCATAAAATAGAGGAGCGCTCCTCCCAGATCCTTTTCCACCACAAGAACCAGGACATAGAGACCTGCGATCACCGTGATCTTTACCAGATCCCTAAATTCTTTTGCCTTGCTTAGCATAGCCGCAGCAAAAAACACAAAGATGATCTTGACAAATTCAGACGGCTGGAATGCCAGGCTTCCGAACTGGACCCAGTTATAAGCACCATTTTTCATGACCCCGAAAACAAATACGGAGGAAAGCAGCGCAAAGCCGCCGATGGCATAGACCCATCCCAGCTTACTCCAGAACGACAGTTTGTGCATCATCAGGGGAATCAGTCCTGTGACAAGCACTCCGATGGCTACAATGGCAAACTGCTTCATGGCCAGTTCAAAAGAAAGCCTTGTGAGAATCACAAATCCGGTTCCCAAAAGAAAACACATATTGTTGATCAGAAGCCTGGATGACCTCTTATAAATTTTCGGATATAAGATCATGACGATTTCAAAAAATACGATCTGTGCCGCAAAAAATATCAGAACTTTCAGTTCCAGTGTCTTTAAAAACAAGACCAGATTGCACAGAAACAAAAATATAAACATATAAATGACCTGATTGTCAAGCAGTGCCTCCTGCCGTTTTTTATTTTTCGGCCGGAACATGGTAAAACAAGAAAATGTATAGACCAGACACATGATCAGTATCAGGTATTTTGCAGCCACTGCAATGATTTGAATCATATTACCACCTATAATATTCCTCTCTTAAAGTGTCCTTTTGTAAAATTCGGGAATGGAAGCTCTGCCGGCTTTCCCTCAAGTATTTCACAGGAAGCCCTGTAGACTGCAGAAGCTTCCTCTCTTGTCTCTTTCGTGAAATGAAGGCGCAGATTCCCCGGGGCCAGCCTGCGAACTTTTCGGATCTCAGATCCAAGCCACAGAGGCTCTCCGTTGTAGATTTCATTAAAACATCCTTTACATTGATTTTTGACATAAAAATCTTTTCCATACCGGTCTTTTAATGTCATCCAGGAGTTCTTCCGGTCACAGCCTGTGCTGTTTTTTCTCTGGCACTGCGCCGAAACCATGAGGGGCAGATGTCCGTAAAACAGAAAATCTGCATCTGTATACGACAGGTCCCTCAGTTCGTCAAAATTCAGTTCCGCGGGCATTGTCATGCGGATATCCTGTCCATATATCTGTTTCAGCGTCCGGTATGCCTCCCGGTTGTAACAATAGACCATATAATCGGCCAGTACATTCTTCCTGCATTGCTTTTCTCTGAGCCATATGAGTTCCTCTAAACTGCGGACGCAGATTTCATCCACATCCGGACCGGACAGCAGCTCCCAGGACTGTTCCAAGAACCGAAGCTCCGGTTCCCTCACAATCTGAGGCAGCATAACCGTGACCTGCTTTCCTGCCCTTCTGCACCGTGATAAAATCTCCGGTTCCTCCGCCGCTTCATAAAGAGACAGATAGATCTTCTCTGCTCTGTCCCATGTGAGGACTTCAGGAAGCAGCGACCGGTCTTCCAGTGAAACGGTTAAAGCGGGAGTTTCAATTCCATGTATCTCTGGTTTTACCTGCAAATCAGGAATTAAATATGCGGCTGGTTTCCTGCGGCTTTTTTTCAGGATCTCCTCTGTAAGTTTTTCAAAGGCATCTCTTCTCAGCTGCTTCAATGCCGCTACCGGGAGAAAGATATCTCCATGGATTTCTGCCTCAAGCTCTGTAAAGATAAAATCACTCTCTCCGGTTTTGGTTATATGCTTTATGATATCCTCTTTGGAGAGGGGACGTTTCCTGGCCGGTTCTGCCAAGGCACCCGGGACCTCCACTTCCAGTTCTCCTGAAGTTATCAAAAGTTTAGCACACTTTCCAGGAGAAATTATAATTTTTCCCTTAATATTTTCTTTCGATTTCTTTTTCAGACTCTCTGCCGCCCTGTCCTTTAAGGACTGGTTCTTCGTCCGGAAGATACGCATGCCCGGTTTCAAATGTTTCAGCTTCTGTCCGTTTAAGCAGACTTTGTCCCCCTTTTTCCAGATATCCGGGCTGGTAAGCTCCACCTTTTCTCCTCTTTCCAGAGAAATCTCCAGCACATCTCCTTTTCCCAGATCCTCTGCTGCCTGAAACATAATATGCCGGCCCTGAACAGACTGGACTTTCCCAACGAAAATCCCCTGATGATTCGGCCTGTATAGCGACATCATATCCCTGCCGTTATGCTTTTTATAGTAGCCGGACGTAAATCCGCCCCGGTTAAATAGTTCCAGCAGTTCCTTCTCATCTTCTTCATCTACCTGATACAGCTGTCCGCTTTCATACAGATCCACATATTTTCTGTAAATCCTCGTGACAGTTCCCACGTACTCCGGCTGTTTCATCCTGCCCTCGATCTTCAGTGAATCTACGCCGTGTCCGATCAGTTCAGGCAGTTCCCTGATTGTGCAGAGATCCTTTGGACTGAGCAGGTAATTCTGTCCTCTTTGGTTTAACTTTGTGCCGTTCTCATACAAATCAAAGGGCAGACGGCAGGTTCCGGCACAGCGTCCCCGGTTGCCGCTCCTGCCTCCCAGCATGCTGCTCATCAGGCATTGTCCGGAATAACAATAACAAAGGGCTCCATGGACAAAACACTCCATATCCAGCCCTGTATCTTTTTTTATCTTTTGAATTTCTGTAAGCGAAAGCTCTCTGGCAGGGACGACTCTGCTTCCTCCAAGCTCTTTTACCAATCTCGCCCCATGGATGCCGGTCACGGTCATCTGCGTGCTGGCGTGAATCTCCATGCCGGGAAAGCAGCGGCGGATTACACTCAAGGCTCCTAAGTCCTGAACAATGACCCCGTCTAGCCCCCTCTCATAATAAGGTTCTAAAAACCCTGCAAGTCCCGAAATCTCCTCCTGCTTCATCAGGGTATTGACTGCCAGATAAACCTTCCGTCCAAAAAGATGAGCATAATCTATAGCCCACAACAGCTGTTTCTGATCAAAATTATCTGCATAAGCTCTCGCCCCATAGCAGCTCCCGCCCAGATAGACGGCGTCCGCTCCGTTTAAGACGGCAGCCTTCAGGCTCTCGGGAGAACCTGCGGGGGCCAGTACTTCTGTTGACTTCATATGATTACCGTTCCTTTTTTGCAACTGATGCCTCTTCCAGTACCCGAATCCTTTCCCGGTACTCTGTCAGCTGTTTTTCCAGTGATTCATTCTTGATCTGGAGTTCTACCAGTTCATTTTTCATACGGTACAATTCCGTATCCTGTAATTCCATGTCTTCCCGGCTTTTCTCCAGTGTATTTTTCATGCACATATATTCATCGGCCACACTCAGTGCCAGATGAAAACTCTGCATGTCCGGCGGCAGTTTCAGATAATGCTCCGAAGCTTTCAGGTCGCGGATCTTTGCATTCAGATAAGATGCGATCTGGTGCATAAACTCTTCTGGTTCTTCTCCGCCAAGATAATATAACTTTCCGTCTATGACTACTTCTACGACGTTTTTTTTCATAAGTAAGCCCTCCTATTCCGGGATTGGCAGTCCAAAATGCTGATAGGCAGCGCCGGTGACAATTCGTCCTCTCGGCGTCCTCTGGATCAGTCCGTTTTGAATCAAATACGGCTCATAGACATCCTCGATGGTTCCGGAATCTTCACCTACGGCTGCAGCCAGTGTGTCGAGTCCTACCGGACTGCCGTGAAAGACCTCGATCATCGTCTTGAGCAGAGTCCGGTCAATCTGGTCGAGTCCCAGGGTATCTACCTCCAAATGGTTTAAGGCAGACATCGCCACTTCTTTTGTAATGACTCCATCGTACTTTACTTCCGCGAAATCTCTGACCCTCTTTAAAAGGCGGTTGGCCAGCCTCGGTGTCCCCCTGGATCTTCTGGCAATCTCCCTCGCTCCTTCTTCTTCAATCGGAATGCCTAGCACCGCCGCTGAATTAATGACAAT
This sequence comes from Anaerostipes sp. AF04-45, assembly GCF_003461725.1. Classification (NCBI taxonomy): domain Bacteria; kingdom Bacillati; phylum Bacillota; class Clostridia; order Lachnospirales; family Lachnospiraceae; genus Anaerostipes; species Anaerostipes sp. AF04-45. The sequence continues at coordinate 76,128 of NZ_QTXQ01000002.1, forward strand.
GGTCATGAGTTCCTCTGTCTCATAAAAATTCAGCCGGTTGACGACACCAAAACGGTCTCTTAACGGAGCCGTCAGCATCCCTGCCCTGGTCGTGGCACCCACTAAAGTAAATTTCGGAAGTTCCAGCCGGATAGACCTGGCGGCCTGTCCTTTCCCCACCAGGATATCAATAGCAAAATCTTCCATGGCAGGGTACAACACTTCTTCCACCTGACGGTTCAGCCGGTGGATCTCGTCGATAAACAGCACGTCCCCTTCCTGGAGATTGTTAAGCAGCGCGGCTATTTCCCCGGGCTTTTCAATGGCAGGTCCGCTTGTGACCTTTAAGTGTACTTCCATCTCATTGGCGACGATGCCAGCCAGCGTAGTCTTTCCAAGTCCCGGCGGTCCGTAAAGAAGAACATGGTCCAGGGACTCGCCTCTGCTCTTTGCCGCCTCGATGAAAATTCTCAGATTCTGCTTTACCTTTTCCTGTCCGATGTAATCGTCCAGGTTCTGAGGTCTTAGATTATTTTCTATTGTAATGTCTTCTTCCACCAGTTCCGTGGAAATCATTCTATCTAACATAATGTTCCTCTATATCAGCTTTGTCAGCGCCTTTTTCAGTAACTGCTCAGGGCTGTACTCTGCTGCATTTTCTACTTTCTTAATGGCCATCATCGCTTCAGACCTGGAGTAGCCAAGGCTTACAAGCCCCTGTGCCGTAACAGCCACAGAATCTTCTGCCGGTAAATCTCCTGCAAAGTCCATCGGCTCAGCCTGCTCAAATTCTTCAAAGTCCAGTTTGTCTCTGAGCTCCAGAATCAGTTTCTTGGCTCCCTTCGGTCCAAGCCCCGGAGTCTTTGAAATCGTCTTGGAATCATCGCTCATTACCGCAATCTTTAATTCATAGACAGACAGGGTCGACAAAACGGAAAGTCCCACCTTAGGACCGATGCCGCTGACTCCGATCAGAAGTTCAAACGCTTCCAGCTCCTCCTTTGTCCGGAATCCAAAAAGGCTTATATCGTCTTCCCTCACATGCATGTGGGTATAGATCCTGACTTCCTGTCCGATGCCTCCCGGAAACTCCTGTCCGGCCGGCATCATGATATCATATCCTATGCCGTTATTCTCTACCACCGCTCCCCCAGGCGTCATGGAAACTAAAATGCCCTTAATATATGAAATCACTCCATATCCTCCTTGCGACGTTTTGAAGTCATTATAACATAAATCTCACACCTGTGGTTAGGGATTGAAAAAAATTCATACAGGAACTATAATGAAGAACAGCAGTTTTGGAAAGGAGACGAGACGATGGAAACAAAAGAAAAGCTTTTATATCTGGATATCGAGACTACGGGACTTTCACCGGAAACTTCTGCCCTCTCCGTCATCGGATGCTGTGAGAAAGGCCGGGAGCCCAGGCAGTGGTTTAATGAATCCGGATTGGAACAAAAACAAATCCTCGCCTCATTTTTAAGCTGTGCGGATTCTTATGACGTCATTGTCACTTATAACGGTGGGACCTTTGATCTTCTCTTTTTGAAAAAAAAGTGTGAGGAGTTTGGTCTTCCATATTCCTTAGAGGGCAAACGCTGCATTGATCTTTATAAAAATCTCCGTTCTTTCAGGCACCTCCTCCCATTAAAAAATCTCAAACAAAAATCAGTGGAAGAATTCCTGGGGATTCAAAGAACGGACCGCATATCGGGACGGCAGCTGATCAAAATTTATCAGGACTACATAAAAACAAAGGATCCGGAATTAAAATCTGTGATTTTGCAGCATAATAAAGAGGACATCTTATCTCTTTCCCGGATCCAGTCCCTGCTGATCTTTGAGCCTTTGGCCGGCGGCCATTTTTCAGTGGAAGAACACAGCCTGTCGGAACATACTTTTTCTGTCCGCCTTTCTCTCCCTTTCAATACTCCGGTGCCACTTTCTTTTAAGAAATCAGGACATCGGCTTGAGATCTCCGGGGCAGAAGCAAACCTTCAATGTCCCCTGATACACGGCCAGCTGAAGCACTACCATAAAAATATAAAGGATTACCGTTATCTTCCTCTGGAAGACATTGTAATCCCTGTATCCATGGCCGCCTTTGTAGACCGGTCTGCAGTTTTAAAGCCGGTTCCGGAAAACTGTTATACCAGGTTTTGTCCGGATGAGACTTTCTGCTCCAACCCCGGTGACCTCTTTCAGTACTGCAAAGATATCGTATATTACTTACTTAGAAAGGATAAATAACATGAGACACTTATTACAAATGAGCTTCCTTTTCTTCGTCTGTCTGGCCGGGGAAGGGCTGGCTAAGCTGCTTCCGTTTGCGTTTCCGGGAAGTATCATGAGCATGTTCCTGCTCCTGCTCCTTCTGCTCTCAAAAATTGTAAAAGAGCATCAGATCCAGGATATCTGCGATTTCCTTCTCCATCATATGGCCTTTTTCTTTCTCCCCGCCGGAATCGGCATTATGGAAAAATACCAGCTGTTACAGGGCCGGATCATACCGTTTCTCCTGATCTGCCTGGTCACAACCGTCCTCACATTTTTTACTACTTCGTTATCTATGAGGCTCATCTTCGCCCTGCAAAAGAAAGGAAATGACTATGAAAGAACTAACTGCTAATCCAATGTTTCCAATCGCGCTTTCTCTCTGTGTCTATGAAGGATTCCGTATCCTGCAGAGAAAAACAAAAGTTTCTGCGCTGAATCCTCTTCTGCTCTCAATTGCATTCATCATTTTGTTTTTGAAGATATTTTCCATACCTCTTGAGGATTATAACAGCGGAGGCGCTGTCATCTCCATGTTCCTGGCTCCGGCCACCGCATCATTAGCTCTCTCCATCTATCGGGAATTTGATCTGCTGAAGAAGCATTGGCTGCCAATCCTCGTGAGCTGTTTTGTAGGTTCTGTGACATCTATGTTGAGTGTCTGTGTCCTCTGCCGTCTCTTTGGTTTCAATGAACATCTGACGGCCTCCCTGATTCCAAAATCCGTCACAACCCCGATCGCCATAGAAATCAGCAGTCAGCTTTCCGGCATTCCGTCCATCACGGTGGCTGCAGTTGTTATCACCGGAATTCTAGGAGCCGTGATCAGCCCTCTGCTGATCAAAATGTTTAAAGTCAAAGATCCTGCTGCCGCCGGTGTCTCCATCGGAACATGCAGCCATGCCGTCGGAACTTCCAAAGCAGTGGAACTGGGTGAAATCGAAGGAGCCATGAGCGGCATCTCCATAGGGATTTCCGGTATCATCACGGTCATTCTGGCATTAATACTTTTCTAAGAACAAAGTTGTCAAATGATTTCCTTACGCATCTGTGTACAACCCGCAGAGCGTTTTTATTCCATGGGACGAACTTTCTTATGGAATAAAAAACCCTGCGCAAAAAAATTTACGCGGGGTTTTTTTCTTAGTTTCTTTTATTGCTCAGAGCTTCTTTAAACGCCTTAACAGAGCGGTTCACCACCAGTTCTTCCGGAAAATCAACTTCTGAAAGCAGGGCTTTTGCTTCATTCAGGTCACCTACCGCATATGGAGTATGCGCATCGCTGTTGACAATCACAGGAACATTATGCTTCCTGCACAGATCCAGCATCATAAAATAGTTTTCTCTGGCATTGACCCGGAAGCTTTCGGGGCAAAGGGAACTGTTGTTGACCTCTAACAGTGTTTTTGTCTCTTTTGCACCCAAAACCAGTGCTTCATAATTGATCGGAATCCTGCCGTCGTCGGGATGGCTTATGATATCCACCAGAGGATGCTTCATAGCTCCTAAGTATGCGGCAGTATTCTGTTCCTCATCTCCTATTTTATAACAAAGTTCATGGATTCCCGCAATTCTGATATCTAAAAATTCCTCCATCAATTCATTATCAAGGCTGAGTCTTCCGTTATAATCGATAATATTGATTTCTGACCCAAACATCATCTCGATGCCGTACAGCTGCCTCGGCAGTACTCTTAAGTTTTTAAAATAAATGTCTGTACAGGTTCCCGGAATCCCTTTGGCATGTTCCGTGATCCCAAACAGTTCAAAACCGCTCTCCGCTGCAGCAGCCGCCATCTCGCTGACGGTTCCAAATGCATGTCCGCTGGCAATCGTGTGAGAATGCACGTCTAATTTAAACTCCATAAATCTTACTCCTTCTTTATCAGTCAGTCTGATTCTTTCCCTCTTAAAAATTACACATTATGTTTTATCATACTATAAAGTAAAAGAAATTGGAACCTCTCTAAGGAATCTCTCCCCTGCCTCATGGTCTTCTTCTCCCAAAACTTTAGGGCAGACCGTCTGATCCATCAGAAGATCCATCAGACCGATTGTGTCCTTTTCCATCAGACTGTCTAAGAGAAAACTGCTGGTCCCACCGGTCATTACGGAATCAAGTCCGGTCATAAGAAGGTCTTTTCCCGGACACTCATTCCACAGCATTTCTATGTTTTCACCGATAAAGCGGATTTTAAGCAGACGAGACGACGCCTCCTCGATAAAGGAAATTTTCAGTTTCAGCACGGTATATCCGTCCTCATCAAAAGCTGCCTGTCCTTTTACTGCTACCAAATAAGACTCTCCGTGCATATCCATCTCCGTGATCCTGGCTTCCTTCCACCCCACTTCCAGACAATAAGGTTTTTCTCCTTCCCGGAAACAAAAATAAAATTTACGGTCTTTTGTAAAAAAACCTGCCTCGCTGATTCCGTCCGTATAGTTGTTGTGAAACACCTGCATGATCAATGGGAAAAGTCCTACATGCTGCTTTTTCAGCTTAAAAAACCTGCCTTTAACTCCAAGAATCAGTTTTCTTCTCTTATAGGATTCACTTCCGTTCCAGAGAATTTTTTTCAGCCCGCGATAAGAGACCGCCGGAAATCTGGTATCATAGAGTCCTGTCCTATTCTGAAATTTTAAGAGTTTATCATAAGCCCGCCGGTTTTTCTTTAACTTTTCCCCGGGAGTGAACCCGCCTTCAAAATATTTGGCCACTGTGTCTAGGAGCAGGGATGTGTGGAATAGTTCATTGCTTCCCGCATTGGTGACAATGACCATATCCAAATCAGGATATACCATGACATTCTGTCCCAGCATGCCGTTAAAGGCATAGCTCCCCGGACGGCCTGCCATCCACATTTGATAGCCGTAGCCATACTCCCCGAACTGCTTCGGGGTTTCCACATGACATGTGGACGCCTCATCAATCCATCTCCGTGGTATAAGCTGCCGCCCATTCCATACTCCTTTCTGAAGACAAAGCTGTCCGATCTTTGCCGCATCTTCCGGACAGAGAAATAACCCCCATCCTCCTTTCGTGATGCCTTTGGGACAGCTCTCCCAAAAGATCCTGGTTATGCCGAGGGGTTCAAACAGCCTGGGCTTCAAATACTCCATCAGAGATTGTCCGGTTATTTCCGTCACAATAGCGGACAGCATATAGGTGTTCATACTGTTATATTCAAATTCCAAGCCCGCCGGGCCGTTTACCGGCGAATCCAGAAAGCCCTGTACCCAGTCATTACATGCCACGGCACCTTTTTCGTTGAATGCCACCCGGCTGGTCATGGTCAGAAGATGTTCCACTGTAAGATTCCTCTGCTGAAATCCTCTGATAGAAAATACACTTTTGTCGAAGATCCCCAGAATCTTATCATCAAGCCTTAACCCGCCTTCTTCGATCAGCATGCCAATCGCCATTCCGGTGATGCTCTTGCACAGGGAATGGGTAATATGCCAGAGATTTTCCGGATACGGCGCGTAATGACATTCCCCGATTACATATCCATGTCTTAATATCATCACCTGATGAATATCCACTTTAGAAAGACTCAAGAGGTCTTCCATCAATCCCCTGACCTGATCCGAATCGATCCCCTGCTCCTCAGGCATCGACCTGGGCAGCTTCTGTCCTGACTCGGGCAGACTGTAAAATGACGGCTTCTGCGGAATAAAATCTACTTTGCTTATATGTTCTGTGTTTCCTCTTACTAAATTAAAAACCAGTTCCAGCATTGCCTGCTGTTCTTTTAACATCGCACTGCACCCTCTTCTATACTGTCTGTTCTTCTTTTGCTTTCTGTATAATATAGCACAAATTTAAAAATGGAAAAAGCACCTTAGCATTACGATTCTTCTATGTTTGAAAAAATATACAAAGAATTTTAAATTTTGTCTTTACTTTTTCTAAAAAACCTATATAATAGATAAAGGTGACAGCAAAACGGCCCCATGGTCAAGAGGTTAAGACGCGACCCTCTCAAGGTCGAATCACGAGTTCAATTCTCGTTGGGGTCATACAACCGGAACATCGTATTTATGCGGTGTTTCGGTTTTTTTGATTTATGAAGTTTCAATAATTTATTGCTGTATTTCCGCCCTTTGCCCTGCTTGTATTATTTTCCATTGGAAATATTTCGTAGATATTTTATAATAAAAGCACCAAAATACATAGGAGGAGTCATAAATGAAATGTACAGGTGTTGTGAGAAAACTCGATGAATTGGGGCGTATTACCTTACCAATCGAACTGAGGAGAAATTTAGGTGTGGGAGATAAAGATCCCCTGGAGATTTTTGTAGATGAGGATACAATTCTGCTTAAGAAGTATCAGCCGGCAGACATCTTTACCGGGGAGATGGAGGATCTCATTGAATACAAAGGAAAGAAAGTATCCAGGGAATCAGTTCTGAAGTTAGCCGAGAAAGCTGGTCTTAAGATCTCAGAATAAGGTTTATCCCAGGACAAACAGTGTCCTGGGATTTTCTAATTTTTTGCTTCCGCTGCTACATGGGATAAGCTCTCAGGTTCGATATGCAGCAGATGTTCAAACGTCTCATTACCGAACCAATTCTCGATGTGTCTTTCTTCAATTATCATGGGCATCCGTTCATGTATCCCCCTGACCGATCGGTTTGCTTTGGTTGTCAATATGACAAATCTGCTGCTGTCTTGATCCGGCCTGTAAAAGCCGGCCATAAATATGACCGGAGATGTCTCTTTAAAAAAAGCAATTTTATTTTTCTCCCTGTCCCATTCATAAAATCCTGCCGCCGGAATAAGGCATCGGTGCTCCAACAGGCTTTTTCTGAACATTTTCCGCTCCAAAGCGGTCTCAGACCGTGCATTGATCATCAGCCCCTTTTTGTCAAAGCGGGAAAATCCCCAGCTGAAAAGTTCTTCTGCATACTCTTCTCCCTGTTTAAAGATAACCGGCGCCTTTTGTGACGGAAAGATTTCTCTTCTGCCTGCCAGGCTCAGATCGATCATTTTTACAAGATTTTCTGCCTTACGTATAGATTGTTCATCAATAAAAAAACGTCCGCACATTGATATTTACCCCCATACGTTCAATATCCCCAACTGCATAATATCTGATACCTGTTATTATTTTTTTATCAGACACAAAAATGCAGCACTGTCATCCTCGTAAAAGTATTGGAAACAGTGCCGCGGCTGCCCGATCCGTTATCTGCATAGAGATAAATCGTATCACCTGCAAGAACCTTAATAACCAGTGGAGAAAAATGAATTACATTGTAGCTGTTACCTGACATCCGATTTTGAGAATAACCGCTGTCCACTGCATTTCGATACACTCTTATTGTGATTGTATCCCCATCATTAAAGTTACTGTTACAGCGGACTTGTGCAGAAACAATGATATAACCGTCTTTCAGACAGCGGATTCCCTGATTATAAAAATCTAAATTTCCATATCTGTCTGCGCCTCTTGTTAAATTCAGCTTGGATGCCGTCTGCGTCAATATCTTATCAGCTTCAAGACATGCCGTAGCAAAAGATACAAGATTAGCAATCCTTTCTGCCTGGATCTCTATATCAGTACAGTCTGCTTTTTGATCTAATACAGAATCTACATTACTTAATGTTTCAGTAATTTTATTGATTTCTAAGGAATATATTTCTCATGAGATGCCTGAGCAAGACAGAATAAAATTTCTCCTTCATCCGGATCTTCGGCATAGAATCCAACCTGACACAAATTATAGCTTTGCTGCAGTCCTAAATTTTCAAGCATCACCGGAATAATTAATTTTTCCCCTTCTATTCTTACAGGCTGCAAATTAATCTCATATCCCCCTTCTGTAACATTTGTTTGTTGGCGAAGATTCACTTCCGGGACCTTGCCCGCCCCTGTTACCGCTCTGTTAATTTGCAATGTCTGCCCCTGCAAAAGTTTTAACTGTAATGCTCTCCCCTTATCTGTCAATACTGTATTTGCCCAAATATCCATATAATCTCCTTTATAATAAAACTTATTACTTTGTCCAAAGAAAGCATATCATACCTATTTTGGGCAATGCGGGCAAATAAATTTATGTCTCTTTGATGTGTTCTTTCGATTACTTTTAGATGCTGTATACCTTTCTGTTTCTCAGAAATTAAACGTATAAATAATGCCCGGAAAAATTCCTCTCAGAAAGTTCCGGGCACTATATTATATTTCGTATTTATTTCACTTGCCTCAGCGCCTGGTCAAGGTCTGCGATGATATCCTCAGCATTTTCGATTCCCACGCTGAAACGGATCAGGTCCGGCTGTACTCCCGCCTCCAAAAGTTCCTGGTCATTCATCTGACGGTGGGTATGACTGGCAGGATGCAGCACACAGCTTCTGGAATCTGCCACATGTGTTACGATGGCTACCAGCTTTAAGCTGTCCATCATCTGGATGGATGCCTCACGGCCGCCTTTCAGGCCAAACGTAATAACTCCGCAGGCTCCGTTTGGCATATATTTCTGTGCTCTCTCATAAGCCTCATCACCTTCCAGCATCGGACAGTGTACCCATGCGACTTTATCGTTGTCCCTGAGCCATGCAGCAACAGCCTTTGCATTCTCACAGTGCCTTGCCACTCTTAAGTGCAGAGTCTCCAGACCGATGTTCAAGTAAAATGCGTTCTGAGGCGACTGGATAGAGCCCAGATCCCGCATCAGCTGGACCGTTGCCTTTGTAATATAGGCTCCTTTACCAAACTTTTCTGTATAAACCACGCCATGGTACGTTTCATCCGGCTGGGTAAGGCATGCAAACTTATCACCCTGTGCATCCCAGTCAAAGTTTCCGCTGTCGACGATGGCTCCTCCCACACATACTGCATGGCCGTCCATATACTTTGTTGTGGAATGGGTAACGATATCGGCACCCCACTCAAACGGGCGGCAGTTGATCGGTGTCGCAAATGTATTGTCAACAATCAGTGGAACTCCGTGTCCGTGAGCCGCTTTTGCAAACTTTTCAAAATCAAGAACGACTAAAGAAGGATTTGAGATCGTCTCTCCGAACACGGCCTTTGTATTGTCTCTGAACGCCGCATTTAAATCTTCTTCGCTGACCTCCGGATCTACAAACGTTGCTTCCACACCCATCTTCCTTAAGGTATGTGCAAACAGATTATAGGTCCCCCCATACAGAGCCGTTGTACAGATGATATGATCTCCCGCTTCCGCGATGTTCATGATGGCATAAAAGTTGGCCGCCTGTCCGGAAGAAGTGAGCATTGCCGCCACTCCGCCTTCCAGATCACAGATCTTTGCCGCCACCGCGTCGTTGGTAGGATTTTGAAGTCTCGTATAGAAATATCCCGCATCCTCCAGGTCAAAAAGGCGTCCCATCTGGTCACTTGTGTCATATTTAAATGTAGTGCTCTGATAAACCGGCACCACCCTCGGTTCCCCTTTTTTCGGCTCCCATCCGGATTGGATACATTTTGTCTCAATTTTATAATCGCTCATGATTCTTCCTTTCTCTTATGATAATAACATTCTGTCGTTGGCAAAATCTTCCCCGCTGGTTTCTTCAAATTTCTGCAGAAGATCAGCAACTTTCAGGTTCTTCTTTTCTTCTCCTGAAACATCATAGATGATCCTGCCGCTGTTCATCATGATCAGACGGTTTCCGATGCGTATGGCATCTTTCATGTTATGAGTTACCATCATAGCGGTCAGACTGTCTCTTGCGATGATCTTCTCCGTAAGTTCCAATACCTTTTTCGCCGTCTTTGGGTCCAGAGCCGCAGTGTGCTCGTCTAAGAGCAAAAGACTCGGCTTGTTCAGTGTCGCCATGAGCAGTGTCAGGGCCTGTCTCTGTCCTCCGGACAAAAGGCCTACCTTTGAGGTAAGACGATCCTCCAGTCCCAAGTCCAGCATCGCCAGCTTTTCTTTATACATCTTTTTCTCGCTCTTTGTAATGCCCCAGCGCAGGCCGCGGTTCTTCCCACGGCGGTGAGCCATGGCCATATTCTCCTGAATTTCCATGCCGGCTGCGGTTCCCATCATAGGGTCCTGGAACACACGCCCAAGCATATAGGCCCGTTTGTGCTCCGGCAGGTCCGAAATGTCTTTGCCGTCCAGAAGGATAGTTCCCTGGTCAATGGGATATACGCCTGCGATCATGTTCAGCATCGTTGACTTGCCTGCCCCGTTGCCTCCGATCACAGTCACAAAATCCCCCGGATTCAGGTGAAGATCGATCCCGTCCAGCGCCTTCTTTTCATTGACCGTGCCTTTATTAAATGTCTTGTGCACATCGATGATGTTTAACATGCGGTGTTCCCTCCTTTTCCAGGAATTCTTTTCTGGGAGTATCTGGACTTGATCGCCGGGATACCCAGAGCTAACGCTACGACTAATGCCGTAAACAGCTTCATATCGTCTGTGCTGAGTCCCATATACAGCACCAGTGAAATGATCATGCGGTAAATGACAGAGCCAAACACGACAGAAGCCAGTATATACATGAAATTAAACCGTTTTCCAAAGATTACTTCTCCGATCACGATGGATGCCAGACCGATGACAATGGCTCCGGTCCCCATCTTAATATCACCGTATCCCTGGCTCTGTCCGACCAGAGCACCTGAGACGGAGATCATCCCGTTGGAAATGACAAGGCCGATGACTTTTGATGTATTCGTATTAGCCCCCAAAGCCCTGACCATATATTCATTGTTTCCGGTCGCCCTCAGGGCACATCCGATCTCTGTGCCGCAGAACCAGTAGATGCACAGCACCACAAAAATACTGATCACTGCTCCAACGAGCAGAGTTGCCATCGTCTGGTCCAGTTTCAGCGCATCAATAGCCTGGGTGAATACGGTATCCTCTCCCAGCAGTGATGTGTTTGGCTGTCCCATGATGCGGATATTGACCGAATACAGGGCGATCATTGTCAGAATACCGGCTAAAATCGCAGGGATTTTTAATTTCGTATGTAAAAATCCGGTAACTGCTCCTGCCGCCATTCCCGCCGCCAATGCGATGACAAGAGATACAAAAGGGTTCACTCCTTTTACGATCATAACTGCGCTGATGCATCCCCCAAGGGCAAACGTACCTTCACAGGACAAATCCGGAATATCCAATATCCTGAATGTAATATAGACACCAAGCGCCATGATTCCCCACAGTGTACCCTGGGCAATCGCACTCTGCATGTTTACTGCTAAATCCATTCTTCTTCTCCTTTTCTTACTTTACTGTCCACGAGAATTTATTATACCACGATTTAAGACTTTGCACCAGTGAAGTTCTGAGAAAGCTGTCCATGAATATAACTGCCATTTTCTTTCTTAAAAGGCGGACTAATTCTCCTGAAGAAAAAAGCTGTCTTCTTTCACTCCATGAAAGAAGACAGCTTATATACCTATCATTTATTACGGTAGATTTATTTTTTCTTTTCTGTGATCGTTGTCACCATCTTAGCTTTTTTCTCTAAATCTTTCGGAACCTTGATTCCCAGCTTCTTTACGGTATCTTTGTTGATGATCAAATCAGCATTGCTCTGATATTCGATTGGCATTGTCTTTGTCTCTGCTTTGCCCTCTAAGATCTTGACTGCCTGCGCAGCGGTCTGTTTTCCAAGTTCGTAGTAGTTGATTCCGTATGTAGCAAGGCCTCCGCCGGTGCACATACCTTCTTCTCCCACGATAACAGGAATCTTGGCTTCGTTGGCTACCATAGACACGGTATTCATTCCGGCTGCGATCAGATTGTCTGTCGGCGCATAGATGGCATCCGCTTTCCCTTTCAGGGATTCCACTACCTGACGAATCTCGCTGGATTCGGATACAGTAGCATCTATGGTCTCAAATCCTAACTTCTTTGCTTCTTTCTTCGCCATAGCGACCTGGATCTTTGAGTTTGCTTCTGCTGAACAGTATAACATAGCTACTTTCTTTGTTTTCGGAAGCATCTGTTTTAACAGTTCCATCTGCTTTTTCACTGGTGTCAGGTCTGAAGTTCCGGAAACGTTGTTGCCTGGCTCATCATTGCTCTTTACAAGTTTTGATGCAGCCGGATCTGTCACGGCTGTCACCAGAATCGGAATATCCTTTGACTCATTCGCCATCGCCTGAGCCGCAGGTGTGGCAATCGCCAGAACCAGATCACACTTGTCATTGACAAACTGAGATGCGATGGTCTGACAATTGGACTGCTCATTCTGAGCATTCTTATATTCAATCTTGATCTTATCTCCGTCTTTATATCCGGCATCCTCAAGGCCTTCTTTAAAGCCTTTGTAAGCCGCATCTAAAGCTGCGTGCTCGGTAAGCTGCACAACGCCGATCTTCTTTTGTTCCTTTTTTGCCTCGTCTTTCTTGTCACTTCCCCCGCATCCGGAGAGTACCGCTGCACTCATCACGGCTACAAGCCCCACTGCCATAAACTTCTTTAATCTCATAACTCTGTCCTCCGTCCTTGTTGTTGCGTCATCACTTCAACGCTTTTATGTGCTAAATTATAGCACTGCCGTTCCTCATTGTCAAGCAGAGAACAAAGTGGGCAAGCCGCTTGAACTCCCCAACCCCTCAATCTTTGAGGGGCTTGACAACTTCGCGTACCAGATTCAATTTGATGCAGTCAAATGATTTCCCTATGCATCTGTGTACAGCCCGCGGAGCGTTTTTATCCCATAGGGCAAACTTTCCTATGAAACAAAAAACTGCCCCGGTCTCCCGGAGCAGTTCTCTATTTGCTCTTATTCTGTGTTTTAACGAACTTGGCTGTTTTTTTCAGTTCATCCGGAACCCGAATCCCCAGTTTTTTCACCTGGTCTTCATTGATGATCAGATCATACTGATCCTGATATCCTACCGGCAGTTCAGAAATCTTTTTCCTGCCTTCCAGTATCTCTTCCGCCTGTTTCGCGGTCTGCTTTCCGAGCCGGTAATAATTGATGCCGTATGTTGCAAGCCCGCCTCCCGTACAGAGAGCTTCCTCTCCAACGATCACCGGGATCTTAGCCTCATTGGCCACCATGCTGACAGTATTCATGCTGGCGGAAATGATATTGTCCGTCGGCACATAGATAACGTCTGCCCGGCCTTTTAAAGACTCCACAACCTGCCGGATCTCACTGGATTCCGACACTGTGGCATCCATCGTCTCAAAGCCCTGTGCCTCAGCCGCCAAACGGGCCTGTTTTACCTGAAGCACAGAATTTGCTTCCGCAGAGCAATAGAGAAACGCCGCCTTTTTTGCCTCCGGCACCAGCTTTTTGATCAGCCCTATCTGTTCTTTCACCGGGGCCATGTCAGAAGTTCCCGACACATTTGTACCCGGTTTTTTATTATCCTTTACCAGCTTGGCAGCCTGGTGGTCTGTCACTGCCGTGGCAAGGATCGGAATATCCTTCGTCTCCGTAGCCATAGCCTGTGCAGCCGGTGTTGCAATGGCCAGCACCAGATCACTCCGGTTCCCGACAAACTGGGAAGCGATGGTCTGACAGTTGGACTGATCATTCTGGGCGTTTTTATACTGAATCTCAATATTTTTGCCGTCCACGTATCCGTCTTCTTTCAGGCCGTCAACAAATCCTTTTCTGGCGTCATTTAACGCATCGTGTTCTACCAGCTGCAGAATTCCGATCCGCTTTACATTATCTGATTTTTTGTCTGCACATCCTGTAAGAGTCATCACAGCCGCAAACACTGCCAGGATGCCAAACGCTTGTGCTTTTCGTCTCATATTCTTCCCTATGATAATTTTTCTTCCAGTTTTAAGTTGATTCTGCCCATCTTGTCAATTTCCAGTACTTTGACGGCTACGCGGTCCCCGATGTTGACCACATCTTCCACTTTCTCCACGCGATCTTTTGCAAGTTTGGAAATATGGATCAGTCCGTCTTTGTTCGGTGAAACCTGTACAAAGGCACCGAACTGCATGATTCTCACGACCTCGCCCTCATAGATATCGCCCACATTCAGCGGTTCCACGATAGATTTAATAATACCAATCGCTTTATCAATCATTTCCTGATCTTCACTTAAGATATCCACTCTTCCGGACTCATCAATATCAATTTTCACGCCGGTCTCATCAATAATAGCATTGATCGTCTTGCCCTGTTTGCCGATGACTTCGGAAATCTTCTCAGGATCAATGGTGTACTGGGAGATCTTAGGCGCATATTTTCCTACATGGTCTCTCGCTTCTCCGATGACCGGATTCATAACGTCGTGAAGAATATAGGTTCTCGCTTCTTTTGTCCTTGCGATCGCTTCACGGATAATCTGGTCTGTAAGTCCGTGGATCTTGATATCCATCTGGATGGCTGTGATTCCCTTATCGGTTCCTGCCACCTTAAAGTCCATGTCTCCGAAAAAGTCTTCCAGACCCTGGATGTCGGTGAGGATCAGATAATCATCGTCGCTGTCTCCTGTCACCAGTCCTACAGAAATACCGGCTACCGGCGCTTTGACCGGCACACCTGCTGCCATCAGAGACAGAGAAGATGCACAGATGCTTCCCTGGGATGTGGAACCATTGGATTCCATGATCTCAGATACGGTACGGATCGCATACGGGAACTCTTCTTCTGTCGGAAGCACCGGTATCAGTGCACGTTCTGCCAACGCTCCATGTCCGATCTCTCTTCGTCCCGGACCTCTGCTCGGTCTGGTCTCTCCTACGGAATAGGAAGGAAAATTATAGTGGTGCATGTAGCGCTTGCTCGTCTCGTCCTGATCCATGCCGTCCAGTCTCTGCGCTTCTGAAAGAGAGCCCAGAGTGGTCACGGTCATAACCTGGGTCTGTCCTCTCTGGAACAGTGCAGAGCCGTGGACTCTCGGCAGACAGTCAACCTCTGCCGCCAAATGACGGATCTCCGTGATATCCCTTCCGTCCGGACGCTTTTTATCTTTTAAGATCATTTTTCTCACGGTCTTCTTCTGGAAGGTATACACAGCCTCCCCGATCTGAGACAGCCACTCTTCATTGTCGGCATAGCGCTCTGCTAATTTATCTTCAATACCGCGGATATTTTCTTCCCTCACCTGTTTTTCATCGGTGAAGACCGCTTCTTCCATGGCTTCCGGTGTAATAAAGGAAACCATATCCTCATACATCTCCTGATCGATTTCATGATGCTCATATTCATGCTTTTCTTTGCCGCATTCTGCAACGATCGTGTCGATGAATGCAATAATCTCTTTATTTACCTCATGTGCTTTAAAGATCGCCTCAATCATTATATCTTCCGGCACTTCATTGGCGCCAGCCTCAATCATGATAACTTTTTCTCTCGTAGAGGCCACAGTCAGTGACATCTCGGATACTTCTTTCTGAGCCGCCGTCGGATTGATGATAAACTCTCCGTCAATCAATCCGACCATCGTGGATGCGGTAGGTCCGTCGAAAGGAATATCAGAAATGCATGTCGCGATAGCTGAACCGAGCATTGCGGTAAGCTCCGGGCTGCAGTCCGGGTCTACGGACATAACAAGGTTGTCCAGCAGTACGTCGTTTCTGTAATCTTTCGGAAACAGAGGACGCATCGGACGGTCGATTACACGGTCTGTGAGAATCGCATTCTCAGAAGGTCTTGCCTCTCTCTTTAAAAATCCTCCCGGAATTTTACCCACTGCATACTGTTTCTCTTCATATTCGACACTCAGCGGGAAGAAATCAATTCCGTCTCTCGGTTTATCGGAAGCCGTAGCTGTCGAGAGGACAACGGTGTCTCCGTAGTGCATAAATGCCGCACCGTTTGCCTGTGCCGCCACACGCCCCACTTCTACGGTCAAAGTCCTGCCTGCAAGTTCCATACTAAATTTTTTTACCATGTTTAATTCTCCTTAAAACAATATTTAAAAGACGCCGAAACAACTAAGCGGTCCACAGCACAGTCTGTGGACTCCTTAGTAGTCTCGGAATACGTCTTTCACAACTTTTTTATTGTATCACAACTGAATGAAAAAAAGAAGACAGGAATTTGAATTCCTGTCCCCATAATTCTGCTATTTTCTCAGTCCGAGTCTCTCGATCAGCGCACGGTATCTAGCAACATCCTTATTCTTTAAGTATGCTAAAAGATTACGTCTCTTACCTACCATCTTTAACAGACCTCTTCTGGAATGGTGATCCTTCTTGTGCATATCAAAATGCTCCTGAAGTTCTTCAATCCTTGCTGTAAGGATCGCGATCTGCACTTCCGGTGAACCGGTGTCATTGGCATCCCTTCCGAATTCTGCAACGATCTGTTTTTTCTTTTCTGATGAAATCATTTTGTTTCCTCCTTAAATTATATGAAATAGCCGCCAGATACTAAGACTTGGTCGGAGATGTCCGAAATCTGAGTACCGGTCAACTTGATGAGTATATCACAGAAAAAATCCCCTGTAAAGGATCATTTACATATTTCTGCTCACTTCCACAGCTGCATTAGCTGCTTCTATGACAGCGCTCCTGAGTCCTTTTTGCTCCAGTACTCTGACTGCCTCAATAGTAGTTCCCGCCGGTGAACAAACCGCATCTTTTAATTTCCCGGGGTGTTCCTTTGTCTCAAGAACCATTTTTGCACTGCCCAGCACTGCCTGGGCAGCAAAGGTATATGCTTTTTCTCTCGGTATCCCTCCGAGCACCGCAGCATCCGCCAGCGCCTCGATAAACATATAGACGTAGGCCGGTGAACTTCCGCTGACACCGACAACCGCGTCAATGAGCTTTTCATCCACAATTTCTACCTTCCCGAAACTTTCAAAAATCTTCCGGACTTCCCGTGCTTCTTCCTCCTCAACATATGGATTCATACACATGCCGGTCATGCCTTCCCCTACCAGAGCCGGTGTATTCGGCATGGTACGGATGATTTTTGTTTCTTTTCCGAAGCTTCTCTCCACAGTCTCCATAGAAAGTCCTGCCGCAATAGTGACAACGATCTGGTCTTTGCCGACCTCGTCCCGAATCTCCCGGATCACCTTATCATACATCTGCGGTTTCACAGACAGAACAATGATTCTTGAATTCTTCGCCGCTTTTATGTTGTCTGACGTTGTTGTTATGCCTAGCTGCTCTGAGATTTGATTCATTTTGTCCTCAGAGGGCCCGGAAGCGATCATCTCGTCTTTTGTAAATGTCCCTTCCGCAAGAATTCCCGAAATCATGGCCTTCGCCATGTTTCCGCATCCGATAAATCCAATTTCCATGCTGATTTCCTTTCTTTAACCTAAACGTTTTAAGAGTTCTTCAAAGTATGCAGGAAGCCCCACCTCAAACTCCATGTATTCCTTCGTCCTCGGATGGGTAAACCCGAGGACTTTGGCGTGAAGACACTGCCCTTCAAGGGAATACTTAGACTTTTTCGGACCATAGACGGTATCGCCCAAAAGCGGATGTCCGATGGATGCCATATGCACCCGGATCTGATGGGTCCTTCCCGTCTCCAGGCTGCATTCGATGTAGGTAAAACCTTCTTTCAGGCGTTCCAGCACCCGGTAATGAGTGACTGCTCTCCTGCCGGCCTCCCGGTCTATGGCCATCTTTTTTCGCTCTTTCCTGCTCCTTGCGATCGGTGCATCCACTGTTCCTGATTCTTCTTTTATGTTGTGATAGACAATGGCGTGATATCGCCTTGTGATCGTATGAGCCTTCAGCTGTTCTGCCAGACACTGGTGGGCCATATCGTTTTTGCAGACGATGAGAATTCCTGTGGTATCCTTATCGATTCTGTGGACGATGCCGGGGCGCAGTACCCCGTTGATCCCCGACAGCTCATCCCTGCAGTGTTCCATCAGCCCGTTAACCAGAGTGCCCTCATAGTGGCCAGGTGCCGGATGAACGACCATGTTCTTGGGTTTATTGATCAGAATAATGTCCCGGTCTTCATAGACAATGTCCAGATCCATTTTTTCAGGCTTAATGGAGAGCTCCGTCGGCTTCGGAACCTTCAAAATGACCCGTTCCCCTTCCCGGACTTTATAATTGCTCTTTTTTTCAGCGTCATCTACCAGCACCGCTGAATCTTTGCAAAGCTTCTGTAAATAGGATCTTGTAAATTCAGGGAACCTTCCGGCCAGACAGACATCCAGTCTGCTGCCAGTCTCTTTCTGCGAAACTGTAAATTGTCTCTCTTGTTCCATCAGCCCTGTTTCCTTTTTTCCAAAAATGCAAAATCGTCTTCTTTATAATAAACAAGAATGAGAAAAAACAGTACTGCCATAGATACTGTCACATAGATATCAGCTACGTTGAACACAGGGAAATTGATCGGCTTAAAGTAGAAAAAGTCCACCACATATCCCCTGAAAATTCTGTCTATAAGATTGCCGACGGCTCCGGCACATAAAAAAACATAGCAAAAGCGGAGCGGACGGTATTTTTTCTCATCCGGAAGCTTAGAATAAGCAAATGTAAGCAGCGCCACAGCAAGCACTGTGATAACAAAAAACAGCCATTGCTGGTTTTGAAGAATTCCAAAAGCCGCACCCCTGTTTTCCACGTACTGAAGTTCAAATATATCTTTCAGGATTGAAATCCCTTCTCTCCCTTTCAGGGACATCACCGCCGCTGCCTTTGAAATCTGGTCTGCGGCCAGAAAAATTGCGATCGCGGCAAACACTTTTATCTGCTTCATCTCAGCTCTTCCTCTAATACTTCCATCATTTCTTCGTCGCTGACCGTGAGGTCAATACAGGCCTCCCCGATCCTTTTTAAAAGGATAAAACGGATATGTCCGCCTGCCATCTTCTTATCGGATTTTGTTGTCTCAATGATCCGTTCCGGCGTCAGCCTGTCAAACCTTTGATCCAGGGAAAAGGCATCAAACAGCGCACATATTTCCTCTGTTTCTTTTTCAGAAATCATACCGCGGTTTCTGGAGATCTTCAGGGCGAGACGGCACCCGATCGCCACACACTCTCCGTGGAGCAGTGAAAAATCCATCAGTGTCTCCACTGCATGCCCCAGCGTATGTCCAAAGTTTAACAGCGCACGCTCTCCCTGCTCTTTCGGATCTGCCTCCACAACCTGCCGTTTGATATCACAGCTTTTTCGGATCATCTCAAGCATTGTATCCGGATCTTTCGAGAGAATCTGATCTTTATGGTCTCTGATCCAGCAGTAATAAGCCTGATCTTTGATCAGACTATGTTTGATCACTTCTGCCATTCCGGAAACATACTCCCGTTCCGGAAGACTC
This sequence comes from Anaerostipes sp. AF04-45, assembly GCF_003461725.1. Taxonomy (NCBI): domain Bacteria; kingdom Bacillati; phylum Bacillota; class Clostridia; order Lachnospirales; family Lachnospiraceae; genus Anaerostipes; species Anaerostipes sp. AF04-45. The sequence continues at coordinate 95,544 of NZ_QTXQ01000002.1, forward strand.
TTCAGCGTATTTACATTAATATATACAAGTTTCGGCTGGTGAAAAGCTCCGATCATATTTTTATACTGGATAAAATCCACGCCGGTCTTTCCGCCAATGCTGCTGTCCACCTGGGAAAGCAGAGTCGTCGGAATCTGAATGAAATCGATCCCTCTTAAATAAGTCGCTGCGGCAAACCCGGCCATGTCTCCCGCCACACCGCCGCCCAGAGCCACAATCAGGTCCTTCCGGTCAAAATGATTCCGGATCAGCTGCTCATATAAATGTTCCACGGTCTTTAACTGCTTGCGGGCTTCTCCGGCACTGAAGCTGAATGTGGTCACTTTCGTACAGACAGGGTTTAGCAAGTCATACAACTCTTTTAAATAGAGCGGCGCCACATTGCTCTCTGTCACAATGCACACTTTTCTGTTTAACAGTCCGGCCTCAGAGAGTGCCTCTGTCAGGTCATCAAAAGAGTCCCTGAAATAGATATCGTATATTTTTTTCCCCTGTTCCCTGACGCTAAGCTTACTCTCTTCCATCATATTCAGGCTCCTCAGCAGCCGCTGCCTCTGTCTCTTCTTTTTCTGATTTCTTTGTGATCTCCAGATCATATACGGGATTTTTCAGATAATCCAGCTGCCCGTTGATAAACTGCATCATTCTGGATTTGTATGACACATAATCCCCGGTCAGTTTGTTGATCTGTTTTTCCAGAGAAGCGATCTCTTCCAGCTTTTCCTGGTTTTCTTTATCAAATGCCTCTCTCGCCTGCCTTGCAAAATCCTCGGCTTCTCTTCTGGCCTTTTCTAAGATCTCCCTGGCTTCCATCTCAGCCTGCTCTTCCATGGCTTTGGCCGCCTTGTCGGCATTTGCGATCGTCTCCTTGGAAGTTTCCTCCGCAAGCACCAGTGCCTTTTTCAATGACTCTTCGATGACACGGTAATGGTCGAGATTCTCTGTAAGGGCTGAGACTCTCTCTTTCAGTTCGTTATTTTCTTTGTAGACTTTCTCGTAATCTCTGGCCACTTCCTCCAGAAATTCATCGACTTCAATAGCTTTATAGCCAAATCCTCTTTTCAGTTCCTTACCTAATAACTCGATTGGTGTAATCATGTGCATCCTCCTATTTATAAATTTGCAGCTTTACGTGAAACCTGCCCTTCTTCGTCTCTCTTCCCAGTTCCTGAAACCGGAATTTGCCGAATCCCCGGACAGATATAACGTCTTCTGGTTTTGCCTGGTAACTGTTCCTTGTCTCCATTTTCCCGCGGATGAATACTTTCTGACTCTGAAATAAAGAAAGAGCCTTGCTCCTCGAGAGCCCGAAAGCCAGCCCCACAAGAGCATCCAGCCTTGGTGAAGACACAAATCCATCTTTTGTACTATATTCCTGCCGGTAATGAATTTCCTTAAAATCTACACCGACGGTTTCCACCTGTGTATTCCTGACCTTTGTAAGTTCCCGGCACAGGAATCCAGCCATATGTCTGAAACAGAAAACATAAGCCTCCCCGTCCGAAATTAAAATATCGCCGATCTGGTTTCTCTCGATCCCCAGATTCATGAGAGCACCGAGGTAATCCCTGTGGGTGAGCGTTTCTGCAAACTTCTTAAAAAGAGGCGAGATTTTGGCACATGCCAATGGAATCTCACCTTCATATCCAAACATCTCTTTTGAGCCGAACACAACAATACAGCGGTCATAATCTTCATGGCCGCCATAAAGTGATGCGTCTGCAAAAGAAAGTTCCTGTCTCATCTCATGAAAGAGGCTCTGTTCCCTCTCCGACAGAAACGGTGTATGGGTATACACTGAATTCATAAATGCAGTCTGAGCCAATTCTTCCAGTCGCTTTTTAAACAGCTGCTCGTCCATGGCTTATTTTAACTGAGGTGAGATAATATTTTCATTCATAATCTCACTTCTCAAATCTCCATTGACCTCGATGCTGTCCGGTGCCGCAATAAAAATATTGTTGGAAACAGCCTGAAGGGAGCCGTCAATCGCATAGGTCGCTCCGCCCACAAAGTCGATGCTTCTCTGGGCAACCGTGAGTTCAACTCCTTCCAGATTGATGACAACTGTCTTGCCTTCTTTCAGAAGATCTGCCGCCGTCTGGGCCTCTGCAAAATCCTGTGGCTTAATCACGTAAACTTCTACACCGTGACCGTTCATGGATACCACTTTCCCGGAGCCGAAGCGGCGGGGTTTTGGATCTTTCGTCTCTCTGCTTGTGTATGTGATCGGTTCAATCACATTTGACTCTTCTCTGACCGTATCTTTTTTCCGGAAGAATGAGCGCCGTTCTGTATCCGGTTCTTCTTCCTCCTCTTCGTATTCGTCGTACTCATCATATTCTTCATCTTCCGTAAGCTTCATAAAATTCAACAGCTTATCCACTGCACCCATGCTCTTTATCCTCCACTATTTGTTGTAGTCTCTTTCCCCAAAAATACCTGTTCCTACCCGCACCATGGTAGAGCCTTCTTCCACCGCAACCTGATAATCATTCGTCATACCCATGGAAAGGATGTTCATAGCTATATTATCAAAGTTTTTCTCTTTGATGTCAACAAATAATTGCCGCATCCTTCTGAAATATACCCGGTTATTTTCTGGATTTTCCACGAATGGTGCGATCTGCATGAGTCCCTGCACCAAAACCCCCGGAAGCCTAGAAATTTCTTCCAGCGCACCGAAGAGCTCTTCTTCCATAAAGCCGGATTTTGTCTCTTCCCTTGCCAGGTTCACCTGGATCAGCACCGGCACCTGAATCTTATGCTTTAGGGCTTCTTTGCTGATCTGCCGTGCCAGCTTTACAGAATCCACAGAGTGGACCAGCGCCACCTTATCCACTATATATTTTACTTTATTTGTCTGAAAATGGCCGATCATATGCCAGCGCACCGGAGACTTGATCTCCTCATATTTCTTCATGATTTCCTGGACCTTGTTTTCCCCGAAATCCATGACCCCGCAGTCCATCAGCTCCTCGATCATAGACAGAGGTTTTGTCTTGCTGACCGCGATCACAGTCACCTCTTTTGGATCTCTCCCCGCCTTTTCACAGGCAGCCTTTACATTTTCTTTCACTAATTTGTACTGGTCGATTAACATATCACACACTTCCTAACTTTAATATATGATTTGGTTTTCTTTGATCGCTTTGCTGTCGAGAACGACAAAATCATACAGCCGCATGCCGTTTAACGTATCTGTCTCTACTATGGTATAGCCGTCTTTATTTACAATAACCTGTACCGGACGGAAATCAGCATAGCCCTGATTCGTGCAGTAGACTCCTTTCAGTCTCTTCTTTTCTCCTACCGTAAAGCGGTCACCGGCATCCATTGCCTCAAAGGTAGTGCCTTCCTCCACCTCTTCCGGATCAAGATAACAGTAATTCTTTGTCTTTTTATAAATCTTAAATTCTTTTTGTTCCACCTTGACATTTCCGTCCTTGGACGTGGTTCTGACACTGAACCCCTCGCCGGCTCCGTTATTACCTTTTGTAATATACTTGACCGGAACCTGATAAAACTGTTTTGAGACGATCGCAGAATCCGGAATTTTAAGTCCCTGATACGTATCCAGGAGCAGATCGATATCTACATACCGTTCTCCGATGTAGCGGATCAGATATTGATCCAGAGACAGATAGGCAAAATAGCCGTCTTCTTTTTTTTCGGTCTCAACGCCGGCCTCTGCTTTCATCTGATCATCCACAAATTTCACGGTTACAGTCTTTCTGCCTTTTAGGCTGGTATACTGCTCCTTATCAAGAAGGACCGCCAGTGTCCATTTTTCACTCTTCGTCACCCTGCATACGGTGTCCCCTTTTTTCACTTTGTCTGTAGAATTCAGTTTTGTAACCCTGTAATTTTCTCTCTCAAAATCACTCGCTTTTATCTGGCCTGCCTCCCTGCCGTCGAAGGAGTCCGAATAGAAGCTTGCAATGCCGCTGATACTGCTCCTTCTGGTAGAAAACGACGCATCCCCGACCTGTTCTTTGACCTGTTCCATGACCTTCTTCAGAGATTTTTCATTGATGCCCAGCACAGCATTTTTCAGATCATATTTCAAGTCATAGACATCTTCAAAATCTTTGTCGGAGTAGATAGATTTAAACTCGGAAAGCCGGCTTTTGATCCTGGTATTCTCCTGGATATCTCCTCTTCCCTTCATTTCTTCCACCTGATTGGCAAACTCTTTCTGGACCTTTCCGTTCTTGTCCAAAACATAAAGCATGCCGGACTTTTTGACCCTTTTTCCCTCTTCCGTATAATAAGTAATATAACCGTCATCTTCGGCCTTCAAGAGTTTCTCGTTCCTGAGGGCGATTCCGGTGAGGGAATATGTCGATGAAATTTTATCCTCTGTCACTTTATAAACCGTCAGCTTTTCCTTGCCTACGAAGATCAATACATTGATCAGAACATAGATCAGCAGGACAAGAAAAACAATAGTCCCTATATTCCATCTCGATTTTTTTCTAGCCATCTATATCCTCCAGCGCCTCAAAGCTGCCCCGTCTAAATAATTACATCTGCATCCCTGGACATATCCTTTTTGTTTCATCGTTTCCTCAAACAGATCCTTTAATTTCCACCAGCTGACTCCCCAGTTTGAAAATACGGCATCTTCCTCGGGTACTCTGCTGAAAAGCCTCTCGATGACAATATCTTTTCTAAGTTCTGCCACAAACTCTGCCAGCCGGTTGATATATTCTTCTTTTGTGCATAATGATATTTTACCATCCCTGTATTCTTCATACAATACGGAGTTCTTCGGAATATAAAGAGAATGGGCCTTGACCACAGACACGGGCAGGGCAGAAATCACCCTGGCTGTCTCCACTGCATCTTCTACTGTGTCTCCGGGCAGATTTAGAATGACATGGGTACAGATCTCAAACCCGAAGGGGGCCGTTAGGAGAACCGCATTTAAATACTCTGCCAGAGTATGGCCCCTGTTCATTTTCTTCAATGTATGGTAATTGACCGTCTGAAGTCCAAATTCTATGGTCACGGCGGCTCCCCGCTCCTGTTGTATCTCATTTAAAAACTCCAGATAATCTTTTCGGATACAGTCAGGTCTTGTGGATATTGAAATTCCCACAATATCTTCTTCCTCCAGTGCTTCTAGCACATAGTTACGAAATTCCCCAAGAGGCAGAAATGTATTCGTGTAATTCTGAAAATAGGCTAAAAACTTTTTTGCCCCATACCGTTTGCCGATATAAGCTTTTGTCCTGTTCAGCTGATCCTTTACAGGCACTGTTTCAGACATGGCTTCAAAGCCGGTCCCGACTCCGGCACAGAAACTGCAGCCTCTGCCTTCCATCCGGTTCGGACAGGTCACAGGAAGATTGACCGGGAGCTTATATACTTTCTCCCCAAATCTCTTTTTCAAATGTGCCGAGTAAGTGTTGTAGAGTTCCATCTTCTTAATTTTCCTTTTTCAATACTTCTGTCATCGTGTGATATAGAGTTTGTTTGCTGGAAGCTTTTAAAATGACAGAGATGAATTCTTCACCCTCCTCGTTTTTTGTGAGAATGATCAGACAGGAACCTGCTTCTGTTGTCGTCCCCGTCTTTCCTCCCAGCATAAATACTTTGTGAGGAAGATTATAATTGCCCAGCAGGTACTGATTGGTCGCTGCCATATCAAATGCCTGGAGTTTGTTTTTTTGGTTTGTATATTCTATATAACTGCTCGCCTTTCCTGCAATGGATAAAAATTCATTATGTTTCACCAGTTCCTGGAAGATCAGGTACAGGTCATACGCAGTCGTATAATGATTCTTCAAATGCAGGCCGTTTGGATTCTCAAAATTTGTATTGGTAGCTCCAAGTTCACGGGCCCGTTTATTCATCATTGCCACAAACTTTTTGTCACTGCATGCAACCTTTCTTCCGAGAGCGATGGCAGTATCATTGGCCGACATGACGATCAGTCCGTTTAAAAGTGCTTCTACTGTAATCTTGTCACCTTTTTTCAGATGCAGGCTCACCGCTGCCGGGTCATCGAAGGTGATATCTTTATCAATGGTTACAACATCGTCGAGCCTGCAGTTTTCCAACACCAGAAGGGCCGTCATGATTTTTGTAATACTCGCAGGGTAGGCCTTGTCAAATACCTTCTGCGCAGCGACCACCTGATTTGTCGTATTGTTGACGAGCAGCGCTTCTTTCACTCCGGAATACTGCTCTGTATCGGCATCCTCCCTGGATATAACGCCTACATAGGCTCCTTTCGACTTCCAGTTATCCCCCAGAGTCTCCGTCCTAAGCTCATCCTGATTCTTCTCCAGATGTTTTTCATAAGTGACGGAAAGCTGCGTCAGTGTATCCGCCGCGCTGCACCCGGTCAGAGAAATGAGCAGTACTGCCGTCAAACATATACATAAAATTCGTTTTTTCATTCTGTCCTCCTGATTTCAAGTAAATGCCCTGAGAAATGAAAAGAAAGACTGCCATGTGACAGCCTATTGAGTATACATCTCTCTCCAGTCCAGATCCCCCCGGTCCAGGGCCATGATCAGAGCCTCTGCCGTCGGCAGATTGGTGGCACATGGGATGTTATGTTTGTCACAAAGGTTCAGTACGTCATAGAAGCCCTGTGTCCTCTGCTTGTTGTCCGGATCCTGCAGAAAGATCAGAAGATCCATTTCATTGTTTTCGATCAGCGCTCCGATCTGATGCATGCCGCCGAAATGTCCCACCTGAAGCTTGTGAATCGTTAAGTTTGTCACTTCCTCGATCACCTTTCCCGTGGTGGCTGTGGCGTACAGCGTATGCCGCCTCAAAATATCCTGATAAGCAATGCAGAGGTTCTGCATCAGCATTTTTTTCGCATCGTGCGCAACTAATCCTACATTCATAAAGGTTCCTCCTAATATTTTTTGCGTTGAAGATAGATATTCAGCAGCAGGCCGATGGCAATGGATGCCGACAAGAGTGAACTCAGGCCATAGCTGATAAACGGCAGCGGAAGTCCTGTATTGGGCAGAGTTCCCGTGGCGACTCCAATGTTGATAAAAGACTGGAATCCCATATAGGCAGACACGCCCACAGCTACCATTTTGGCTGCTCCATTATCGGCTTTCCGGGCCACATTCAGGCACTGGGCTACTAAAAGAACCAGGAGTCCGATCACAACAAGACATCCTAAAAATCCGAACTCTTCTCCCACCACAGAAAATATAAAGTCTGTCTGGCGTTCTGAAACCAGATTTACATCGCTGGCGGAGACATCCGAGATCGTATTCGACCCAAATCCCTTCCCGAACAAACCGCCGGACCCGATGGCCATGACAGAATTGGCTGTCTGGAGTGCCGTAGAATCCGCATAGGCTGCCGGGTTTAAAAAGGACATAATCCGTGCTACCTGATGAGACTCTAAAAGAATCTGTCCCGGTGTCTGGACATACCATATAAACACTGCAAAGAGGGGAATCCCTATGATCAAAACTCTAAGGATCAGCTTTGAGCTTAATCCTCCCACAAAGACGATGGCAAGAATGATAAAAACGATATCCAGTGTCGTGGACAGATTGGGCTGTTTTAAAATCAGATACAGCGGCGGTGCACATAAAAGCGCAAGTTTGCCCAATACTTTCGGTTCGTTCAGATCATCCTCATGGCGGACTACGAAATCTGCGATGACTATGATCATCACGATCTTGCTGAGTTCTGACGGCTGAAGCGTACCCAGGGGGCCCAGTGAAAACCAGCGTTTTGCCCCGTTTACGTCTTTTCCGAACAGCTTAACGCCGATCAGCAGCAAAAGATTGATGATATAGAGCAGATTGGAACTCCGAAGCCACGTCTGATAATCGATCAGTGAAACTACTGCCATGACCGCAAAACAAAGGATCAGACCCAAGCCCTGTTTCATCACAAAAGACGGATTTGCGCTGTGGATAAAAATAATTCCTAATGTGGCCAGCACCAATACATTGAGAACCAGCTTTATATTGTAGTTTTGCAGTCGGTAGTTTCTAAGCATTTTATCACTCCATGTCTATTTTTTCTTTTTCATTTCCCGGATCGGGATATTCGCAAACAGAGCCGGTCCTGTGTGTTCCTCGTCGTTTTGGGTGATCTGGATGTCCAGTCCCTGGGCATCGATCTCCATATATTTTGAAATCACTTTGATAATGTCATTTTTAATCAGTTCCATCGTTTCCGGAGAGCAATTGGAACGGTCAGAAACAAGCAGGAGCTTTAACCGGTCTTTGGCTTCATCCGCCGAATTTTTCTTTTTAAAAAAGCTGTCAAACAAACCCATTCTTCTACCCCTTCCCTATTTTTTGAAGATACCGGCAAGTTTCTCGAAGAATGATTTGGTATCCAAATCCAAAAACGGTACTTCTTGTCCCATAACTCTCTTACAGATATTTGTATAAGCCTTTCCTGCTATACTGTCACTGCCCACAAGAGGTTCTCCCTGGTTTGTGGAGACGACAATGTTCTCATCATCCGGCACAACTCCGATCAGCTCAATAGCCAGGATATCCAGCACATCATCCTTGGAAAGCATGTCCCCTCTTTTTACCATATCCATACGGATCCTGTTGATGACCAGGTCGATCTTATGTATCTCATTTGCCTCCAAAAGCCCTATAATCCGGTCTGCATCACGGATCGCAGATACCTCCGGGGTCGTCACGATCAGTGCACGGTCGGCTCCTGCGATGGCATTCTGGAATCCCTGTTCAATCCCTGCGGGGCAGTCCAGAAGGATATAGTCAAACTCTTCTTTCAGCTCATCCACAACTTTTTTCATCTGCTCTGGACTCACAGAAGATTTATCCCTTGTCTGTGCAGAAGGCAGAAGATAAAGATCAGGATATTTTTTGTCCTTGATCATCGCCTGTTTGATCCTGCAGTTTCCCTCTACCACATCGACAAGATTATAGACAATCCTGTTTTCCAGCCCCATGACCACATCCAGATTCCTGAGTCCGATGTCCGTGTCGATCAGTACAACCTTTTTCCCTTCTTTTGCCAGACCGGTTCCTACGTTGGCCGTCGTGGTTGTTTTCCCAACGCCGCCTTTTCCTGATGTGATTACGATTACTTCACTCATTGTTTTCTTCCTCCATTGTTTTAAGCTGTAATTTCATTCAGAAGTGATTTTGATATAGGTTCTATGTAAATATTTTCATCCTCTACAAATGCAATCTTGGCTTCCTCGTCACCCTGCTTTGCTTTTTTTCCAAACAGCCGCTTCTTTGCAGATTCCTGATCGGATGATCTCGCAATATAACTGCCGATCCGAATCTGCATCGGCTTCATCTCCAGGGCAGCGATGAAAGCTTTGTCATTCCCGTCCACTCCTGCAAACACATAGCCTTTTACACATCCCAGTACGACGATATTGCCTTTTGCCTTCACGGTGGCTCCGGGATTCACATCCCCGATGACTACCACACTGGCATCGGATTCCAGACTCTGTCCGGATCTCAAAGTCCCCTGATAAAATTGTCCGAAGGAGACTCCTCCGCTTTTTAACCGGGATTCGTTCTGGGACTCTTTCAGCCTGATTGACCGTTCTTCGATCACCTTTTTAAATTTCGTTTCCAAAACCTGGTCCCCTTCCATTACATAAGCAATAGAAAGGGAACTGTTTTCTGAGATTGTCTCCAGAACCCGTTCGGTTTCCTCCACACTCAACACCCTTCCTTCGATCTTTAACACAACCTGGGTCTTGGTGTTGAAGAACTTTGCGGCCTCCACAAACTTTTTCGCAATAATGGTAAGCAGTTCTTCAAATTCTATCTTGTCATCCAGGACAATCGTCAAACCAAAATTGTTACCCTTTAACAATACTGGTTCTTTCATATATATTCACCTCTCTTAATCGGATACTGAACCGGCCGCAGAAATTACTTTCTTGTCCTTCCTTAATTTCGCCTTCTCTTTATCATTTGCAAAATAATACTTATAGACATCCTTCGCCGCGGCTGCCGCATTGGATGACGTATATCCGTAAGGGATGACCGCGGTGACCGTGATCTCAGGATCCTCATAGGGACCGAAAGATATGAACAGCGCATGATTTGGCCGTTTCTTATCTTCCTGGGCGGTTCCTGTCTTGCCCGCCACTTTCACATTGAGCCCTTTAAATATACTGGTCACAGCGCCTTTCTTTCCGGAAACAACCCTGCGCATGCCGGACCAGACCGCATCCCAGTAAGAGTCATCATTCAGCGTGAGTTTGCTCTTCTTCTTGACACCGTATTTTTTCACTGTCTTTCCGCCCGATGTGGTAACTTTATCTAAGATACTCAGGTCGTAGACAGTTCCCTTATTTGACAGCGTCGTCACGTAGTTGGAAATCTGGCTCGGCGTGAAGCTGTTTGTTCCCTGTCCGATGGCAGAACGCACAGAGGTCTCATCTGAAATATGCGGAGCCATCTCGCTCAGCTCTATGCCGGACTTTTTATTCAGTCCTACCTTGGTCGCATATTTTTTCAAAGCCTCCAGGCCTTTCTTGCTGCTGTATGATGACCCTGTCATGCCTAAGTCATATCCTACCTCATAAAAGAAGCAATTACAAGAGACTTCTAATGCCCCGGCCACATTATTGTAGCCGTGCTTTCCGTTGGGATAAATCCAGCAGTGGGCCGCAGGACTGATCTTGTCAAACACGCCGGTACACTGTATCTGAGTGCCAGTGGAAATTGTTCCCTCATTCAGGGCGGTGATCGCAGACAAAGGCTTGAAAGTGGACCCCGGAGCCGTTCTGTGGTTCAGCACCTGATTGTAAAGAGGCGTCGCCGTGGAATTGGCCAGCTGCCGGTAGTAGTCGTTGTCGATTCCGTTGGACAGCTTATTGCTGTCATATCCCGGATAGCTGACCATGGCTTTCACTTTTCCCGTGTCGGGATCTGTGATCACAATGGAGCCGGAACATGGATCCAGTCCGAGCTGGGCCGGTGTGATCTCTCTTTTTGAAAGCTTCTGGCGTATAAAGGAGTAGGCATCCAGGGAACCGCTCTTCAGGCTCTGATAGGTCCCTGCGTCTTTTTTCTTATTCAGTACCCCCTGCTCGTACAAAAGCAGACAAACAGACCTTCCGCTGAGTTCACCGGTTCCGATCTTCTGTTCGCAAACCGTCAGATCAAATTCATCATCCTTTTCAAGCTGTTCTTCCACATAGGACACAAGCGCGTCAAAGATCTGTTCTGTATCACTGTATTTGGACGGCAGATCCAGCATGGAAATATCGATCCATTCTTTATTGATGGCATATTTGAGGAACTCACCCAGGCCGATCTTTTCATCTTTCCATCTGAGATATGTCTTGTCCTTCGTGTCAATAGAGCCGGTTAAGAGAACTTTTTTCCTGGAAAGCATCTTATACACATAGTCAGCATAATTCTGCTTTTCCTCACTCTCGTCTTTGTAAGCCTTTGTACTGACCGTAAGATTCTTCCGAATCATTTTAATACTGTCCTTTTTGAGGCTCTGAATCTTTTTATACATGCTCTTTTCGTAAGAGTTTGCACGCTCTCCGTTCAGGTCCGTGATATCTACAATACTGTTTCCAATCAGTGAATAGTAGACATCTTTAATCGGAATTCTTATATTGCTTCTGTCACCCTTGGAATCAGAGGTGGTGAGTTTGGACAGAACGATGCCTGTGATTCTTCTCTCCAGCAAGTTATATGCATATTCCTGAAGATCGCTGTCGATCGACAGGACTACGTTATTTCCCGTTCCTGCCTTTTCTGTCTTAGTCGTTTTTACGATCTTTCCTATATTGTTAACGATCATGCTCTGGCTGCCGCTGCTGCCGTGCAGATAAGACTCCAGCTCTTTTTCAATGCCTGCCTTTCCGACCGCATCGTCCATCGCATAATAATCTTTGTCGCTTTCCTTTTTTCCTTTATTATAGTCATCAAGCTCCTCGGTATTGATGGTACCGGTATAACCGATCACATGAGACATGGCTTCACTGTTTTTATAAACCCGGATGGACTTGGTGCTCACGTCGATGCCGGTAAGCTCATTGGAGCGTTCTTCGATCTCCGCGATGCTCCTGCTGCTCACCTCCGTGGCAAAGGTCACCTTCATATACTGAGAATAGCGGCTTAAGTAGGCGCTGTATCGGACAGACATGATCTTTAAAGCATCTTTGTCTGAATACTTCTCATCGATGTCAAACATTTTCCCGACCCCGGGACTTCCCATAGTCCCGTTTCTTAAGTATTCAAACACTTCCTCCGCACTGGCATTCAGCTGCTGCTGACGGAGCTTTAAACGTTCCTTGGAAAGACCCTTCGTATCTGTCCCGATGCCGAATGCTTCCCTCTTGAACCGTTCCAGTCTGGAGCCTTTCTCCGTAAAGCGGAATGTGCCGTTTCCTGTGATCTCGATCGGAATATCGCTCTTGAAGGAATCTTTATTTTTTTCCAGGATCTTGATCACTTCATAAATCACCTTATTTTTTTCATAGTTCTCAGAAGTCTTATTTTCCTGAGCCAGTGTTTTAAACTTATTGTCATTCTGAAAATTGACCGTATAAACCATTTTGTTATATGCCAGAAGTTTTCCGTTGCAGTCATAAATATTTCCTCTCGTACCGGAAGTCTTGACGGTCTTTTCTACTTTGTAGGTGAAGTCTTCTTTATGTGACTGCCCCTGAACGATCTGAATGACAAACAGCCGGCAGACCAGTACAAGAAAGAGAACTGCAAATAAAACAGCCATTGCCAGAAGCCTGTTTGCCAATAATTTTTCAACCCGGTTTTGTAACTTTCTAAACACTAGAACATGCTCCTTTTTTCTGAATCACTGATGCGTACGTCGATGAACAGAAGAAGTTTATACAGAGGCAGCGCGATCAGCCCCGTATAGACCGCTTCCGGTATCATAATATCTTTTAAGTAACTGAAAAATGCAAATCTTCCTCTCAGTGCAAAGAAAAAGAAAAAGATTGCAAAGCTGTAAGCCAGGGTATTGATGACTAAAAGCCCGAACGGCAGAAGGACGTCGTCTTCATAAAAAAAAGAGTTGAAACATCCGTTGATATAGCCGATGAGCAGATAAAGAAGGGCATACTGCCCGAGAACGTCACCGAAAAATATATCGATCAGCAGACCGCAGGAAAATCCGATGCCAATCCCTGCTTTCTTTCCCCTGATCAGTCCCAGGGTCACCGTCAGGATCAGCAGAACGTTCGGCATGACATCGGCAAGCTTTAAAAACTGAAACACCGATGTCTGCAGAAGGAAACAAAAGATTACAGATAGAATATAAAATAAAGTCCGTTTCAGTCTCATCATCCCACCTGCCTATTCTTTTGTCTTTTCATCCAGATTAACATTTTCTTTCAGGTCCGTGATCACAAGGACTTCCTTTAAGTGCTTGAAATCCACGATCGGTGTGACCTTTGCGGTCTTTGTAAGCTTTGTGGAATCCAGCTTGATATCGGATACTTTACCAATGGAGATTCCTTCCACAAATTTAGAACTCAAATATGAGGTCACCAGCTCATCGCCTTCTTTGACCTTTGCGTTCTTATCAATATATACGACTTCCAGGTAGCCGTCAGACATCGTGCTCAGACTTCCCCTGACGATGCAGGAATCCTTTGTCTTCAAAAACATGGCGCTGACCATGCTGGTATCATTGATGATCGTCCGCACCTTTGCATAATGATCAGACACATCGTATACGATGCCTACCAGCCCATTGTCTGCAATCACATTCATGTTTTTCTTAATGCCGTCTTTGCTGCCTTTGTCGATGGCAAAGATTTCAAACCAGTTGCCGGAACCCTTGCTGATGACTCTGGCCCCGACCGTACTGTATTTTTTATATTTTGCTTTGAGCTTCAAAAGATCCTGAAGCCGCTCAAGCTCTACCTGATCCTGAGACAGAATCCGGTTCTGCATCTTCAGGGAATCGATCTTCTCCTGAAGGACTTTGTTATCTTCTTTCAGCTGTTCTTTGGTTTTTATATTTTCATTCCAGGAAAAAATACCGTTCCCGATGGAATTAATCCCTTTCTGCATAGGACTTAAAATTCCTGTGGCCAATGCTTTGACCGGAGACAGCACACCCCCTGCAAAAACACTGATCCCGATTAACAAAAAGCACACCCCTGCAAAAATGAACAGGTAATGCCTCGAACGCATATTTTTCTTCTGAAATTTCATTTCACTTTCCTCACTGGTATTTGTAATCTTTGTTCATCATCGTCTTCAAGCCGCGGACAACACTCTCCTCCGGCTGTTCCCCGGTGCGGATATGAATGCCGATGGCATCCTCCATCCACTCCGGAATCTTTTGAAAGGAGGAACTTCCCCCTGACAGATAAATGCCCTCCACCATGATATCCGATGCCAGTTCCGGAGGAATCACTTCCAGCATGGCTTTGGCTTCGATAATAATGTCGTTGACATAACTTCTTACCTTTTCTTCAGCCAGATCTCCCGGAACCTGGATCTTCTTTGGCAGCCCGCTGACAAGGTCTCTGCCTTTTACATAGGCAGGTTTCCCTTCTTTTTCCCTTCTGGCATACAAAAGCTTTAACCGCTCCGCGCTCTTCATCCCGATCTCAATATTGTGGTTTCTCTTTAGCTTTGAGATCATCCACTGGTCGATCTGACTGCCTCCCTGCTTTACCAGGCGGCTTCTCACGATGCCCCCGAGGGAGATTACAGAGATCTCGGTCGTATCGGCTCCCATATTGATCACCATGTTGCCGCAGGGAGCCCCTACATCAATGCCCAGTCCAACTGCATCCGCCATCGGTTTTGGACATAGCCTGACCTCTTTTACCGACCGGAATGACTCAAGCATCAAATCATAAAATGCTCTGCGTTCCACACCGGTGATGTCTGACGGCACAGCCATGTAAAATTCATATTTTTTTAACTTCCTCAGATAACGTCTGAGGATCTGGGCAAGAAGCCTGCGCATATTCGTATAATCGCCGATCACCCCGTGGACCATCGGTGTAATGATCTGTATCTGATGCGGCTCTTTCTCATACATTGAAAACGCTTCGTTTCCTACCGCTGCTGTCTCCGAATCTTCTGTCAGGGCAATGACATTTTTAAGCCTTAGAATCTGGTCTTTTTCTTTCGAATAGATTCTCAGATTCTTTGAGCCCAGCTCGATTCCAATCAGTCCCTTCTTCATAAGCACTCCATTCCATACCGCCCATCGGGCTATAGTAATTGTTGTTCTTTAAAACTTACGTAAGAACGGTCTCCGATGATGATATGGTCGGACAGATAAATGCCGAGCAGTTCTCCTGCTTCTTTTATCCGTTTCGTGACAGATACATCCTGCCTGCTGGGAGTGGGGTCCCCGGAAGGGTGATTGTGCAGCAAAATTAAATAGACCGCTTCATACTTCAATGCTTCCAGGAATACTTCCCTGGGTGACGCCACTGTCTGATTGACCGTACCTACGGATACCTTCAGTTCTTTGATGACTTTATTCTTCCCATTAAAAAGAATTAAAATCATTTCTTCCCTGTTCAAGTGACGCATTTTTTCCATATAATAATCCGCAATGGACTTTGGAGTATGAAAACTGATCTTCTTATGTACTTTCTGAGAGGACAGCCTCATGGAAAGCTCTGCAATACAAAGAATCTGTACTGCCTTTACCCTGCCGATGCCTCTGATCCTCATCAGTTCATTCATTGTAACATGACAGATACCCAGAAGCCCCTCATAATATGGATGCAGGCCTAAGATCTCCACAGCCAGAGCCGTGGCTCTTTTGTCCTTCGCACCGCTTCTTAAAACGGCAGCTAAAAGCTCCGCATCTGTCAGCGCCTCCGGTCCCAGCCGCTCGCATTTTTCATAAGGGCGCTCAGACTCCGGAAGCTCTTTGATTGTGTAATGTCTCTTTTCCATAGATTCCTTTCCTCAAAGGAATACGCAAAAAAACATTTCTCATTAATAAATCTTACCATAAGATCTTTTTCTTGTATACCCAGGAACTATGACGGTTTCCTTAAGTTTTTCTTATTCCCCCGACACAAAAAACCGGCATCCGACATCACAGCCGCACAAGCCCTTTTTCCGCCATCCGCTGAAGAGACATTGTAATCCCGTACTTGGCATGGGGATAGGTAAGTCCCCCCTGGAAATAGGCTGCATACGGAGGCTTCATCGGGCCGTCTGCACTGAGTTCGATGGAGGAGCCTGAGACAAATGCCCCTGCTGCCATAATGACCTGGCTGTCATAGCCCGGCATATCCCACGGCTCCGGAGTTACATAGCTGTCCACCGGAGAAGCCGCCTGGATTCCCTGACAGAAAGCTTTCAGCTTTTCAGGGTCATTGAACTCTACCGCCTGAATGATGTCGTGACGGCTCTCCTTTCCGTCAGGGACCACTTTAAACCCGAGACTTTCATACAGGTTGGCCGCAAATACGGCTCCTTTCAGGGCGCTGTTCACCACTGTGGGCGCGAGAAACAATCCCTGCAGGAACTGGCGGTTGACTCCCAGAGATGCCCCAACTTCTTTTCCGAGTCCGGGTGTCGTCAGTCTGTATGCACACTGCTCGATCAACTCCTTCTTTCCGCAGATATAACCTCCGATCGGTGCCAGCCCTCCTCCCGGATTTTTGATGAGCGAGCCAACGACTAAGTCTGCTCCTGCCTGGGACGGCTCTGTCTCCTCGACAAATTCTCCATAGCAGTTGTCCACCATGACAATGACTGACGGCTTTATATCCTTTACGAATGAGATCAGTTCCCCGATCCTCCCGACAGAAAGTGTCGGCCGGGTGGCATAGCCTTTGGACCTCTGGATCGTGACCAGTTTCGTCCTTTCGTTTATGGCTTTTTTTATGGCATCATAGTCAAAAGAGCCGTCCTGCTTCAGGTCCGCCTGGGCATAGGTGATTCCATACTCAGCCAGAGAGCCTTTGGAAGGCCGTATGCCGATCACTTCTTCCAATGTGTCATAAGGCTTTCCGACCGGAGACATGACTTCATCGCCCGGTCTTAAATTTGCGCTCAGTGCCAGTCCTAAAGCGTGGGTGCCGCAGGTAATCTGCGGGCGTACCAGAGCATCCTCAGTTTGAAAGATATCCGCGTAAACTCCCTCGATCGCCTCTCTCCCGATATCATCATATCCGTATCCCGTGGTTCCTCCGAGATGTGCCTCTGAAATGCGGTTCTTCTTCATAGCCTTCAGCACTTTAAGCTGATTAAATTCTGCCACTGCATCAAATTCTGCAAATCTCTCGGAAAGCGATGACTCAATGTTCTTTGCATAGTCATATACTTCTCCGGACACACCTAGTTCTTTATAGTATTCTTTTAACTGATCCATCCCATATGCCTTTCTCTCTGATTTTTTCCAGCATAAATGCCAGAATTTCATCTTCCATTCGGTAATCCTGCCTGTTGATCATCGTAACTTCCTTTTCCCGACGAAACCACGTGAGCTGCCGCTTTGCAAAGTGCCTCGTATCTTTTTTGATGCGCTCTGCGGTCTCTGCAAGGTCCTGTTTCCCCTCCAGATAATCAAAAACTTCTTTATAACCGATCCCCTGCATGGATACCATGTCTTTTGTATATCCCTCACAGGCAAGCTGTCTGACCTCATCGATCAGCCCTGCCTCTATCATCCGGTCAACCCGCTGGTTGATTCTGTCATACAGAATCTTCCGCTCATGAGTCAGGACAAAATAGACAAAATTATAACGGGATTCCTTGGTTCTCTCCTGTTCATTGTGCATGGAAATCTTGGTTCCCGTCTTTTCGTAAAACTCCAATGCCCGGATCACCCTTTTTATGTTATTTTCATGGACAGCCTGTGCGGATTCCGGGTCAACTTCCGCAAGCATCCGGTGGAGATATCCATTTCCTTTTTCCTCTGCCAGCTTCTTCAGTCTGTCTCTGTATCCCCGGTCTGCATCCTCTTCTGAAAAATCTATATCATATAAAAGAGCCTGAATATAAAAACCGGTTCCGCCGACGACGATTGGAATCTTCCCTTTTTCATAAATCTTCTCTGCCGCCCGTTTCGCCATCTGCTGAAACCGGACTACATGAAACTCCTCATCCGGTTCCAATTCATCTACCAGATAATGAGGGATTCCATCCATCTCCTCCGGCATGATCTTTGCAGTCCCAATGTTCATTTTTTTGTAGACCTGCATGGAATCGGCGGAAATGATCTCTCCGCCGACTGCCTCTGCCAGTTTGATGGACAGCTCTGTCTTCCCCGCTGCCGTGGGCCCGGTCAATATGATCATCGGCTTCATAGGCTGTCAAATCCTTTCGGCAGAAGTTCTTTCAGCGGGAAACTCCGGAAGTCATCTCCGTCCTGACAGATCACCCGCAGATCCTTCGAAAATTCGTTCAGCACCTGCAGACAAATGCCGCACGGATAAACACATCCGTCTCCCTCTGCCGCAATGGCGATGGATTCAAACTCCCTGTATCCCGCAGCCACGGCTGTACTCACGGCATTGCGCTCCGCACAAATCGCCGCGCCGTAAGAGGCATTCTCCACATTACACCCGGTAAAGACGGTCCCGTCCTTACACAAAAGAGCCGCGCCAACCAAAAACCCGGAATAGGGCGCATAAGCAAACTCCCGGGCCCGTTTCGCCAGAGCCAGCAAATCTTTATCGTTCATAATCCCATCCTTTCCCTGAAAACCAACAATAGTGATAAAAAACTCATATTATTCTCTTGAATTTTTTCTCTATTTCATACTTGCTCATCTTGATCATCGTCGGCCGCCCATGGGGACATGTATACGGATTTTCACATTCCATCAGGAGGTCTAAAAGATTTCTCACCTCCGGAAGAGACATTCTCTGGTTTCCTTTCGCCGACATTTTGCATGCCATGGAAGCGATCTTATCCGTGATCATCTCCGGATCTTTTTTCACCCCATCCGCGGTGAGAGAGTCCAAAAGCTCCATAAACAGTTCTTTCTCTTTCAGGCCGTATAAATTTGCGGGCACCTGCCGGATACAGAACTCATTGCCTCCGAACGCCTCGATCGTAAATCCGAGTTCCTGAAAGATGTCTTTTGTCTCTTCGAGCACTTTTGCCTCTGCCATAGACAGCGTTACCACGTAGGGCGGCTCCACTCCCTGGCTGTAAATCTTTTTTTCTCTGAAGCTCTTCATGAGCTTTTCATAATTCACTTTCTCATGTGCCGCATGCTGGTCCATGATAAACAGCTGGTCTTCGTACTCGATCAGCCAGTAAGTCTTAAAAAGCTGTCCAATCACTTTCCGGTCCGGCTTTGCCTCCTCATCCAGAAGAGAGGTTTCATTGAGTGTCATCTGCTGTAAATCTTCTTTCCCGTCATCGTTTCTATAATTGACTCCGGCAAAAACAGACTTCTTTGCCTCTGGTTTCACAGCATATTTCTTCAGAGTCCCCTGTGGTCCGGCCGGAATTTCGGGAGCAGTATATTCTGCTGCTTTCTCCTCGTGACGCTCTTCTCTTCTCACCTGTTCAAAGGGCTCCGGCATTTTTTCCGGAAGCACAGGCTTTGCTTCTTTCTTCTGCTTTCCGAGCTCTGCTTTCGGTATCATCTCTCTGTGAGACAGCGTCTCCTTAATGCCCGACGCCAAAAGCTCATACAGTTCTTTTTCGTTGCGGAAACGGATCTCCATCTTTGTCGGATGTACATTGACGTCCAGAAGTTCCGGCTCCACTTCTATGTTCAGGCATACGAACGGATACTTGTGGGCCATGGTGAACGTTTTATACCCATCCTCAATGGCTTTATAGATAATTTTGCTCTTAATATACCTGCCGTTAATAAAATAACTCTCATAATTCCGGTTCCCGCGGGAGATAAATGGTTTTCCCACATACCCGTCCACACTGACCGTCGGTCCCTTTAACGAAATCGGCAGGAGAGCTCCCGCCACATCTCTGCCATATAAATGGTAAATAATATCTTTTACATTTCCATTTCCCGACGTATACATCTTATTCTTGCTGTTATGAATAAATTTAAACGCAATATCCGGGTGGCTCAATGCCATATGCACCATAATCTGTTCTACGTATCCCGCCTCGGTCACCGGACTTTTCAGAAATTTCCGTCTGGCCGGCGTATTGTAAAACAGATTGCGCACAAGAAATGTCGTCCCGTCCGGAGCGCCGATCTCATCAAGTCCCTGTTCTTCTCCGCCAAAAATCTTATAAGAAACTCCGGAAAAAGCCCCCGCGGTTTTGGTGATGACTTCCACCTGTCCGACCGCGCTGATGCTTGAGAGTGCCTCTCCGCGGAATCCCAGGGATGAGACGGATACCAGGTCCTCCACGGTGCGTATCTTGCTCGTCGCGTGGCGCAGAAATGCGGTCCTCACTTCCTCTTTCGGAATACCGCACCCGTTGTCCGTCACCCTCATAAGAGTCATGCCGCCGTCTCTGATCTCAACGGTAACCGCTGTGGCTTTTGCATCGATCGCATTTTCCACCAGCTCCTTGACCACGGAAGCCGGCCTCTCGATCACTTCCCCGGCCGCAATATTGTCGATTGTCTTCTGATCCAATAACTGAATTTCTGCCATAACTATTCCTCTTCTCTAAGCCTGTTCTGCAGAATATACAAATAGTTTAACGCTTCCAGCGGTGTCATGGAAGACAGATCCTTTTTCCGAATCTCCGCCATAAACGGGTGCTCCATCATCGGCTCACTGTCATTTGCAAACAGGGAAAGCTGCTGGGGCTCACTGCTCACCTGAATTTTCTGTGCCTGGGAAACAATATCACTGTCGCTTAACTCCGACACGATCTCTTTTGCCCTCTGAATGACCATATCCGGCACTCCTGCAAGTTTGGCGACCTGAATGCCGTAGCTTTTATCTGCTCCGCCTTTCACAATCTTTCTTAAAAATACAATGTTGTCACCCTGTTCTTTTACGGCGATGCAGTAGTTATTGACACTGCCGATTTTGCCCTCCAGCTCCGTGAGTTCATGGTAATGGGTGGCAAACAGAGTCTTGGCACCTAAAAGCTTAGGATTGCTGATGTACTCCACCACGGCCCATGCAATGCTCAGACCGTCATAAGTGCTGGTGCCCCGGCCGATCTCATCCAAAATCAGCAGGCTGTCCTTGGTGGCATTCCTTAAAATATTCGCCACCTCGCTCATCTCCACCATAAAGGTACTCTGTCCGCTGGCAAGATCGTCAGAGGCGCCCACCCGGGTAAAGATCCTGTCCACAATGCCGATGTTGGCTTTTTGGGCCGGCACAAAGGAGCCTATCTGGGCCATGAGAACGATCAGCGCCGACTGTCTCATGTAAGTCGATTTACCTGCCATATTGGGCCCAGTGATGATGGAAACCCGGTGCCGTTTACTGTCCAGATACGTGTCATTGGAAATAAACATATCATTGGACATCATCTGCTCTACCACAGGATGCCGGCCCTCTTTGATATCGATCAGGCCCTTTGTGTTCAGTTTCGGTCTCACATAACCGTTCTGTTCTGCCACACAGGCAAGGGAGCAGAGTACGTCCAGATATGCGATGACTCCCGCGGTTTTCTTGATCCGCTCCATTTCTCCTGCCAGAGTTTCCCTGATAGACGCAAAGGTCTCATATTCCAGCGCACACAGCCTGTCCTCAGCCCCGAGAATCGTGTCTGCCAGCTTGTTCAGCTCCTCCGTTGTATATCTCTCAGAGTTGGTGAGCGTCTGTTTCCTTATGTAATGTTCCGGCACCTTGTCTTTGTAGGAATTGGTCACATCCAGATAATATCCGAACACCTTATTGAATTTGACCTTCAGGGTTTTGATTCCGGTAGCGCGCCTCTCCCGTTCTTCCAGCTGCATCAGCCACTGTTTGCCGTCTGTCTTGGCGCGCTTTAACTGATCGATCTGTTCAGAAAAACCATCCTTGATAATGCCCCCTTCTTTGACTGCGATCGGAGGCTCCTCCAGTATGGCATCCTCCAAAAGTCCTGCCACGTCCTCCAGCGTATCCAAATCTTCCCTGAGGCCGGACAGCAGGCTGTCACCGCATTCTTCAAGAATCGTCTTAATCGGCGGAAGCCACTGGAGTGATACTTTCAGGGCGATCATATCTCTTGGATTTATTGTTTGATAGCTGACCTTTGTCATCAGACGCTCCAGATCATAGACCGGATTCAGGTATTCCCTGATCTCTTCCCGGGCAATGGCCTGTTTGGTAAGTGACGTCAGCGCATCATACCTCTCCTCGATCTTTACACGGTCGATCAGAGGCTGCTCGATCATACTACGCAGAAGCCTGGCTCCCATGGCCGTTTTCGTCTTATCCAGCACGCCCAGAAGGGAACCTTTCTTCTTTTTGTCCCTCAGCGTCTCGCACAGTTCCAGATTCCTCCGGCTGGAACTGTCGATGATCATATATTCACTCGTCTCATACGGAGATACGGACATCAGATGATTTAACGCATTTTTCTGAGTCTCATGCAGATATAAAAGAAGCGCTCCTGTGGCAATCTTTCCCATAGGATGGTCTGAAAGGCCCAGACCGTTTAAATTACCCACATGGAACTGGGATTTGATGGCGACCTCCCCCTGTTCTTCGTCAAAATAATAATGGTCAATATTGGAAATAGAGACGCCCAGCTTATCTTTTATAAATTCTATGTCCACACCGCTGATCATAAATGCGTCATTGCATATGATCTCGGCAGGGGCGAACTTAAAGATCTCATCCACAACTTTGTGGAGTTCATCCATGGATGTGGTACGAAAATCTCCCGTGGTCACATCCACCACAGACAGTCCGAAACTGTCGTCGCTGCAGAAAATACACATGAGATAATTGTTTTTCTCGTCTTCCAGACTCTGCTGGGAAATATTTGTTCCCGGAGTCACGATCCTGATGACCTCTCTCTTTACGATCCCTTTCGTCTGTTTCGGGTCCTCCACCTGCTCACAGATCGCAACTTTATATCCCTTCTCCACCAGTTTATTGAGATAGGAATCCACCGCATGGAACGGGACTCCGCACATGGGGGCCCGTTCTTCCATGCCGCAGTTTTTTCCGGTCAGTGTGATCTCCAGTTCCCTGGAAGCCGTCAGTGCATCGTCAAAGAACATCTCATAAAAATCTCCCAGCCTGTAAAACAAAATGCAGTCCTGATTCTGTTCTTTGATCGCCATATATTGTTCCATCATTGGAGTTAATTTAGCCATTTACCTGTTCTCCCATATAATAAAAGCCTTTTTCTTCGGTAATCTTTACCCGGACGAGCTGTCCGATGAGGCTCTCGTCCCCTTTAAAATGTACTAAGATGTTGTTGGAAAGCCGGCCGGTGACCATGCCGTCCTCGTGGGTATTTTTCTCTTCTACAAGGACCTCCTCCTCTTTCCCGATTCCGTCCTTCCTGTTGTCCTTGGAGCTTTCTTTGATCACCTCAAGAAGCCGGCTGAACCTTTTTTTCACCACCTCCGGCTCCACCTGATCTTCCATGGCGGCCGCCGGTGTCCCCGTCCTCTTGGAATAGACAAACGTATAAGCACTGTCAAACTTCACTTTCCTTACCACATCCAGTGTCTCTTCAAAGTCTTCTTCCGTCTCCCCGGGAAATCCTACAATAATGTCTGTGGTCATCGCGATCCCCGGAATTTTCTCTTTGATCTTCTCCGCCAGCGCAAGATAGCTTTCCTTTGTGTAATGCCGGTTCATTTTCTTTAAGATTCTGCTGCTTCCGGACTGTACCGGCAGATGCATGTGACGGCATATCTTCTTCGAAGAAGCCATCACTTCGATCAGTTCATCAGAGAGATCTTTGGGATGAGGCGTCATAAACCGGATGCGGGCAAGCCCTTCGATCTGTTCAATCTTGTGTAAAAGCTGCGCAAAGCTCACCGGCTCATCGAGATTTTTCCCGTAGGAATTTACATTTTGCCCGAGCAGCATCACTTCCCGGACTCCTTCCTGTACCAGGCCTTCAATCTCCCTTATGATGTCCTCCGGCTTCCGGCTGCGCTCCCGGCCCCGCACATAGGGGACGATACAGTAACTGCAGAAGTTATTGCACCCAAACATGATATTGACGCCGCATTTAAAAGAAAACTTCCGGTCGCTCGGGAGGTCCTCGACGATCTGATCCGTGTCCTTCCAGATATCCACGATCATTCCTCCGGAATCTGCTCTTGCTTTCAGGAGCTCCGCCAGCTTAAAAATGTTGTGGGTCCCGAATATAAGATCCACAAACGGATAGCTTTTCCTGATCTTTTCCACGACCTGTTCTTCCTGCATCATACAGCCGCAGAGGCCGATGATCATTTCAGGATTCTGTTCTTTTGCTTTCTTTACATGACCCAGGTGACCGTAAAGTTTCGTATTTGCATTCTCCCTCACGGTACACGTATTAAAGAGCACCAGGTCCGCATATTCTGTATCTGTCTGCCGGTAACCGATGGTCTCCAACACTCCCAGAAGTTTTTCTGAATCTTTCTCATTCATCTGGCAGCCAAAGGTGGTGATATGACAGGTAAGAGGCCTTCCAAGGCGTTCCTCCTGTACCTTCACCCACTCTTTCATTTCTTCCATGTAGGAATACTGTTTCTGTGCTTCGTTATTATATATCTGCATTGGTATTCTCCATTCTTTTTCATTTCATGGCATATAGAGTTTATTATAACAAGATTTAAAAAATCGTGCAAACCCCCTTGGACAAAAAAATGACCGTTCAGAATTCTGAAAAAAATTCCAAACGGCCTTTTTTAATTTTCTCTGTTAATCCCGGCAGAATATACACAAAAGTATCACAGATGCAGTGTATCCTTCGTAAACCGCAGAGCAGACTCGATGACTTTATCCATATCGTAGTATTTGTACTCCCCGAGTCTTCCTCCGAACAAAACTTTTTCTTCCTTTTTGGACAGCTCGCGGTATTTTTCAAACAACCGGTTGTTTTCCTCATCGTTGACCGGGTAGTAAGGTTCCATCCCGTCTTCCCACTCTGCCGGATATTCTTTCGTGACTACGGTTTTTTCCTGTTTTCCGAATGCAAAGTGCTTGTGTTCGATCTTTCTCGTGTACGGCGTCTCCCGGTCCGTATAGTTCATGACTGCCACGCCCTGATGATTTTCTTCTTCCAGCAGTTCGTGTTCAAATCTGAGACTGCGGTAGGCCAGTTTTCCAAAACAATATCCATAGTAAGAATCGATCGTTCCGGTGTAGATGACCTTGTCCCCCATGCATTCCAGTTCCTCTCTCTTTTCCAGATAATCTGTGGAGAGCATCACGTCACAGCCTTCATACAGCTTCCCAATCAGCTTGTTGTATCCTTCTTTCGGTATTCCCTGATGCGGATCATTAAAATAATTGTTGTCGTAGATGTACCGGACAGGAATTCTCTTGATGATCGATGCGGGCAGGTCCTTACAGTCTCTTCCCCACTGTTTTTCCGTATACCCTTTGATGAGTTTCTCATATATGTCTGTGCCCACCAGACTGATGGCCTGTTCTTCCAGATTTGAAGGCTCTCCCTCCACCTTCTGTTTTTGGGATTCTATGATCTCTTTTGCCTCAGCAGGAAATGTAATTCCCCACATCTTGCTGAAGGTATTCATATTAAAAGGAAGATTATATGTCTCACCGTGATAGTTGGCTACCGGACAGTTGATATAATGGTTGAATTCTGCCAGCGAGGTCACATACTTCCATACTTCCTCATTGCTCGTGTGGAAAATGTGTGCTCCATACTCATGGACCAGGATTCCTTCCACATCTCTGCACATGATATTTCCTCCCAGGGCGTCTCTTTTTTCCACAACCAGACACGATTTCCCCTGTTTTCCTGCTTCTCTGGCCACGACTCCGTTAAAAAGTCCTCCGCCCACTAAAATATAATCATAATGCTTCATAAACTTCCTCCTTATATTTGGTTCATTATACCTTGTACAATGAAAAATGACAATCTGTTTTTCTTGTCTCTTTGCTTATTTTAAAGTAAAATAGAAGTAACTTATTTGTAAAATCTATGTTAAATTTTATATAAACCAAGGAGGCAGCAATGAGTTCTTTTCTATTACCGATGGCCGGCGGCCTGGGACTATTTTTGTACGGAATGAAATTGATGAGTGACGGTCTTGAGAAAGCCGCCGGTGCCAGGCTGAGAGGGATCCTGGAGTTTTTCACGACCAACCGATTTTCGGGGATGCTGGTAGGCATCTTCTTCACAGCCATCATTCAGTCGTCCAGTGCCTCCACGGTTATGGTCGTAAGCTTCGTAAACGCAGGCCTTATGAATCTGTCACAGGCAGCGGGCGTGATTCTCGGTGCCAACATCGGAACAACTGTGACTTCCCAGCTGGTAGCATTTAATCTCTCAGATGCAGCACCTGTTTTTTTAATGTCCGGCGTGATCATGGTCATGTTTGTACAAAACCCAAGGATTAAAAAGGCAGGGGAAGTTGTCCTGGGATTCGGTGTGCTTTTCACCGGCCTTACCACCATGTCATCAACAATGTCATTCCTCAAGGACTCACCTGCTGTCATGCAGGCCCTTTCCGGACTGGACAACCATTTTGCCGCTGTATTGATCGGCTTTGTTATCACCGCCGTACTCCAGAGTTCTTCTGTAACGGTCAGCATTGTACTTTTGATGGCTTCCCAGGGACTGCTGGGACTCTCCATCTGTTTTTTCATCATTCTGGGCTGTAACATGGGTTCCTGTGTATCTGCACTCCTTGCCAGTTTAAGCGGCAAGAAAAACGCAAAACGAGCGGCAGTGATTCACTTTTTATTTAACGTCTTCGGAAGCGCCGCAATTTTTACAATGCTCAGCTTATTCCTCGGCCCGATCACCGAGACTATCTTACATATATCAAGGGGCAATGTAGGCCGCAGCGTTGCCAACGCTCATACATTTTTCAAAATCTTCGAAGTCCTGATCATGTTTCCGAGTACAGGGCTGATTGTCAAACTGGCAGAAAAGATTGTCCCCGGAGACGAAGCAAAGCCTGCCCGCTCCGATCTTAACTTCATCGGTGAGTACCGATCTCCGATCTCCGCAATTCCTCAGGTCCGGCAGGAAATTTCCCGTATGGCAGAGCTTGCGAACAAGAATCTGGAACTGGCTTTCCACGCATTTTTAAACTGCAGTACAAAACATTTGGGAGAGATTTACCAGAGAGAGGAGGAGATAGACAGTCTGAGCCAGAAAATCACCGACTTTCTCGTCAATTCCAATCTTCAGGAACTGCCCGTAGGTGACCGCGAGATCCTCGGCAGCATGTTCTATGCCGTCGGCGACATCGAACGCATCGGCGACCTTGCCGAAAATTTCGCCGACAGTGCCCGCTCAGCGGCTGACCACAATTCCCGTCTGAGCAAAGATGCGAAGCGCGAACTTGTCAATATGTACAACGCTGTATCTGCCCTCCTGAAAGACGCCGTGGTAATCTTTAAAGAGCACAAAAAAGAGATGATCCCCGACTTTTATAAACACGAACAGGCCATAGACGCCATGGAACGCCGCTATCAAAAACGCCATCTGAACAGAATGGCCCAGGGCATCTGTGAGCCCCGGGCCGGTCTGTTATTTTCTGATATGCTTTCATCCCTTGAACGGATCGCTGATCACGGGACAAATGTTGCATTCTCTGTCATGGATCATGCAGACGAAGAGCTGCTGACGGAATCATGACAGACGCATGATCTTATAGTCTGATTTTTGTATCTTTGTGTGGACACGGGTGTTGCCAAGCATCCTGATGAGACGCCTGTGTTCTTCCTCAGGCACCCCTTCCTTGTGATCCGCGATGTCAAATTCTATCTCTTCTTCCTCATCTCCCGGATTTACAAGCAGAAGATAGGCCCCCTGTCCGCACGGTTCTCCGAATATATCTTTATTCCCAGCGGCAAAGCGAAGGATAGCCAGAACATTTTTTGATGCGCCGATATACAGCGCGTATCCTGTCTGAAGGATTTTTTCCCTGCTCCTGAACACCGAAACCGTCTTCAATTCTTCATAAATTTTCGTATCATGTTTAAAATAAGGCCCCCGGTTAAACGGGTCCATCAGGCCGTTCATCCCATATTCATCCCCATAATAAATCGAAGGAATTCCCGGAATGAAAAACTGAATCGCGAATGCCAGCCTGGAGAGCACGGCTCCCCTGCGGTCATTTTCTGATGTGACTACATAGTCGATCTGGTTTTCCCTGGACGGCAGCATTTCATTCATGCCTGAAGCCAGTGTCGTCCGGATTCTTGGGATGTCGTGGGACGAGAGCAGATTCATTACGCTGTAATAAAACGGCTTTGGATAATTACACTGCTGCCCCAGCAAAAACTGCTGCATAGCATACGCATCTTCATTTCCAAGCAAAAAGTTGACACAGTTTACCTTAAACGGATAATTCATAGTGCTGTCAAGCCCCCTGCCGAGAGCATATTTTCTCTTGACCCCGTAACTTTCCTTGGTGGTCACATCTTCCCACACTTCCCCGATCAGGGCATAGTTCTTAAACATTTTTTTCATCGTTTTGCGCATCAGGAAAATAAATTCATCCGGAAGCTCATCCGCCACATCCAGCCGGAATCCCGATGCCCCCAGGTTAAACCAGTGCTTTAACACAGAATTCCTTCCCGTGATAATATAAGACAGAAAGCGCTCATCCAGCTCATTGACTTCCGGCAGACTCCGAAAGCCCCACCAGCTCTTGTAATCGCCCCTGCTGTCAAAAGAATACCAGTCATAATACGGTGAATCCTGGCTCTGGTATGCGCCTACACTTTTATAATTCCCATTTTTATTGAAATACAGGCTGTCTGCTCCCGTGTGGGAGAAAACCCCGTCCAGAATAATATGGATTCCTTTTCTCCTGGCAACCTCGCATAATTCTCTGAAGTCTTCGTTGTCCCCAAGGAACGGATCTACCTTTTTATAATCTCCCGTATTGTAGCGGTGATTGGAGCTTGACTCGACGATCGGATTCAGATAAATGCATGTAACCCCAAGCTTTTTCAGTTCATCCAGCCGCTTCTTGATGCCTTCCAGATCTCCCCCGAAGAAATCACAGGGATCATAGAATTCTTTTCCCTCCATCGGTCCGAAAAGCGGGCGTTCCTCCCAGCTTTTGTGCACATAAATATCACGGCCCATTTTTCTGTGGTATGCTTCCCCCCGCACGGTATTCTGCCTGTCTCCCCGGCAGAACCGGTCCGGGAATATCTGATACATAATGCCTTTTGAAAGCCATCTAGGCGTCTCAAACCCTCTTTCGTAAACCGTTATCTGAAAGCCCCGGACATCTTCTTCTACCCGAATTCCTTCCCCGCAGGTCCGTCCCGGCCTTGCTCCGTAATAGTACGTGTAATTTCCCTCTGTGATCCTGAAATAATACCACAGGATACACGCTTTTTCCGGCATCTCTATGATACATTCATAGAAACCCTTTTTCTCTCTCATTGAAAAGGTCTTATGGTAATCTTCCGAATATAAGACCAGTTCCACAGTGACAGCAGTTCCCTCCAAGGCAAAAAGGCGAAGTTTTACCTCTTCGCCTTTTGTGACAGCCCCAACAGGTTCTCTGTACTGCTCAATTGATGCATTATGGATCATGTTCTCTCACCTTGCCTATTTGTATGTTGGTAAATTCCAGATTTTTTCATTGTACTCTTCAATCGTTCTGTCGGAAGAGAAAAATCCGGATTTAGCGGTATTGATCACCGCTTTCTTTACCCATTCATCGTGGTGATTGATATACATGTCGTATACCTTCTCAAATTCTTCCACATAAGAAGGCAGATCATACAGGACAAAATACTGATCCGGAATATTATGTTCTCCAAACAGCAGAGACTGATAAATATCAGAATATTTTCTCTTTCCGTATCTCGGAAGTTCTCCCGCGATCAGACAGTTGCACACCTCACGGATCATTGGGTTTTGTTCAAAAATGGTTCCCGGATTGTACGTCCGGTACTGTTTCATGGAATTGATCTCATCCACAGTGGCCCCAAAAATAAAGATATTTTCTTTGCCTACCTGCTCAAAAATTTCCACATTAGCTCCGTCCATAGTTCCAAGAGTCAGCGCACCGTTCATCATAAACTTCATGTTTCCGGTTCCTGATGCTTCCAGTCCGGCCGTTGAAAGCTGTTCGCTGATGTCAGCCGCCGGTATCAGCACTTCAGCCACAGACACCGAGTAGTTTTCTACAAATACAACCTGCATCTTATCCTTCGTCGCAGGATCATTGTTGACCATGTCTCCGATGGAGTTGATCAGACGGATGATCTCCTTTGCCCTCTGATATCCCGGAGCCGCTTTTGCCCCGAAAATAAAGGTGATCGGCTTGCTTAAGAAATCAGGATTTTTCTTCACCTGTTTGTACAGATAAATAATATGCAGGCATTTTAGCAGCTGTCTCTTGTACTCATGAAGCCGTTTGCACTGCACATCGATCAGAGAATCCGGATTAATCTCTATTCCCTGTTTCTGTTTCAGATACTTGGCAAGCCTTCTCTTATTGCGCTGTTTAATAGCATCATATTTCCTGCAGAATTCCGCGTCGTCAGCCATCGGCATGATCTTTTCAAACAGACGGTAGTCACCGAGCAGGTCTCCCCTGACATTATCCTGAATCAGATCACACAGTTCCGGATTTGCCAGAGCAAGCCATCTTCTGTGTGTAATGCCGTTGGTAATTGCAAGGAATTTTTGAGGATAAATATTGTATGAATCGTGGAACAGATTCGTCTTTAATATGTCTCCGTGAAGCTGGGAAACTCCGTTCACCCTGTGGCAGACGGCAACACAAAGGTTTGCCATGCGGATCTGGTTATTTCCGATGATCGCCATATAAGCAATCTTGGCCTCATCATTCGGATAATAAGTTCTCAGACGCTCACAGTACTTCTGGTTCATAACACAGATGATCTGATAAATTCTCGGCAGAAGAAGCTTAAACATGTTTTCATCCCAGCACTCCAAAGCCTCGGCCATGATCGTATGGTTCGTATAGTTAAAGATCTGGCTTACGATGTCCTCTGCTTCTTCCCATCCGAAGCCTTCTTCATCCATGAGAATTCTCATTAATTCAGGGATTGCAAGGGTCGGGTGAGTATCGTTGATCTGGACAGCCGCATACTCAGGAAGAGTATGGAGATCTCCTCTTTTTCCCTTGTGGTGTTTCACCATAAGCTGCATAGTGGCAGATGTCAGGAAATAAAACTGCTTTAATCTGAGCAGTTTTCCCTGCATATGGTCATCCGCAGGATAGAGAACCTTTGAGATTACTTCCGCAAACTCTGAATCCGCAGAAGCCTTCTCATATCTTCCCTCATTAAAAGAATGAAGGTCAAAGTTCTGCTTGCTCTTTGCACTCCAGAGTCTCAATGTAGCCGGGGCATTGGTCTTATATCCCATAACCGGCACATCGTACGGTACTGCCAGCACTGTGTGATAATTATAGTGCTCGATCTTTAAGCCGTCCTCTGTCCAGTTTTCCCTGATCTCTCCGTTAAAGCGGACTTCCATCGTCAGTTCCGGGCGTTCTACTTCCCACACGAAACCGTCTCTCAGCCAGTCGTCTTCTACCTCTACCTGACTTCCGTCGATGATCTTCTGCTGGAACAGCCCGTATTCATAACGGATGCCGCATCCGATCGCCGGCAGATTTAAGGTGGACAAAGAATCCAGGAAGCATGCGGCCAGACGTCCAAGTCCTCCGTTACCAAGCCCCGGATCGCTCTCTTCATCCAAAATATCGTCAAAGTCAATGCCCATTTTTTCGAAGGCCTCTTTATAGTCCCTGAAAACCCCGGAATTGATCAGGTTGTTGCTGTATGCTCTTCCCATTAGGAATTCCGCAGACATATAGTATAATTTTTTCAGTCCCAGATCCTCTGTCTTTTTACGGCTCTTGGTCCAAAGATGCATGATATCATCCCGGATGCAGCCAGCTCCCGCCTTATAAAGCTCATCTCTGGTTGCCTCCTCCAATGTTGTTCCGAAGTTGTTGTTCAGCTTGTTCTCAACATTGCTGATGATCTCCTTCACCTTACTGTTATTGTTTACAATTTTCATCCTCTGTTGCTCCTTTCACCAGTTGTCTAAAGAATGCTCTGGTATAATTCTAGATATTTTTTGGCTGATGACGCAAAACTGTTGTCAGACTCCATCGCCCTTTGGATCAAGCCTTTCCTGCGCTTTGGACTGCGCAGCGTATTCAATGCGTAACGAATGACTGAAAGCATCTCGTGTGCATTGTAATTTCTGAAAGAAAATCCGTTTCCTGTCTCTTCAAATTCATTGTAGCTCTGGACCGTGTCACAAAGCCCTCCGGTCTCCCGCACGATCGGCAGAGTTCCGTATCGAAGTGCGATCATCTGTGAGATGCCGCACGGTTCAAATTTAGAAGGCATAAGGAACAAGTCGCTGGCAGCATAGATCTGATGAGCCACCGCATTGTTGTATGCGATATATGAGCATACTCTTCCCTTATACTTATTCTCCATAAAGCGGAAAAATTCTTCATAATCATGGTCGCCTGTTCCCAATACGACGAAAGCAATATCTTCCGTACACATCAGCTCATCCAGGATATACTTGACTAAATCAAGTCCCTTCTGTGCGGTAAGACGGCTGACCATGCCGATGATCGGCACACCGGGAGAAATGCTCAGTCCCAGATCACTGATCAGTTTTTCTTTATTCTTTTTCTTTCCTGTCAGATCATCTTTATTAAAATGATACTGCAGGTACGGGTCTGTCTCCGGATCGAATTCTTCTGTATTGATGCCATTTACGATTCCCCATGTATCCCAGGCCCTGGCATTCAAAATACCTTCCAGCCTGTATGAAAACTCAGGAGTCTTGATCTCCTGTGCATAAGTGGGACTTACCGTACTAATCCGGTCTGCGAATACGAGGGCTGCTT
Organism: Anaerostipes sp. AF04-45; assembly: GCF_003461725.1. Classification (NCBI taxonomy): domain Bacteria; kingdom Bacillati; phylum Bacillota; class Clostridia; order Lachnospirales; family Lachnospiraceae; genus Anaerostipes; species Anaerostipes sp. AF04-45. The sequence goes on from NZ_QTXQ01000002.1 coordinate 128,397, forward strand.
TCATAAAGCTTGCACACTCATAGTTATGCATAAATTCCGGTGTATCATACCTCGGATCGATGCCCAGCCAGTGGTGAAAAGCCTCAAAGGCATACTCACCCTGATACATCATGTTGTGAATTGTAAAGATCGTCCTGGCACGCCCGATCTCCCAATGGCTATACTGAGTCTTCAGGAGAAGCGGGATCAGCCCGGTCTGCCAGTCATTGCAGTGAAGCACATCCGGAAGGAATCCGATTCTTCCGGCAGCTTCGATTACAGCACGGCAGAAATATGCGTACTGCTCTCCTTCTGCGTCCCCGCCCCGGTAAACCGCATCGCCGAAGTACTCTTCATTGTCAATAAAGTAATACGTGACATCGTTGAAAAATAAGCCCTCAACGCCTACATATACGTCTCTTCCGGCAAAATGTATATAAAAATCTGCCATATGCTTTGTCTGTGCAGCATACTTATCCTTGATCTGGCGGTGGAACGGCATCATGACTCTGGTATCCGCATGAAGCTTGTTGAGCTCCTTGGGCAGAGTACCGATGACATCGGCAAGGCCGCCCAGCTTCACAAAGGGAGCACATTCCGCTGCAACCATCAGTACGTTCATCATACACTCATTCCTTTTATTCATTGACGCTGGCTCCCTTCGGTATGAACACCGGATGCTGTCTGGATCCGGATAAATGTGCGTTAGAATAGATCTTTACATGCCGGTCCATAATCGTATGATTGATGTCCGCACCCTTTCCTATAAATCCTTCCGCCATAACGATGGAATTTCTGATCACTGCGCCTTTCTCAATCTGGCATCCGCGGAAGATAATAGAATTTTCTACGGTTCCGTCGACTTCACAGCCGCTGCTGATCAGACTGTTGCTGATATTCGCCTCGATGCCATAGCGGGCAGGCGCACTGTCACTCGTCCTAGTATACACTTTATTCTTACCAAAAAACAGTTCTTTCTGAACATCTTGTTTCAATAAGTCCATATTGATATTGTAGTAAGCCTCCACAGATGTGATGCAGCCTACATATCCTTTGTATTCGTATCCCTGAATATACAGGCGGTCAAAATTCGGAATAAGTACGTCGAAGAAGAAATGTTTTCTGTTGTGGGATACTGCCTCCTGGATAAAGTCGATCAGGAGTTCCCGTTTCATAATATACACATCCATGCTCTTCTTGCCGTAGCGGTGCTTTGTCTCCGAATAGCACATATCTGTAATGCGTCCGGACTCATCCGGTTTCAGGTATACACCGTCATAATCACAGTTCGTGGCGTCATCACTGTTGTCAAAATACATCATGGAGATATCCGCGCCGCTGTCGATGTGTTTTTCCAGCATGTCGTTAAAATCAGAATTAAATATCACATAAGAACGTCCAAGAAGAATATACGGCTCGGAAGCCTTCTTTAAAAATCCCAAAGTTCCCCTCAGCCCATCCATGACACTGGCATATTCTCCGGATCTTCCGCTTCCTGAAATATACGGAGGGAAGGTATAAAGTCCTCCGCGTTTCCTGTTGAGTCCCCAGTCTTTCCCGGAACCAACATGATCCATCAGAGAGCTGTAATTGTATCTTGTCATGATTCCGACATTTTTAATGGCAGAGTTGACCATATTGCTCAGGAGGAAATCTATGGTCCGGTATCTTCCGCCTACCGGGAGTGCCGATAAGCTTCGGGTGCGCACCAAATCCTGAAGCCTTCTGTTTTCTTCTCCTGCATTTATAAGTCCAAGCATTTGATTTTCCATAGTTTCTACCTCCCTAGTGTAAAATAGATTCCGGATAGATCATTGCACCATCCTCAACGACAGCATCCTCAAGCACCACACTGTGATAGCCGATGACAGTAACTTCATTGCCTTCTCCGACTTTGCTTCCCTCTTCCACAACAACTTCCTCGTCAATGATCGCCTTGTTGATCTCACTGTTCTCCCGGACGATGGAATCTTTCATAATGACACTGTTCTTCACCACGGCTCCCTTTCCGATCTTTACGCCGGAATGAATGACACAGTTTTCCACAGTCCCCTCGATGAAAGAGCCGTCTGCGATGATGCTCTTTTTCACACTGGCACCATCTGCTATGTAATGAGGCGGAAGTCCGTAAGTTCTCGTGTAGACTTTCAGCTTGTCATCGTTTAAATTCAGCTGAGGATTCTCCTCCAGAAGCTCCATGTTAGCCTCCCACAGGCTTGAAATCGTTCCCACATCTCTCCAGTATCCGTCAAAGCTGTATGCATACATTTTCTTTCCTTCTTCCAGCATTCTCGGAATGATGTTTTTGCCGAAATCGTGTTCTGAATCCGGATCATTTGCATCATCGATCAGGTACTGGCGGATCAGTTTCCATTTGAACACGTAAATACCCATAGATGCTTTCGTGCTCTTAGGGTGAGCCGGTTTTTCTTCGAACTCCTCGATCCTGTTGTCCTCATCGGTGTTCATGATCCCAAAACGCTTCGCTTCCTCCAGTGTGACTTCCAGCACAGAGATCGTACAGTCAGCGCCTTTCTTCTTATGGTAATTCAGCATCTTCTGATAATCCATACAGCAGATCTGGTCACCGGACAATACAATGATGTGGTCCGGATCATAATTGTCAATGAAATTGATATTCTGATAAATGGCATCGGCAGTTCCGCGGTACCAGTTTCCCTGCTCGCCTCTCACATACGGCGGAAGAACAAAGGCTCCTCCGTTCATATTGTCTAAATCCCAGAACCCTCCGGTTCCGATATAGGAATTAAGCTCTAGGGGTTCATACTGAGTCAGGACACCCACGGTGTCGATTCCTGAATTCGCACAGTTGGATAACGGGAAATCTATAATCTTATATTTACCGCCGTAGGGAACAGCAGGCTTCGCCTTCTTCTGGGTCAACGCGAATAATCGGCTTCCCTGGCCGCCTGCCAGCAACATTGCTACACACTCTTTTTTTGTAATCATAGTTTTCCTCCTTCTCACAATGCCTATTTTGTTTCTTCTTTTTTATCTGCACTCTTCGCTGCTGTTTTCTTTTTAGTAGAATCTTCGGTCTGCTGCTTTGTTTCTTTTTCGGCCTCCTTCTTTTTAGGTTTTTGTATATCTTTTGTTGTCTGTTCTTTTTTTGCTTCCGGTTTTTCAGCTTTCTTCCCTGCTGCCGGTCCGGCAGCTTTTGGAGTCTCCTTTTTCGCCTGAACTTCTGCTGTCTTCAGGGTTGTCTCTGCTGCCGATGCCGGTTCTGTAACTACAGAAACTTCTTTTTTCACCGGTGTCTTTACAGCTTCCGCTTTTGCAGTCCCGGCTGCTTTCGGTGACGGCTTCTTTGCTTCTGTCTTCTTTGGTTCCGCCTTCTTCTTGGCTGGAGTGTCCTCCAGCGTATATCTATACATAACAGCACTGAGTGGTTTTAAGGTGATGACCGCATAATGCTCGTAGGCGTTTCTCTTTCCTTTGATCTTCTTTTTCCGGACTTTCGCCGACTTTTGGCTGACCTCTCCGGATCCTCCGTAAGCCTTCTCCCCGGTATCCAGAATCTTTGTAAGCTTTCCGTCTTTCGGCATCGGGATATGATACTTATCCCACTCTACCGGAGTAAAGTTAAAGATACATACAATCTGCTCCTGAGGTTTTCCTCTGCGCTTTTTAGATTTTCTGATGAATGCTACAATGCTGTGATCTGCATCTCTCTGCAGCAGCCATTCAAATCCTTCCGGTTTGTTGTCCAGTTCGTACAGAGCCGGTTCGCTGCAGTAAAGTTCGTTTAACTTCGCCACATAATCGTTCATGGTTTTATGTGTCTCATATTCATCGATCAGGAACCAGTCTAACTCTTCCTTGTCTCTCCACTCTACAAACTGCGCAAAGTCGTCGCCCATGAACAGCAGTTTCTTTCCCGGATGAGCAAACATAAATCCATACAGTGTTTTCAGTGACCCAAACTTCTGCTCGTATTCTCCGAACATTTTGTTGATCATGGAACCTTTACCGTGCACAACTTCATCGTGTGAGTATGGCAGGATATAATTTTCACTGTACGCATAGTCCATAGAGAATACAATGGCTCCATGGTTTTCTTTCCGGAACAGGGAATCCAGTTCCATGTAATAGAGGGAATCATGCATGTATCCCATGTTCCACTTATATGTAAATCCAAGTCCTTCTTCATCGTCAACAGCGCTTGTGACTTTCGGAAAAGCGGTAGACTCTTCCGCCACAGTGATAAATCCTTCAAAGTTAGAACGCATCGTGCGGTTTAAATTTTTCAGGAAATCCACGGCTTCGTAATTGATATTGGTGCCGTCTTCATTTGGCACAAACTCTCCCGGCTTTTTGCCGAAATCCAGATACAGCATGGCGCTGACCGCATCGATCCGGATACCGTCGATGTGATATTTCTCCGCAAAAAATACGGCGCTGGAGATCAGGAAACTCTGCACTTCCGGTTTTCCATAGTTAAACAGCAGTGTGCCCCAGTCCGGCTGGCTTCCTTTTCTCGGATCTGCGTGGTCATAAATATGGGACCCGTCAAACAGTGCAAGTCCGTGTTCATCCCTCGGAAAATGTGCAGGCACCCAGTCTAAGATCACACCGATATCTGCCCGGTGGAGCTTATCTATAAAATACATAAAATCTTCCGGTGTGCCGTAGCGGGAAGTCACTGAATAATATCCGGTTACCTGATACCCCCAGGAAAGATCATACGGGTATTCTGTCACCGGCATCAGTTCTACATGGGTATACCCCATCTTCTGCAGATATGGAACAAGCATGTCTGCAATCTCACGGTAATTATAAAACTCCCTCTCTTCCTCTTTCGGCATCTTCCATGTGCCCAGGTGCATCTCGTAAACAGACATCGGCTGGCTGACATCCTGTTTTTTCTTTCTGCGGCTTAAATAGCGCTTGTCCCTCCACGAGAAACCGTCCAGCTCATCCCACACAACAGATGCCGTATCCGGTCTCATCTCTGAATAGAATGCGAATGGATCACTCTTATATCTGCATTTGCCGTCCATGCCTTCCACGTAGTATTTATATAAATCCCCTTTTTCCAGTCCTTCTACCTGGATCGAGTAAATCCCCGGTTCTGTCTGCTTCATCGGATGTGAAAGCGGATTCCACTGATTAAAGTCTCCGACCAGACTGACAGACTTGGCATTTGGTGCCCATACCACAAACTCGTGGGCATCCGCTTCTTTCAAGTAATGGCATCCAAACATTAAATATGCTTTCTGCGCTTTTCCCGTCTGAAATAAATATAAGTCCTCTTTGCTAATGTTTGTTTCCATGGGATAAATCCTCCTCCTTCAAATACATACTAAGTATTATATGTACAAGCTAATAAAAAAAGTGCAAATTTCACCATTTTGTCCTTGCAAATGGTCAAAATCACACTTCCTAATCTACGTAAAATCAAATTCTGAATAGCTAAGAACGTAACCGATGCTGTCCTTTACAAGATCAAATTGCTGACATCTGTTTCATAAACCTATTATAACATAAAAAGGGGACTTTATACAACAAATTGTACAAAATTTAATACACTTTTTCCGTCCTTTTTTTGTTAATTTTGTTAACCTTAATTTTGCACATTTTGTTACACTGTAATGCGCTAAAAAGTGCAAAAAAAACAGTTTCTGTCTTCTGCAAAAACTGTTTTTTTGATAACTTCTTTTTTCCTTTGTAAAAACTGCTAAAATACACTTTTTGAGCTTCTGATCTCCGGTTTGTAACCGGTGTCCTGAAGCGCTTTTATGATTTTGTTCTTGTGCTCCGTGCCGAAAGCTTCCATCGTGATCGTAAGCTCCACTGCACTGTTTCTATTAATACTTACAAACTGGTTGTGTTCCAATTTTACAATGTTGCCTTGAGCCTGAGAAATGACTTTTGAAACTCTTGTGAGCTCTCCCGGCTTGTCCGGAAGAAATACGGAAACCGTAAAAATCCTGTCCCTGATGATCAGACCGTGCTGTACTAAAGATGCAATTGTGATAACATCCATATTCCCGCCGCTGATGATCGGAACCACTTTCTTTCCTTCTGCTTTCAGATGCTTCAGCGCCGCAATGGTCAGAAGGCCTGAGTTCTCTGCAAGCATCTTATGGTTTTCCAAAAGATCCAGAAAGCACGGAATCAGTTCTTCATCTTCTACCGTAATAATGTCGTCGATGTTGTTTTGTATGTAAGGAAAGATCTTTTTCCCCGGGGTCTGAACAGCCGTACCGTCAGCGATGGTATTTACATGTTCGCAGGATACAACTTTTCCGGCCTCCAGTGAAGCCTTCATGCAGGCCGCTCCCGCAGGCTCAACACCGATGACTTTGATCTTTGGATTTAACAGCTTTGCCAGAGTAGAAACTCCGGTAGCCAGTCCGCCTCCGCCGATCGGAACTAAAATATAATCCACAGTGGGCAGTTCCTTGAAGATATCCATCGCGATGGTGCCCTGCCCCGTTGCAACCGCCAGATCATCAAAAGGATGCACAAATGTAAATCCTTTCTCCTGCGCAAGCTTCAGCGCATGTTCACACGCTTCATCATAGACATCTCCGCAAAGGACCACTTTTGCGCCTAAGTCTTTCGTGCGGTTGACTTTCAAAAGCGGAGTCGTGGTCGGCATAACGATGGTAGCCTTCACTCCCTGTCTCTTTGCAGCCAGCGCCACTCCCTGCGCGTGGTTTCCGGCAGATGCGGTGATCAGCCCTTTTGATTTTTCTTCTTCATTCAGTGTGCTGATCTTGTAATATGCCCCCCGGATCTTATAGGCACCGGTCAGCTGCATGTTTTCCGGCTTCAAATAAACGAAGTTGCCTGTCTGCTCAGAAAAATAATCGCTTTTGATCAGTTTTGTGGGCAGAACAATCTCCTGTACTTTGTCATACGCTTTTTCGAATTTGTTTAATGTTAACATCTACTCATCTCCTCTATCAAACAGTGCGTTTACAAACATATCCGGATCAAACGGCTGAAGGTCATCCACCTGTTCACCGATTCCGATATATTTTACCGGAATTCCCAGTTCTGCCTGGATTGCTATGGCGATGCCTCCCTTTGCTGTACCATCCAGCTTTGTCAGAATAATACCGGAGATGTCTGTGGCCTCTTTAAACTGTTTTGCCTGTGCAAGAGCATTCTGCCCTGTCGTGCCGTCCAGTACGATGAGTGTCTCCTTATACGCTTCCGGGTACTCCCGCTCAACAATGCGGTTGATCTTCTTAAGTTCATCCATCAGGTTCTTTTTATTGTGAAGCCTTCCGGCCGTGTCACACAAAAGCACATCGACATTCCTGGCTTTCGCAGCGGAAACCGCATCGTATACAACGGCTGCCGGGTCCGCCCCTTCTGCCTGGCTGATGATATCTACACCGGCGCGTCCTGCCCACTCTTTTAGCTGTTCAATAGCACCCGCGCGGAATGTATCCGCCGCCGCCATCATGACCTTCTTCCCCTCGCCTTTCAGCAGGGATGCCATTTTGCCCACCGATGTAGTCTTGCCTACACCATTGACGCCGATGACCAGCACAACGCTCTTTTTATCTTTAAAATCATATGCCTCTTCACCCAGCTTCATCTGCTCCTTAATGGAATCAATGAGAACCTGCCGGCACTCTTCCGGCTCTTTGATCTTCTCTTCTTTTACTTTCTTTTTCAGATTTTCAATGATGCTCATGGTCGTATCAATTCCCATGTCGCTCATGATCATGATCTCTTCCAATTCTTCATAAAAATCATCGTCAATGCTGGAAAACCCTTTAAAAATAGAGTCAAAGCCTGAGGCGATATTATCTCTGGTCTTTGTAAGTCCCGCAGCCAGTCTGCTGAAGAATCCTTTCTTTTCTGCCATTTCAAATCTCCTTCCCTTCTCAGCTTTATTCGTCCAGATCGTTTTCGATCAGACTCACGGACACCAGCGTGGAGATACCTTTCTCCTGCATGGTGATCCCATATAAAATATCCGCTGCTGTCATTGTACCACGTCTGTGGGTAATTACAATAAATTGTGTTTCTTTTGTAAGCTTATGCAGGTATTGTGCAAATCTTGCTACATTGGAATCATCCAGTGCAGCCTCTATTTCATCCAGCAGACAAAACGGCGAAGGTTTCAGATTTTGAATCGCAAACAGAAGGGAAATAGCTGTCAGAGCTTTTTCTCCTCCGGAAAGCTGCATCATATTCTGCAGTTTTTTCCCCGGCGGCTGTGCAATGATCCGGATACCTGACTCCAGCACATCGTCGTCGGTGAGTTCGAGCCTTGCATATCCTCCCCCGAAAAGTTCCTGGAACACCTTCTGGAACATTTCCTGAATATCTTTAAACTTCTCTCTGAACTGATTCCTCATGGCAGCTTCCAGTTCATCAATCAGCCCTGCCAGATGTGCCTCAGCCTTTACGATATCTTCGTGCTGTTTTTTCAAAAATTCATATCTCTCCAAAACATCCCTGTAGTCCTCTATTGCGTTGACATTCACCGGCCCCAGTTCCCTGATCTGTGTCTTGATCTCAGCAATTTTCTTCTTTAATTCTGTAAGGCTTTCCCGAGGCTCCTCACCTGCCGCCGACTTTGCCTGATGATATGTAAGTTCATAGTTCTCCCACATGTATTCCAAAAGTTCCTGCTGTTTTTCCTCCAGCTTCTCCCTTGCAGATGTAAGCCTCAGCACTTCTTTGTCGAAGCCGTTGACTCTCTGCATAAGTTCTTCTCTGACTTTCAGACTTTCCTTGTACTTTTCCTCAGTCTCTGAAAGCTTCTTCTGCTTATGAGAGAGATTCTTTTTTTCTTCTTCGATCCAGAGACTCTTTGAATGAACTTCCTCTCTGCATGTTTCTATCCGCCGCTCAATGTCTCCGATGGACGAATCGACAGTACCAGTCTGCCTGCCAAGTGCCTCCAGATCCTCTTCGATCTTTGAAAGCTCCAGGCGAAGCCGTTCTCCGCTGCTCATGATGAAATCCTGGCGCTGCTTCAGCTGGCCGGCTTTCATATGTGCCTCGGAAACTTCCCTGGCCTTTTCTTCCGCCGTGCGTCTGGCTTCCTCCAGATGTCTGGAAAGACTGTGAATCTTTTGTTCTTCCGTCTGATTTGCTTCCTCCAGCACCTGTTTTTTGTCAGATAAAGATGTCACATCCCCATCCATGGACCGGTATTCCCGGCGAAGGGCTTGGGCCTGATCTAAGTATTCCTGCTCCCTCTCTGCTTCCTCGTGAATTTGTTTGTCAATGGATTTCATTGTCATCACCACGGTGTTTTCCCGAAGTGTATTTTCCTGAATCCTGCCTTTTAAACGGCTGATCTTCTCTTCCGCCTGCCCGTACTGCTCTGTCTTTTCTTCAAGCACTTTGGAGATACGCAGAATTTCATCTCTGTCCTTTAACAGCTTTTGCTCAAGTTCTTTTATTTCACGGTTTCTTCCGAGAAGATTGCTCTTATTCTTATAGGCACCTCCGGACATAGAACCTCCGGGGTTCAGTGCATCCCCGTCAAGCGTTACAATGCGGAAAGAGTGTTTGTATTTTGCTGCGATCCGTATCCCGTCGTCGATGGATTCCACGACGAGTACACGGCCGAGAAGTGACTGGAACAATTCTGAAAATCTGTCTTCATAGCTTGCGAGACAGTCACAGGTGCCGATCACTCCCTTCTCATGCACTGCCTCAGGCCTTGGAAATCCGCCCCTCTGTTTGACTGTGCTGAGCGGAAGGAATGTCACCCTGCCATATCGGTTTTTTTTCAGAAATTCGATCATTTCTTTTGCTGTCTGCTGGGTATCGGTGACTACATTCTGAATGGCTCCTCCGAGGGCAGTCTCCACAGCAAGCTCATATTTTTTCCTGACTTTCATGATATCTGCTACGGCACCGATGATGCCCGGATATCTCCCTTTCTGCTCCATCACCCTCTTGATGCCGAATCCATATCCCTCATAGCGCTCCGCCATGTTTCTTAACGTCTCATAACTGGACTGGCTCCTGTGAAAGCCTTCCTTTTTCAGGGTGAGCTCCTCCTGGACGGATCTTCTCTCATTTCCCAGTCTGCCGCAGAACTCCTGCTCTGTCTCCAACTCCTTAAGGATCTGTTTTTTTGCTTCCGCCAGCTCAAGCCTCTTAAATTCTTCCTGTTCTTTTCTTTTCTCCTGCTCTGCCCTGTGGTGCCCGGAGTTTTCTGCCTGCGAGATCAAATGGCGAATCCGCACATCCAGCTGCTCTCTCACAGTCTCCACATGCTGCAGCCTGTTGGAGAGATTTATCTGATTGTTGGCAAAACTCTGCTGATTTCTGCGAAGCTTCTCAAGTTCTTTCTCCGTATCCTGAATATCCTTCTGGAGAAATGCGACTTGGCTTTCTCTTTCCACAGTATCTTCCCGGGCTTTCAAAACCGCCTCTTCGATCTCCCTGCCCTCTTTTTGAAGTTCAGAAAGCTGTGAGCGCTTGTCCTCTTTTTCTCCGGTAAGCCGGCGGATATCAGACGACAGATGCGTCTCTCTCATCCGCTCCGTGTTCATCTGTTCTTTTAAGACCTTGATCTGGCCTTCCTGTTTCTCTTTGTCTACTTTGGCTATAGAAAGCTCTTCCGTCCTGGTCTCGATCTCGTGTTTCAGCTCGTTTAAATACCGGTCCTGTTTCTCATATTCGGCTTTCGTCTGTTCCAGGCGCCTGTCCGCGTCATCCACTTCTCCCTGGGCGATCCGGATCTTCTCATCCAGACTCTCAATCTCATCGGACAGCCGGCCGTTTTCCATGAGGAACATGGATGTGTCATATTCCTTCAGCCGGTCCCTGTATGAGAGATATTCCCTTGCCTTCTCAGACTGTGTCTTCAGCGGGCCGACCTGCCGTTCCAATTCCATAAGAATATCCGTTACCCGGTTTAAATTCTCCCGTTCTGCCTCCAGAGATTTTTCTGTCTCAAGTTTATTCTTTTTATATTTTACGATGCCGGCAGCCTCATCAAACAGCTCTCTCCGGTCCTCCGGCTTACCGCTCAAAATCTGGTCGATCTGTCCCTGTCCGATAATAGAATAGCCCTCTTTGCCTATTCCTGTATCAAAAAACAATTCCACGATATCTTTTCGCCTGCACGGACTGCCGTTCATCAGATATTCGCTTTCACCGGAACGGTAGACTCTCCTGGCCACTGTGATCTCTTCAAACCCGATCGGCAGGCTGTGATCACTGTTGTCCATAGTGATGGCAACGTAAGCAGAACCCATCGGCTTTCTCATCTCCGTGCCGGAAAAAATCACGTCTTCCATCTTGGCGCCCCGGAGCTGTTTTGCGCTCTGTTCTCCGAGCACCCACCGGACCGCATCCGCCACATTGCTCTTTCCGCTTCCGTTGGGACCAACGATTCCCGTAATGCCGCTGTCAAATTTAAAAATCATTTTGTTGGCGAAGGATTTAAATCCATTCACTTCAATGCTTTTCAGATACATAGCTACCTCAATATTCCGTCCTTATGCTTCATTGCCTCATAGGCTGCCGTCTGCTCCGCACTTTTCTTGCTTCTTCCGGTTCCGGTCCCAATGACTTTTTCCCCGAGCCTGGCCTCCACCGTGAAAGTCTTCTGGTGGTCCGGCCCGTCTTCCTTTATCAGTTCATAAGTAAGCGGCTGCTTGGAAAAACTCTGTACAAGTTCCTGAAGCGAAGTCTTGGCGTCATAAAACAATACTTTTTCATCTACATCCTGGAGCAGATATGTTTCCACAAACTTTCTGGCTTCCTCGAATCCCTGATCCAGATATACGGCTCCGATCACTGCCTCAAACGCATCCGATAAAATGGAATCTCTCTCCCTTCCTCCGGTCAGGTCTTCCCCTTTGCTCAGCAGCAGATAATCGCCCAGAGAGAGATCCTTGGCACAGAATGCCAGAGTAGGCTCGCAGACAAGGCTGGCTCTCATTTTGGTCAGTTTTCCCTCCGGTTCGTCTTTGTATGTGTGAAACAAATAGTCACTCATGATCAGTTCCAGCACTGCGTCTCCCAAAAACTCCAGCCGTTCATTGTCTTTCCCCCGGGAAAGTTTCCGCTCATTTGCATAGGAACTGTGGGTCAGTGCAGTTGTCAGCAATTTCTTGTCATGAAAACGAATCTTGATTTTTTTCTGAAAATCTTCCTGATTTGATTGATTCATACCTTTTATTTTTCCTTTACAATCTGTTCTTTGATCTTTTCATTGATTTTGGCCTCTGAAAAAGCAATACACTGGATGATCGCGTTCTTCGTCTCTTTTGCCTTGGAACTTCCGTGCATCTTCACGACCAGGCCGTTCAGACCGAGAAGAGGAGCTCCGCCGTGCTCCGACGCGTCAAAGCGTTTCAGGGTCTTTTTCAGTGACGGCTTCACGAGCAGGCCTCCGATCTTTCCTCTCATACTCTGCATCATGCCGTCTTTTACGATTGACATCAGCGTTGAGGACAGGCCTTCTGATAACTTCAGGATCACATTTCCCACAAAGGCATCGCAGACAACCACATCTGCCTGACCGGAATGAATTTCCCTGGCCTCGATGCTTCCGGTAAAGTTGATCTCCTCACATTCCTTCAAAAGAGGAAATGTATCTTTGACAAGCGCATTTCCCTTTGCCTCTTCCACACCTACATTTACGATGGCAACTTTCGGATTTTTAATGCCTACCACGTCTTCCATATAAATAGAACCCATCTTCGCAAATTCCAGAAGGTATTCCGGTTTTGCATCCATATTGGCTCCGCTGTCAATGATCAGGGAAACACCTTTTGTAGTCGGCATCAAAGCGGCCAGAGGAGCACGCTTCACCCCTTTGATCCTGCCCACCACGAACTGTCCTCCCACGAGGATCGCCCCTGAACTTCCGGCCGATACAAATGCATCTGCAGTCTGGTCTTTTACCATCTTCATCCCGACTACCATGGAAGAATCTTTCTTCTTACGAATCGCCTCTACCGGTGATTCATCACAAGAAATTTCTTCTTCTGCATTGATCACTTCGATCTGCTCGCTCTTATAGCGGTATTTCTTTAATTCCTCGTGGATCCTCGGGGATTTTCCTACAAGGTAAACTTTAATATTGCTGTTCTCGTTGACCGCATCCACCGCGCCTTTTACGATCTCTCCGGGAGCATTGTCCCCTCCCATGGCATCCAGCGCTACTTTAACTATCTTTTCCATTTGCAACCTCCTTGATACAAAATCACCAGATGAAAAGAAATGCCATCCGCTTAAACTCATAAAGTCTAAACGCATGGCAATTCATGACAACATATGCTGCTGTTGTCAACTCTTACTGAGCATTTACGATTTCTCTTTTATTATAAGATCCGCAGGCTTTGCACACTCTGTGAGGCATCATTAATTCACCGCACTTGCTGCACTTTACTAAAGCTGGTGCAGTCATTTTCCAGTTTGCTCTACGTTTATCTCTTCTCGCTTTTGAAGATTTATTCTTTGGACAGATTGACATTGGTATTACACCTCCTTAAAATTCTTAAAAATATCCTGGATAGCTGCCATCCGTGGATCTTTAACCGCCCGGTCACAGCCACACTCTTCCTTGTTCAGATTCGTTCCGCACACTGGACAAAGTCCTTTGCAGTCTTCACTGCATAACACCTTTGTTGGCAGCAGGGGAATCACTTCTTCAAGAATAAGCTTATCCACATTGAGGCTGCTTCCATCTACGAAAGATACTTGATCCTTACAAGTTTCTTCTATGTCATCAAAATCCAATGTCCGTAAGACACTGAGCCTGATCTTTTCCGGAACCTCGGTGAGACACCGGCCGCAGGGCATCCCGACTGTGATGCTTGTCTGAAATGAGACCGAAACCGTCCTCTTCCCTTCATTTTTTAAAATGACCGGAAAAGAAGGCTTCTCCAGGATCGGATAACTTTCTCTTCTGAGAACAATCTCCTCCATATCCAGGGAACATTCCACCGTCTCTTCATGATCCGGCATTGATAACAATTTTGATAACTGAATCAGCATACTATCTCCTAAAATTTCATACTTGTCTATTATACAAACGCGATATTTGTTTGTCAAGTAATTTTATTTTACAAGGGCTACCGTATCCCTTGCGATCATCACTTCCTCGTTGGTCGGAATGCAGAGCACTTTGACTCTGGAATCATCCGTTGAAATGACCGCTGCTTTTCCGTGCACATCGTTCTTTTCAGCATCGATCTTTGCACCGATACAATCCAAATATTCTCCAATCGCTGCTCTCGTGGCGTCGTCATTTTCTCCCAGTCCCGCAGTGAAAGCGATGGCATCCACCCCGTTCATAGCCACAGTGTAGGCTCCGATATACTTCGCTACACGGTATACATAAGCGTCCATCGCAGCCGCAGCCGCTTTGTTGCCCTCTGTCCTTGCGGCTTTGACATCTCTGAAATCGGAAGAAATACCGCCGGACAGTCCGAGCACTCCGGATTCTTTGTTTAAGATATTGACTACTTCAGACACGGTTTTATTTTCTTTGTTCGCGATGAACTCAAGAATCGCCGGGTCCAGGTCTCCGGAACGGGTACCCATGATCAGGCCCTCCAGCGGTGTCAGTCCCATCGAAGTATCCACAGACTCTCCGCCTTTGACTGCTGTGACGCTGGCACCGTTTCCTAAATGGCACACAATTATATTGATATTTTTGATGTCTTTTCCAAGCATCTTGGCAGCCTCACGGGAGACAAACTGATGGGAAGTCCCGTGGAATCCATAGCGGCGGATTCCGTCTTCATCGTAATACTTTCTCGGGATTCCATAGAGAAATGCCTTTTCCGGCATCGTCTGATGGAATGCGGTATCAAATACAGCAGCCATAGGTTTGTCCTTCATGAGTTCCCGGCAGGCCTCAATTCCGATCAGAGCCGCAGGGTTATGGAGCGGTGCGAATACGTTGCACGCCTCGATCTCTTTTAACACATCCTCTGTGATAATGCAGGATTTTGTGAACTTCTCTCCTCCGTGTACGACTCTGTGTCCCACGGCACTGATTTCGTCTAAAGATGTGATCACGCCGTTTTCTTTGTCTGTCAGCTGTTCAAGCACAATGCCGATGGCCGTCTTGTGGTCCGGCATGGCAGGAGTGGTCTTGATCTTGTCTTTTCCGGCAGGCTCATGGGTCAGGGCTCCGTCGATCCCGATCCTCTCACAGAGACCTTTTGCCAGTACATCTTCTGTGTCTGAATCGATCAGCTGGTATTTGAGGGAGGAACTTCCGCAATTAATAACTAAAACTTTCATCTTCATTCTCCTATATATTCTAATCTTTTAACCTCTAATTGTTCTCCGTAAGCTGTGCCTGCACTGCCGTGATTGCCACAACTCCGACGATATCTTCCGCCTTGCATCCGCGGGACAAGTCATTGACCGGCTTTGCAATCCCCTGGGTAACCGGGCCGTAGGCTTCCGCTTTTGCCAGTCTCTGGACTAATTTGTATCCGATATTTCCTGCATCCAGATCCGGGAAGACGAGTACATTGGCTTTTCCTGCCACTTCACTTCTGGGTGCCTTCGATGCCGCCACCTCAGGAACGATCGCCGCATCCAGCTGCAGTTCTCCGCAGATCAGTGTGTCCGGATAATCTCTTTTTGCGATCGCCGTTGCTTCCACAACCTTTGTCACATCGTCGTGTTTTGCGCTTCCCACTGTGGAATGGGAAAGCATAGCAACCCTTGGTTCTTCTCCCACCAGCTGTTTAAATGTCTGCGCAGAACTTCCGGCAATGGCTGCCAGCTGTTCTGAATTGGGATTCTGATTCAGTCCGCAGTCTGCAAATACAAAAGTACCGTTGGCGCCGAGTTCACAATCCGGCACTACCATCAGGAAGAAGGCAGAAACGATCCTTGTCCCCGGAGCCGTCTTGACAACCTGAAGGGCAGACCGCAGAACGTTGGCGGATGAATTTACTGCCCCCGCAACCATGCCGTCCGCATCTCCGGCACGCACCATAGTCGCTCCGAAAAACAGCGGATTAGAAAGCAGGATTTCTTTTGCATCCTCCGGGAGCAGTCCCTTGCTCTTTCTGGCTTCGCACAAAGATTCAATGTATGTATTGAGTCTTTCGCAGTTGTTAGGATCTACAAAACAGGCCTTGGAAAGATCCAGTCCCTCTGCGCGGCTTAAAATTTCCTCCTCGTTTCCCACAAGAATAATGTCGGCGATCCCTTCTCTCAGCACTGTGTCTGCAGCCTCAAGAGTACGGGGATCTCCGGTCTCAGGCAAAACAATCTTTTTTTTCTCACTTTTAGCTCGTTCTTTAATCACATCAATAAAACTCATTACGTTGCTCCTTCCAACTTTCTACAAAGATGAATTCTTCTCATGGAAATTATACAATATTCGTTTGTTGTATACAATATGCCTTGTTGTACTTTTCCTAGTACATCTCATCTCATAATGTTTTCATTTTACTATCTTTTATTTTTAATAGCAAGTTTCAGCCTTTTATTTCCTCTTTTTTGTGCAATTTTACCTTTTTTAAGTTCTTTGTTATAATGATTTCACAAAAGAAAGGAGAGCAGCAATGAAAACTGCGGCAATTATCTGTGAGTATAACCCGTTTCACAACGGACATCTTTATCATATCGAAGAGACAAAGCGCATTTTAGGCGCTGATTATATCATTGCACTGATGAGCGGAAATTATGTACAGCGCGGCGGCCCGGCCGTCATCGAAAAAAAAACAAGAGCCAGAATGGCCCTCATGAACGGAGCTGACCTGGTGCTGGAACTGCCGCTCTGGTTTTCCTCCGGCAGCGCCCCGTATTTTGCAGACGGCAGTGTCTCCCTCCTGGAAGGTCTCGGTGTGGTCGACATTCTCTCTTTTGGGAGCGAATGCGGTTCTCTGAGCCGTCTGATCTCCCTCGGAAGCTTTCTGGCGGACAGAGAGGATGACCTCACGGAACAGATTAAGTTATATTTAAAGACCGGCATTTCCTATCCTAAAGCGAGAGAAAAAGCGTTTCTCTCACTTGGCTGTTCCAAGAGTGACGCCGATATCCTAAGAGAGCCAAACAACCTTCTGGGACTCGAATATTTGATGGCACTGAAACGCAGAAACAGCAGCATCCATCCGTTCTGTATCCCGAGGAAACAGAGCAGCCACCGGAGTCTTGATCTGACGGGCAGCATCAGTTCTGCCTCCGCCATTCGGTCACAGCTGGCTGTTTTTGACGGCCTTAGCAAGTGTCTGGAGAGCATTCCGAAAAATCTGCACCCGATTCTGCTGGAAGATTACCGGCGCTGTTTTCCCATCCTGCTTGATGATTTTTCTGATTTGCTGTCTTATAAACTCTGCATGGAAGATTCCTTTGAGGACTATTGGGACATTTCAAAGGATCTGAGTGCCCGCCTGATCCGTATGGCCGTTCCGGGCCGGCCATTTTCCTGTCAGATCGAAGCCGTCAAAAATAAAAGCCTGACCTGGAGCCGTATCAGCCGGGGACTCCTGCACATCCTCCTCGGCATGAAGCAGGAGATGAAGGACAGCTATACCCGCTCAGAACAGCCCCTGTATTTTCAGATCCTCGGCTTTAAAAAAGAGGCTTCCTCTCTGATCCGGGAAATAAAAAAGAAAAAAACCTGGCCGATGGTCCGGCATTTAAGACCGCTTGACGACCCGCTTACCAAGGTCCAGTTACAGATGCTTCAGACAGAACAAAAAGCAGATGCCCTCTATCAAATGATGCTCCGGTCAAAGTTTAAGACCCAGGTAAAAGAAGAACAAATCATAATATAACCGTCCGCCTCATAGGCTTAAGAGGACAGGGGGTTTTTCTATGGGTAAATACTTTTATCAGTTTTGTTTGATTTTAACTGCGTTCCTTCTATTTTTATTTCCGGAACAGTGCGTAGCAGGCGCCAAAAACGGCCTGCTTCTCTGGTCCGGAACCATCGTGCCCACGCTCCTGCCGTTTTTTCTTCTGACAAACCTTATGATGAAATACCAGACGGTCCACTATATTTCCTATCTGTTTTATCCTCTGTTTAAACTATTTCCATGGCTGAACAAGGATCTGGCATATACAATCCTTATGGGCTTCCTGTGCGGCTATCCTCTGGGCGGCAAGATCATCAGCGATCTGGTGCTTTCAGGTTCCTATACAAAAAAAGAAGGGGAATCCCTTCTTGTGCTCTGCAACAATGTAAGCCCGATGTTTTCCATCGGCTTTACGCTGACCCTGATCTTAAAAGGGACCCTTAGTGTACCCCTTTATTTTTTCTGTCTTTATATGCCCAATCTCCTGTACTTTATCTTCATCTTATGGAAATTCAGAGGCACAGGATTTTTACACGTGCATCAGGAACACCCGAGGACTGCGGCGATCAAATCCTTTGACGAGATTGTTTTTGACAGTTTGAAGACGATTTTTACCATCGGTATTTTTATCATGGTATTTTCCATCGTATCTTCTCTTCTTCAAAGCGGCATACTGCCCTCCTATATCACGGCACCGGTCATCGGAATGCTCGAGATCACAACAGGGATCTCCCATGTGAGTTTTCTGTCCCTGGGCTTCAGACAAAAAACAGCCGCAATCCTTGCCGTCAGCTCTTTCGGCGGCCTGTGCAGCCTGGCACAGGTCAAGAGCGTCTGCCAAAAATCACAGCTGTCTATGAAAAGCTATTTTATATTTAAGATGCTCTTTGCATGCATAAGCAGCGGCATGCTATTCCTCTTCCTGTGAAACGAAATCTTCGGCTGTTCTCACCTTCGTCCGGGAAGCCCCGTCAAGCTGCTGCCGGATTTCCTCATAGTTGGTGCTGATTGACTCTATATCACTGTCCAAGGTTGATAAAAGCTGATCAAAAAGGCTTCGCTGACCCTCTTTTACTTTTGTTATGTAGTCCTGGACATCTTCCATAATATCGCATGTGTACTGCAGTGCGCCGTATCTTACCTGTTCAGCCTCTTCATTGGCATTGTGAATGACATCATTTGCGTGGTTTAAAGCAGCTTCTTCCATCTCCTTTGCACGCATTTTTGCCATCTCTACGATCTCATTCTCATCGATCAGCTCTCCGGCTTCTCTGGCCGCCTGGTCTACGATATTTTGGGCCTTGATCCTGGCATCTTCCAGGATAGCGTCTTTGTTCATCATAACCTTATGGCTGCGCTCAACCTCTCCCGGAATCTGTTTTCTCAATTCCTCAATGACAGTGATCAGCACATCCCTGTCGATGACAACCTTCCCCGGATTAAATCTTGCCGGCTTGGCCTCATCGATCAAAATTTCAATATCATCGATCATTTCATGCAAATATTTCTCACTCATGCTTCTCCCTCTATTCTTTCTCTAAATTTTTGCTTCAGCTTCTGTTCCACATACGGAGGCACCAGTTCACTGACATCTCCGTGGTAGGATGCGATCTCCCTCACGATCGTAGAGCTTAAGTATGCGTATTCCGTACTGGTGGTAAAAAACATCGTATCCAGATTGGAGTCCAGCTTATTATTGATCTGGGCTATCTGCAGTTCATACTCGAAATCCGTAACAGCGCGGAGCCCGCGGACCGTAATATCCGCGTTATTTTCACGTGCAAAGTCCACCAGCAGGCCGGAAAAAGATTTCACTTCAACATTCTCCATATCCTTTGTGGCTTCCGTGAGAAATTCCACTCTTTCTTCCATTGAAAATAAAGGATTTTTTTCACTGTTCAGCAAAATCCCTATGACCAGTTTATCAAAAACTCTGATAGAACGTTTAATAATATCCAAATGCCCATAAGTTACCGGGTCAAAGCTTCCCGGATACACTGCAATGCTCATTTCTCAGCCCTCCTGCACTTTCTGCAAAAAAGTATGCTTGTTGGTTTTATACTCCTTTATCTTCAGAACCTTCAGATGCTCAAACAACTCCTCCTGAATCTCTGTCTGTAAGCTGGATTCCGCAATGACCAGGGTGTTCTCCTTTAAAAGATCCAAATGATCCAGTTCGGCAAGCACTGCTCTCTCCATTCCTTTGTTATAAGGAGGGTCCATAAAAATATAGTCAAACTTCCTGCTCTCTGCTCCAAGCTTCCTCAATGCACTTATGACATCTGTCTCCAGGACCTGAGCGTCATTTATAAGTTTTGTATGTATCAGATTGTACCGAATACAGGCAGCCGCTTTTTTGTTCTTTTCCACAAATACAGCATGCTTACATCCCCTGCTCAGAGCCTCGATCCCGATGGCTCCGCTGCCTGCGAACAGGTCCAGAAACTCTGCCCCCGCAATTTCATGCTGGATCATATTAAACAGCGTTTCCTTAATGCGGTCCTGCGTCGGTCTCGTGTCCATTCCTTCCACTGTTTTAAGCCTCAAACTCCTGGCTTTTCCTGAAATCACTCGCATTTTTTTATCTTCCTTTGTTTTTTCTCCCTACTATTGTATTATATTCAGATAATTTGTCAACTAAATAACAAAGAAATTCCCGTACTGCAAAAGGAGCAGTCAGAACTGACGCTCTGATTGCTCCTCTTTTTTCTTTCGTTCTCTCATCGAAATTACGAGTAAAAACTGATTCGTTTGTATCCGTTAACTAACGGCCAGACATTTCCTCTTCCTGTCTGCGGATCATTTTACGAACCATTTCTCCTCCAACAGAACCTGCCTGAGCAGTTGTTAAATGTCCGTTGTATCCTTCTTTTAAGTCTACACCGATTTCATTAGCAACCTCGAATTTGAATCTGTCCAGTGCTTCCCTAGCCTCTGGAACTTCCACTCTGTTGTTTCCTTTGCTGTTTGCTGAAGTACGTTCTTCCATTTTGAAAGACCTCCGTTTCTTTTGTTGTTTTTTGTTACGAAGATAGTATGTTTAATAACACAAAAGATACACTGAGAGTTTTTACATGGAATAACATTTTTTTCTTTGGAATTTTAATACTTTACTTTAAAGTCCTTTTCTCCCTCACAGAGCGGACATTCTTCAGCTGTTACATGGTCAATCCGCATAAACCGATGGCCGTGCTTCATGGATTCTATAAAATCTTCAATCTGTTTTTTTGTTCCCTGGGCTTCTGCAGTGACAGAACCGTCATACATATTCTTCACCCATCCTGTCACATGAAACTGTGCGGCATTCATCTGTGCAAAATACCGGAATCCGACTCCCTGGACTCTTCCCGTAAACCGCAAACGTACACGAATCATAGCGAACCTCCTTTATATCCTGTTGGCAAGCGAAATCTGTTTTTCCAGACGGCTGTTTTTTAATGTGGAGAAATCAAATTCTTCCTCACACAGCTGATGTACTGCATCGCTTGCCTGTTTTAAAAGATCTGCATTGGTATAAATATCGGCCAGGACAAAATCCATCATCCCGCTCTGCCGGACTCCGAAAAAGTCTCCCGGTCCTCTGAGCTTCAGATCCTGATTGGCAATGTAAAATCCGTCGTTAGACTTATTTAACACTTCCAGCCGCTCCATCGTTTCTTTCTTTTTTACTCCGCTCATAAAAATACAGTAGGACTGGTGTTCTCCCCTCCCCACCCTGCCTCTCAGCTGATGCAGCTGGGCGAGGCCGAACCGCTCGGCGTTCTCCACCATCATGACCGTGGCATTGGGCACGTTGACACCGACCTCAATAACTGTGGTAGACACCAGGATCTGGATGCTGCACTCCGAAAATTCATCCATAATCTTCTGCTTTTCCTTTGGTTTCATTTTACCATGAAGCACCCCGATCTGTATACTGGGAGGAAACTGTTCTCTCAGCATATTGGCATACTGAATCACATTTTCACCCTCCATGGCCTCGCTTTCCTCCACCATTGGGCAGATAATATAGATTTGCCGCCCCTCTGCCACCTGCTTCTCCATGAATCGATACGCATTCGGACGGTAACTCTGATTGACAACACAATTTTTAATTGGAAGACGGTTCTTCGGCAGCTCATCGATGACGGACACATCCAGATCTCCGTACATAATGATCGCCAGGGTCCTCGGTATCGGAGTGGCACTCATAACGAGGACATGTGGTTCCTTCCCCTTCTTTGAAAGGAT
Organism: Anaerostipes sp. AF04-45; assembly: GCF_003461725.1. Classification (NCBI taxonomy): domain Bacteria; kingdom Bacillati; phylum Bacillota; class Clostridia; order Lachnospirales; family Lachnospiraceae; genus Anaerostipes; species Anaerostipes sp. AF04-45. The sequence goes on from NZ_QTXQ01000002.1 coordinate 150,347, forward strand.
CTCTCTCTGCCGGACCCCGAATCTGTGCTGCTCGTCCGTGATAACCAGAGCCAGCCGGTCATACTCCACAGCATCCTGAATCAGGGCGTGGGTCCCGATAACAATATCATACTCATGGTTTTTAATTCCCTGATAGATTTCTCGCTTTTCTTTCGCCTTTACAGATCCTGTGAGCAGCGCCGCAGACACGCCGAACGGTCCAAGAAGTTCCTGAAAGGTCTCGTAGTGCTGGCTTGCAAGCACTTCTGTCGGAGCCATCAGAACGCCCTGATACCCGGCCTTCGCGCACATCAGAAGAAGGATCACCGCAAGGATCGTCTTCCCTGATCCCACGTCCCCTTGTACGAGACGATTCATGACCTTCTCCCCCATTAAATCCTTCTGCATCTCCAGAAGAGCCCTTTTCTGTGCTCCGGTCAGTTCATAAGGAAGCGACTGGATCAGCCTGTCCGCCTCGCCGCATACCGGGATCGGATAACGGTTTTTTTCCTCCCGGTGCTCCTGTTTCATCAGGTTCATCCCCGCCATAAAAATGAAAAATTCATCAAAGATCAGTCTCTTTTTCGCCTCCACCAGCGTCTGTTTGTCCCTTGGAAAATGGACATTCCAGATGGCTTCGCTGTAATCCATCGGACGGTATTTTTTAAGAATCTGCTCCGGGAGATATTCCCGGATACCCTTTATATACTCCTCCGTCTGCATGACGGCCTTGCTCACTGTTTTATTCGTAATCCCCGATGTCAGCGGATAGACCGGCTGTAAAGTCTGCTGCTTTGCGCTGTAATCCTCCTCTTTAAAAATCTCCGGGTGCTCCATCATCAGACGGCCGTTTTTAAAAACCGGTGTCCCAACGAAAATATAGTCCTCTCCCCGGTGAATCTGTTTCTTTAAGTATGGCATATTAAACCAAGTAAATGTCATAGTGCCGGAACTGTCCTTTCCGAGACAGGAGACAATCTTTAATCCTCTTACATATCGGATATTCACATCTGATGTAATCCTCACCTGTACTGCGGCCCTCTCTCCTGCCGTCAGTTCAGAGAGCAGGACAGGGTCTTCATAGGTCAGATAGTATCTGGGATACATAGTGATCAGGCTGTCCACAGTCTCGACTCCCAGCTTTTTAAATCCGTTATATGTTTTCTCACCGATCCCCTTCAGGCATTGGATATTTGTATCCCCGTTCATAAATCAACTACTCCTCTATAAATACGGACCTCCCCGTGGAAAAGGAAAAGGGAACAGTATCTGCTCCCTTTTGATTGTCCATTCTTTTCTTATTCTACAGACAGCAGGAAATAATAAATTGGCTGTCCTCCATATTCCATCTGGACCTCGCAGTCCGGATACAGTTCCTCTGCCTTTTTCGAAAGCTTCACAGCCTTCTCCTCCGGCGTCTCATCCCCGTAGTATATACAGATCAGTTCGCTGTCCTCGTCCACCATACTGCGAAGGAGTCCCAGCGTCACCGCTTCTACATCATTCCCAACTTCCTGAATGCCGTTGTCGTCAATCCCCATAATATCATCGACTTTGATCGTCTTGCCGTCAATGGTCGTATCACGGACTGCATAAGTGACTTCTCCGGTTTTTACACCGTTCATCATCTCGGTCATGGCAGCCTCATTCTCTTCCACACTGCTTTCCGCCTCAAATGCAATCAAAGCAGAAATCCCCTGCGGTACCGTCTTGGTCGGAATGATAATGATCTCTTTATCTTCCACGAGGGCTTTCGCCTGCTGGGCAGCCAGTATAATATTTTTATTATTCGGCAGGATGAACACATGATCCGCATTGACCTGAGCAATCGCATTGAGCATATCTTCCGTGCTCGGATTCATGGTCTGTCCGCCTTCGATCAGATAATCTGCCCCCAGTTCTCTGAATATGTCGTTGAGACCGCTTCCGATTGAAACCGCAACAAATCCCATATCCTTTCTCGGAGCCGGTTCTTTTTCCTCTGCCTGACGGCTCAGGTTCAGGCGCTCCTCATGCTCTTCCCGCATGTTATCGATCTTCATGCTGGTCAGTGCACCGTAAGAAAGTCCCTTTTCAATAGCCTTGCCCGGATGATTCGTGTGGACATGCACCTTCACGATGTCTTCATCCGCCACGACTACAATGGAATCTCCCATACCGGTCAGATAATCCTTAAACTCCTGTTCCTGCGCCGAACCAAATTCTCTGTCCAGCATGACAATAAACTCTGTACAGTATCCGAACGTAATATCCGCCGTTTCTCCGGATGCGGCTCCCATCGGTTTTTGCACCGGTCTGGAAACCGGCTCAACTTTCAGATCCACTTCCTTACCGAGAAGAACATCATAGGCTCCCTGAAGAACTTCCAGGAGTCCCTGTCCGCCGGAATCCACAACCCCGGCTTCTTTTAAAACAGGCAGCATCTCCGGCGTCATCTGGAGTGCTGTGTTGGCTTCCTGCATGACATTTTGGGCAAACTCTTCAAAATCGTCTGTCTTCTTTGCGGATCTCAAAGCGCTGTCTGCCGCTGCCTTGGCAACGGTGAGGATCGTTCCCTCTTTCGGCTTCATAACCGCCTTGTAGGCAGTGTCCACAGCCTTCTTAAAGCCCGCGGCTACATCTCTGGTTGTCAGTCTGTCCAAATATTTAATCTGCTTTGTAAAGCCCCGAAACAGCTGGGAAAGAATCACCCCTGAGTTTCCTCTGGCTCCTCTTAATGATCCGCCCGAGATAGCCTTTGCCAGCTCCTCGATCGTAGGATCATCTATCGCACCGACTTCTTTTGCCGCCGACATGATCGTCATCGTCATATTGGTTCCCGTATCGCCGTCGGGCACCGGGAATACATTCAATTCGTTAATATGCTCTTTATGAGCTTCCAGTCTCTTCGCTCCGCCAATAAACATCTTTTTGAGCAAAGCTGCGTCAATCTGCTTCATTTATCCTGCCTCCGTAATTATCCTATATCTTTCACACCTTCAACGTATACATTGATCCGTTCCACTTCCAGACTGGTGAACTCTTCTACCCGGTATTTCACAGAAGACATCAGGTTGTCCGCTACCGCAGAAATGGATACACCATAAGAAACAATAATGTGAAAATCTATGGAAATTTTGTTGTTCTTCACAGAGACAAAAACACCTTTTCTTATATTATCTCTGGTCAGCAGCTTTACGATTCCGTCTTTCATATTGACCATTGCCATGCCGACAATACCAAAACAACCAAGGGCACAAATCCCGGCATACTTGGCAATCACTTGATTTTCGATAGAAATCTCGCCGTTCTTCGTATTCATATGTCCTTTCATCGCTTTACCTCCATACTTCGTATTCTTGTGCGCCCACACAGCTCATTTTACCCGGAACGCTACTTAGATTATACTATTTACCTCTGAAAAAGAAAAGAGAATTTCTTCTTGATTTTTAGAAATCAATCTGGTAGAATGAAATAGTTGTCAGTCCCAGAGAGGGATAAGATCGAGTTAAGGAGGTGCTAACATGGCAAAATGTGCTATCTGCGGAAAAGGCGCTCATTTTGGTAATGCAGTCAGTCATTCACATAGAAGATCAAATAAGATGTGGAAATCAAATATCAAATCTGTAAGAGTGAAGGTAAACGGTGCAGCTAAAAAAATGTACGTTTGTACTTCTTGTCTGAGATCAGGTAAAGTCGAAAGAGCGTAATCTTTCCCGATTATTATAAACCTAGGGAGCTGGAATATCCGGCTCTTTTTTTCGTTTCAGATAAGATTCCTTCTGTTTACTGAAAAAACAGAAAATAAGACAGAGTGATACTCACCCCGGTCATTGCAAACTGTGTAAAATCTCTTTGGATGAACATTCCGATAAACAGCCCGAGGCCAAAAAAGAAAAAAGCGACTCCGCAAACACGTTTCATACATACACACCTGATTTAAGCTTATTAGCTAGTATATGCAGAACAACACAAAGTATTGAATAAAAAATACCCTGTATTACAGATTTCTGTTCATACAAGGTATTTTAGGGAGGTTATCGTTCGTTCTCTAAGTCTTCTACTATATCTTCCAGTGTCTCTTCTTTTTTTGTAAATTTGTCAATCACATCAGGAACCATGTCCAATAGTTTTGTAATCGTTTCCTGATTCTTAACATTCACAAGCTTCGTCTGTCCGTCACGGATCACAAGAACCGCACTTGGCGTCATCTTGCCCCCGATACCTCCGTATCCCCTGGCTTTCCTGTCTCCGCGGAAATCCCCGGCTCCCATGCCGAAAGATACGTCTACCAGAGGCAGAATGATCGTATCCTTCACATAGATGGGATCTCCAACCACGGTTTTTGAAGTCATAAATCCTTCGATTCCCTGAAATAACGAGTCCACGGTCTCATTAAACTTTTCTTTGTTCATAAAACTAACCTCCTATTGTTCTCATAATGCGTTCCTTCTGTCTCCAAAGCTCCTTATCGCGGTAAACATCCCATAAGATCTTCAGAAAATGAAACGCGTATATCCGGCCTGAAACTGTCAGTGCGGCCTCAAATCTGGCTTCCGTAAAATCCGGCTCCACAGACAGTCTGTCGTTAAACAGCGGCATAAAAGCACTGACAGCAGCGAGTGTCTGTCCTGTCATGGCGGGATCATCAAAGCCGAAAGCCACGTCCCCCGAAAATTTCTTCGGCAGAAAATGCCTGATCCCTTTTTTTCCGTATCCAAATAAGCGTTTGACTACACGGATCAATTCCTCATCTTCCAGCAGTTCTTTGAAAGATTCTGCCTGTTTCAAGGCAGCTTTTATTCTCCGATACTGACGCTTACCTGTATTATAACATCTTTGAAAGAAATTTTTCACCCTTTTTCTGAGCGGCAGCTTCCCGGACGGTTCTTCTATGACAGAGTCAAACTCTTGACCGTCTCCGGTATAATCCAGAATATCCCCTGAAAAGCCTGTCTCCGAATCAGGATCAGCCGGGTGTCCGGCTGCTTCCCGGGGCACTTCTGCCCGGTCTCTTATATCCTTCCCAGATTCTCTGATTTCTACCACATCATCAGCCGCTTTCCTGTTGAGCAGCGACCATCTTTCTTCATCCGAGTGATAGACAGGAAATCCCAGGATCCTTAAAGATACCGCCGGTTCCTCTCCCTCTTTCCATGACACCTTCATTCGCAGAAAAAAGAAAAGCCATGATACCCTGGCTTTGGCCCATTTCTCCCAGCCATTGTAAACTCCCCGGGCACGGTAGCCTGCCGGTGCGAACAAGATCAGAAGCAGGAACACGAAGATACAGAGAAGAATGATTCCTATGATTTTTAAAATAATCCATAAAGCTGCCATCGTCTCACCCCTCTTCAAAAAATTCCGGTATCCGAAACATGGAATCCTGTTGTCTGATGTCTTCCACAATCCTTCTGAGCACCACGAAAGCATCCTGTTTTGACACGGCACATCCCACGACTGTGACATCCTTTTTTCTGTAATAATCTTTCAGCAGTTCCCGGTATTCGTAAATCTCCAGCACTCCCACGTTTCCAAGAGGAAGCGTAATACAATACAGCGAAGGAATGCTCTTTCCTTTTACAATCCGCTTTATTAACTTTTCTTTCGTTATCGTTAAAATTTCCGATATGTAAAACTTTTCAGCAGCCTTCATATATTCACCTTACCAAAAAGGGGATGTTTTCACACCCCCTGATCCTTTTTATTCGCCGATTTTTACAACTTTCAGCATGTTTGTCACACCTTTTCCGCGGTGGTCTGCCGGACCGCCTCCGGTCAGAACGAGAATATCATTCTCCTGAGCAAGATCTGCACTCAGTACGATCTCCGTAGCCTCATCCAAAAGTTCCCTCGTAGATGACGCTTTGTGAGATTTGAACGGACGCACGCCCCAGTAAAGCTGCATTTTGCGCACGACAGCCTCATCCGGAGATAATCCGATGATCTGTGCATCCGGCTTAAACTTGGATACGATTCTTGCCGTAAATCCTGACATACTGGAAGCCAGAATACATTTTGCATTGATGTTATGGGCAGTCTGTACTGCGGAGTAAGCAACTGCCGCTGAGATTCCCCGGTTCACATAGATAGAACGGAAATCCTTGATCTTCGTATCCAGGTGCAGCTCTGTTGAGATAGCAATCTGATTCATCATCCTGACTGCTTCCACAGGATATTTCCCTTTTGCAGTCTCCCCGGAAAGCATGATCGCGTCGGTACCATCGTAGATCGCATTGGCAACGTCTGTTACTTCTGCTCTCGTAGGACGAGGGTTGCGGATCATGGAATCCAGCATCTGAGTAGCAGTGATTACCGGTTTAAATGCGTTGTTGCACTTTTTGATGATGGCTTTCTGCATGAAAGGAACTTCCTCTGCTGGAATTTCCACACCTAAATCACCTCGGGCTACCATGATTCCGTCAGAAGCCTGGATAATGGACTCGATATTTTCTACACCTTCTACATTTTCGATCTTAGAAATGACGCCCACTTCCATATTGTGAGCTTTCACAATCTCTTTGATCTCATTTACTGCGTCAGCATTTCGGATAAATGAGGCAGCGATGAAATCAATGCCGTTTTCCAGTCCGAATTCAATGTCGCTCTTATCTTTTTCTGTGATAGAAGGAAGATTTACACGCACATTTGGTACGTTGACCCCTTTGCGGCTTCCCAGAAATCCACCGTTAACTACGTCACATACGATATCGGTTCCGTCTTTGATCTCTTTGACTCTCAGCTCGATCAGCCCGTCGTCGATCAGAATCGTGTTGCCTTCTGCAACATCCTGAGGAAGCTCTTCGTATGTAATTCCTACGATAGAATCATTTCCTTTGATATCTCTTGTGGTCAGAACAAATTCCTGTCCTTCTTTTAATTCCACATCTCCGTCTGTATCCAAAAGTCCGGTACGGATTTCCGGTCCTTTTGTATCCAATAAGATCGCAATCGGAATATTCAGTTCTTCACGGAATCTTTTAATCCTCTTGATCCTTCCAAGCTGTTCTTCATGGTCACCATGAGAAAAGTTTAATCTCGCAATATCCATTCCTTCCAGCATCAGCTGTTTGAGCACCGCGTCGTCATCCGTCGCAGGCCCCATTGTGCAAACAATTTTTGTTTTTTTCGTCAGCATAGTTAATCTCCTTTTCATAACAATGTATAATAAATTAATCTATAAAAAATTAATTATTTCCTTATTTATCTTTCTTCACATGGACATGTGTAAACAAATGATCCTGACAATATTCATAATTACCCTCACACTTTGAACAATAGCGGAATTCCAACGTGGGATCATCCAGTTCTGTGCGGTGGCAGACGGCACATTCATGCCTGGCGCCGTTCTTTTTCGGCTCCACGTGTCCGGCAGGTTCCCCAAACTGTGCTTTCCTCTTTCTCTGTCTTACCTTTTGGCCGAACATCGCTCCCTTTGCCTTCATTTTCTTTGTTGAGAAAAAGAACAGAACAAAATTCAGCAAAGCGACTACTATTGATACTTTAATCGAAATTCCCGTAACTGTAAAGTCTGTTGCAATAAAAAATGTATAAAACAGGTATGCGGCGTCAAGATATGCCAGCCACTTTACCTTCATCGGAATGATCATATAAAACAATACCTGCATGTCCGGGAACATCATTGCATAGGCCAAAAACAGAGATAAGTTCAGATAGAAGGTATCCATCTGCACAAACATGGCATTAAACTCTCCCCCTGATAAGACAAGAATCAGGTATGTAAGAAATGCTCCTGAAATGGTCCCGAGCACACCAATCATATAGTACATGGTAAATCGGAAACTTCCCCAGACCTGTTCCAACGATGATGCGATAGAATAATAAAACAGCAGTACAAAAATCATAAAGAACAAGTTGGTAGACGGTGCGATCAGAAGGAACGTAAAAATCCTCCAGACTTGTCCGTGCAGTATAAGGTATGGATTCAGCGTAAACTGACTGTACAGCTCCGGCGCGGCAAACTGAACCATGATGCCTACGACATATAAAAGAATAATATACTTTGGAAGTCCCGGAATAGAAAACCTCCCAAACTTCCTCTCCAGCTTATTTAACCAATTCATAAGAAACCTTTCCTAAAATGTTTTTTTCTTTCCTAATACAATACTTCCGATCACCGTCAGCACCAAAGACACTCCTACCAGTCCGAAAAATCCAAACGGGCTGTCCGCAAACGGCACAGGCACGTTCATTCCCCAAAAACTTGCGATCATGGTCGGTATGGACATGACGATCGTGATCACGGCCAGAACCTTCATGACAATATTCAGGTTGTTGGAAATTACAGATGCATAGGCATCCATCGTTCCGCTTAAAATGTTGCTGTAAATATCGGACATCTCGATCGCCTGTTTGTTTTCGATGATGACATCATCCAGCAGTTCCTCATCTTCCGGATACTGTTTGATTTTTTCGATCTTTAACAGACGCTCTAACACCAGCTCATTTCCCCTCAGTGATGTAGAGAAATAAACCAGTGACTTTTCCAGTTCCAAAAGCTCGATGAGCTCCTGGTTCTTCGTAGATATATGGAGCTGTTTTTCGACTTCATCACTCTTTTTATCGATGATCCGCAGGTACTGGAGGTAAAGGGAGGCATTCCGAAACAGGATCTGTAAAATAAATCTGGTCTTCTTATATGTCCAGAAATTCCGTACCCTTCCCTCTTTAAAATTAGAGAGCACCGGCGTATCCATCAGACAGATGGTAATCAGGCACAGTTCCGTCAATATGATCCCGCATGGAATCGTCACGAAGTAGTTCTTCTCTTTTCTCTCCTCTGTGATCGGCACATCCACGATGATCAGCGTATAGTTGTCCTCAACCTCAATACGTGAGCGCTCTTCTTCATCCAGCGGTGCTTTTAAATGATCCAGATCGATCTGGTACTTCTGGGAGAGTTCCACCAGTTCCGTGGCCGTAGGGTCTACCACGGAAATCCAGCAGCCCTCTATGGGCTCAGATATTTCATTGATCCGGCCGTCCATTGTCCGAAAAATCTGTATCATTTGAGTCTCCTTCCACTCCGCTGCGGTCACAGGCAGATGAGATCATCCGCCTGTTTTCCACGAGTTCACGTTTCATTATAGAGATATTATTTCTCTTTGTCAATTAAGAGCACTGTCCCGACAGGAAGGGTCAGTTCTCTGACGCTTTTGTTTGATTTTGCTAATTTTTCAAAGGAAACATTCTTATTTTTCATAATATTCATCAGAGTGTCTCCTTTTTTCACTACATATGGCTCAAAAGCACCCGAAATCACCGGTCCCGCTGACGGAATACATAATTCATCACCAATCTGCAGATTATAAATGTTCACATAGGGATTTTTCCTCATGATCTCCCTTACACTCACATTATATTGTTTTGCGATTTGATACAAGGTATCTTTTTCCTTAATTACATAAACTGTTCCATTACAGTTTCCCCGTTCTGCCATATCTTATACTTTCCTTTGCCTTTTTATTATAGACTATGCCTTGTTTTTTATATGTTTCCGATTTATTTTAGTGAATTTTTTTCTCATCTCCATTTTCTCCGCCTATTTAATAGGTAAGAAGACCGCACTTGAATCTTGTTATTTCAAAATCTTTATTTTATAATAAGACTACTATCGAAAAGGAAAGTAGGTTACAGTTAGATGAAACGATTAGGAATTGATATCGGCTCTACCACCGTCAAAGTAGCGGTGATCGATGAGCAGCACAATATATTGTTCTCAGACTATGAGAGACATTATGCAAATATACAGGAAACACTGGCATCACTTTTAAGAAAGGCAAAAGATCAGATCGGAGACGTCACTTTTGCCCCAACAGTCACTGGCTCCGGCGGGCTTTCTATTTCTTCTTATCTGGAAATCCCGTTCTGCCAGGAAGTTGTCTGTGTCTCCACGGCTCTCCAGGACTATGCCCCAAGGACCGATGTCGCCATTGAGCTGGGCGGCGAAGATGCTAAGATCATTTATTTTACCAACGGCATTGATCAGAGGATGAACGGCGTCTGTGCAGGAGGCACGGGCTCTTTTATCGACCAGATGGCCTCTCTGCTTCAGACCGATGCAGCGGGACTCAATGAATATGCAAAAAACTACGATACGATCTACCCTATCGCAGCCCGATGCGGTGTATTCGCGAAATCAGATATTCAGCCTCTGATCAATGAGGGAGCAACAAAAGAAAATCTTGCGGCTTCTATCTTTCAGGCAGTGGTAAACCAGACCATCAGCGGCCTGGCCTGCGGAAAACCGATCCGCGGCAATGTTGCATTTCTGGGAGGTCCGCTCCACTTCCTCTCCGAATTAAAAGAGGCATTTATCCGCACACTCGGCCTTGAAGGAGAGGCGATCATTGCCCCGAATCATTCCCATCTGTTTGCCGCTGTAGGTGCCGCTCTGAATGCCCGTGAGGAAGTGACAACCAATTTCACGGAACTGCTGGATCATTTTAAAAGAAAAATTGAGCTGGGCCATGAGGTAGACCGCCTGGAACCTTTATTCAAGGATGAACAGGAATACCAGATGTTCCTTAAGGAGCATAACCGCCACATCGTAAAGCGCGGAGATCTTTCTACATATGAAGGCAGCTGCTATCTTGGGATCGATGCCGGTTCTACTACTACCAAAGTAGCTCTGGTCAGCGACAGAGGCGACCTGCTGTACAGCTATTATACAAATAATAACGGAAATCCTCTGAATGCGACTATCGATGCGCTGAGGGAAATTCATGCACAGATGCCGGACACGGCACACATCGTATCTTCATGCTCCACAGGCTACGGGGAACACCTGATCAAGGCTGCACTCAATCTGGATTACGGAGAGGTGGAGACCATTGCCCATTATTACGCGGCAGCATTCTTCGATCCGAACGTGGACTGTATTCTGGATATCGGCGGACAGGATATGAAATGTATTAAGATTAAAAATGGAGTCGTGGACAACGTACTTTTAAATGAGGCCTGTTCTTCCGGCTGCGGATCTTTTATTGAAACTTTTGCAAAATCGTTAAACTATTCTGTACAGGACTTTGCAAAAGTCGCTCTGACAGCCAAGACACCGATCGACTTAGGTTCGAGATGCACTGTATTTATGAATTCCAAAGTAAAGCAGGCCCAGAAAGAAGGCGCCAGTGTCGGTGATATTTCTGCCGGTCTTGCGTATTCTGTCATCAAAAATGCTCTTTTAAAAGTAATTAAACTGACAGATCCAAAATCGCTCGGAAAACACATTGTTGTCCAGGGCGGAACCTTCTACAACGACGCCGTACTGAGAAGTTTTGAGAGGATCTCCGGCTGCAGCGCCATCCGTCCGGATATCGCCGGCATCATGGGTGCCTTCGGAGCCGCCCTGATCGCAAAAGAGCGCTTTAAGACAGAACACACGAAGACACAGATGCTTCCTATGGAAGAAATCTTCGCTCTCTCTGTGGATACTTCTATGACCCGGTGCAAAGGCTGTACCAACAACTGTCTTTTAACGATCAACAAGTTCTCCAACGGCGGCCGCTATATCACTGGTAACCGCTGTGAGAGGGGCATCGGCGGCAAGGCGAATAAAGACAATATTCCGAACTTGTATGAGTATAAATTAAAACGTACCTTCGGCTACGAATCCATCCCTGCCGAAGAGGCAAAACGCGGGGTTATCGGTATCCCCAGGGTTTTAAATATTTATGAGAACTATCCGTTCTGGCACACGTTCTTCACAAAGCTTGGATTTTCCGTGGTCCTGTCCCCTGAGTCTTCCAGGAAGATTTATGAGCTGGGCATCGAATCCATCCCGAGTGAGTCCGAGTGCTATCCTGCAAAGCTCGCCCACGGACACGTGATGTGGCTCATTAAGCAGGGCATCAAGGATATTTTCTACCCGTGCATTCCTTACGAACGGAATGAGACCGAAGAGGCCAATAACCACTATAACTGTCCGATCGTCACTTCTTATGCCGAAAACATTAAAAATAACATGGAAGAACTTCGGACAGAAAATATAAGCTTTATGAATCCATTCCTGGCCCTGGACAATGAAGAAGCCTTAAAGCCAAGACTTTTTGAGGAGCTGGGTGAAAAATACGGCATTGACGCACCGGAGATCAGCGACGCTGTGCGTGCTGCCTTTGATGAACTCGACAGCGTGAGAAAGGACATTCAGAATCAGGGTGAGGAAGTTCTCGCTTATCTGGCAGAGACAGGGCGCACCGGAATTGTCCTCTGCGGACGTCCGTACCACATCGACCCGGAGATCAATCATGGAATTCCGGAACTGATCAATTCCTACGGCATTGCCGTGCTGACAGAAGATTCTATCTCCCACCTTTCCAAGGTGGACCGGCCGCTGAACGTATCGGACCAGTGGATGTACCATTCCAGGCTCTACGCGGCTGCCAACTACGCCAAATCCAACAAGCAGCTGGAAGTGATTCAGCTGAACTCCTTCGGATGCGGCCTGGATGCGGTCACAACAGATACCGTCAACGATATTCTTACCCGTTCCGGAAGGATCTACACGGTATTAAAGATTGATGAGGTCAATAACCTTGGGGCAGCCCGAATCAGGATTCGTTCTCTGATCAGTGCCGTCCGTGTCAGAAAAAAACATAACATTGAGCCGAAACCGGTATCTGCTGCCATGAAGAGAGTTGAATTTACGAAAGAGATGGCAAAGGAATACACGATCCTGATCCCGCAGATGTCTCCGATTCACTTTTCTATGTTGGAACCTGCCTTAAAATCCTGCGGCTACAAAGTCAAAGTACTGAAACAGCGGGGAATGAAGGATGTCAACACAGGACTTAAATATGTCAACAATGATGCGTGCTATCCTTCTCTGATTGTCATCGGACAGCTGATGAATGCACTGTTGTCAGGCAAATATGATACAGACAAGATCGCCCTTGCGATCAGTCAGACCGGAGGAGGCTGCCGTGCAACGAGCTACATCAGCTTTATCCGCAGGGCTCTTGAGAAAGCGGGTTACGGACACATTCCCGTCATCGGAATCAGTACCCAGGGTATTGAGAAAAACAGCGGATTCAAGCTCACTCCGGGCCTTTTAAACCGTGCGGTCCAGGCTATCGTCTACGGTGATCTGTTCATGAGAGTCGTCTACCGCACCCGCCCGTATGAAAAGGAAAAGGGCTCTGTGAACCGTCTGCACAAGCGCTGGGAAGCCAAATGCAAGAGGGATGTCATGAAAGGAAATCTTTCTACTTTCAAGAAGAACATTAAAGGCATCATCCGCGACTTTGATAAAATTCCTCTGACGGATGAAAAGAAGCCGAGAGTCGGTATTGTAGGTGAAATCCTCGTAAAATTCCTGCCGGATGCCAACAATCATCTGGTAGAACTCCTGGAGCGGGAAGGCGCAGAGGCTGTTGTCCCTGACCTTTTGGACTTCTTCATGTACGGTTTTTACAACAGCAATTTCAAATATCGTTACCTCGGAAAATCAAAGAAGACGGCGATCATATGTAATTCCGGAATCTGGATCGTGGAACAGTACCGGAAAACATTAAGAAAAGAACTTGCAAAGAGCAAACGTTTTGATGAACCGGCATACATTAAGGACCTGGCTGCCTACGCCAAACCGTTCGTCTCCATCGGAAATCAGACCGGTGAGGGCTGGTTCCTGACCGGCGAGATGGTAGAACTGATTCACAGCGGTGCGCCGAACATCGTCTGCACCCAGCCATTTGCATGTCTGCCGAATCATGTGGTAGGAAAGGGCGTGATCAAGGAACTTCGCCAGGCTTTCCCTGAATCCAACATCGTTGCCATTGACTACGATCCGGGTGCCAGCGAAGTCAACCAGATCAACAGGATCAAGCTGATGCTGTCGGCAGCGGTTAAAAATATGTGACATTTTCTGCATGATTTCCGTTCGGCTCTTAGAATGCCTCACTCCAATCATGCAGAAAATGAATATAGTATCTGCCGGAGAAAGCTGCCTGCTGAACAAAAGTGGTGTTTCCAAATAATATTTTACCTTCTTCAAGGTATTTCCCTTGAATATTTCGACATATTGTGATATTATCATTTTATACAAAAGAGAAAAAACAGCAGTCTGTGATTTGCAGGCTGCTGTTTCTATTTTATAGATTCTGTTTTTTATATTCTTTCTGAAGTATTTCTGCAAATTCCCTGACAAATCCGTCTTCCCGGTCTTTCCTCCAGCAGACAATATATTCCCTTTTTAATTGCTTTCCATCTGCGCAAAGCGGAATGCGGCGAAGTGGGATATCGCCCTGTCCCGGCCTTTCCCCCGTTTCTTCCGTAAGCAGAAATCCTTTGTCCCAGGCTGCTAAAAGTCTGGCTTCTTCCGGAGTATCAGCAAATAAAATATTGTCCTGTAACCCCAGCATATTGACACAGTTATCTCTCTGCCGCTCTCTCTGGTCAGCAGGGACAGCAATAATACAGGGGATTCTGCGTAACTCTTCAATATTCACATAATCCAGGGCACTCAGAGGACTTCTCTCCGATATCTCAATGAAATATCTGCCTTTGGTCAGAGAAATGTATTCAAAGTCTTGTAAGTCACCCGGCCTTGGGCTGCAAAGAATGATATCCGTTCCTCCGAAACACAGCATGTCTATCAGCTCTTCTGCATACCCGGCAGCGGTCTCCAGCTCCATCATGGGATACTTCTCAGATAATAATGCTGCTGCCCTGCAGAGTTCCGTTCCATGCAGATATTTTGAATATCCGACACGGAGACGCTGATTTATTTGTCTTCCGATCCGAGCGGTTTCTTTTTTCAGACGCTCCGCCTCATCCAGCAGCACAAGGCCGTGCCGATAAAAATATTCCCCTGCAGGTGTCATATAAAATTTCCGGTTCTTTCTCCTAATCAGCTCTGTGTCAAGATTTTCTTCTAAAGCGCGTATCTGCTGCGACATCGCAGACTGGGATATCCCGCATTTTTCGGCTGCATCAGTAAAACTTTGGCATGTGATCACCTCTGTAAAATACTTTAATTGTTTTAATAACAAAAAAGTCACCTCCCCTGCCGTTTTTCATCCTTCTGTATCTCAAAGCTTTTCCAGAATGTCGTCGAGAATCCGGACTGAGTCCTCCACACATCCCCGGCAGCTTCTGAGCATCGTGCCGGTGGTCATTCCTTTTAACTCCCTGCATACCGTACTTTGATTCTTCATCCGGAAACGTCTGATCAGCTCTCTTGTCAGTTGATATGTAGATCCTTTTGAATCCGGTTTCGCAAGATTCCCGGTGCTGTTCATCCTCCCCAGCACAGCAACTGCACCTGAAACCGCACCGCAGGTCCCTTCCATTCCTCCCATACCGAGCCCAAAGCCTTCTGTCAGTTCAAACACGGTCTGTTCATCAATGCCCATCTCCTCACAATAACAGCATGCAACTGCCTGTGCACAGTTATAACCTCTCTCATGCCTTTCGGCCGCTTCTTTTATCTTACTCATTCTGATACCTCCTCTGTCTGTTTCTTCTAACTAATTAAAACATATCCAATCCCCAAATACAACTTATCTAAATTTTCCTTCTCTTACCATTGACAACTGTATATATAGCGTATATACTGTATATATACAGTTAGGAGGGAATTATGTGAATATTATTATCAGTAACCAGAGTGATCTTCCAATTTATGAACAGATAGCGGAAAGCTTTAAAGAAAAGATCCTCTCCGGAGAACTGTCCGGGGGTGAACTTCTCCCATCCATCCGTTCTCTTGCCAAGGATTTGAGGATCAGTGTCATCACAACAAAACGTGCTTATGAAGAACTGGAAAAAGAAGGTTTCATAGAAACCATCCCCGGAAAGGGATGTTTTGTAAAAGCAAAAAGCACAGAACTTCTGAAAGAGGAAGTTTTAAGAAAGATTGAGGAGCATCTTGTGAACGCCGTACATATGGCAGTATCTTATGGAATTGAACAGGAAGAATTGGAAGATATTCTTTCCTGCCTTTATGAGGAGGGTATCGATCATGGAAAATAATATAGAAGTCAGGCAAATGACAAAAACATATCCCGCTTTCCGGCTGGACCGTGTGGATCTTTGCGTACCGAAGGGCTCCATCGTAGGTCTGATCGGTGAAAACGGAGCTGGAAAAACAACTCTGATCAAAGGAATGCTGGGCTTGATCCATCCGGAAGAAGGCGAAGTCCTGATCTTCGGCAAAGACACCCAAACTTCTATGAAAGAGATCAAAAAGGACATCGGCGTTGTCCTGGACGGCAGCTTCTTTATGGAACTTTTAAAGGTTCAGGCCATTGACACTGTCATGAAAGGAATCTATGACAAGTGGGACACAGCTCTGTTTTACGATTATCTGGAGCGGTTCGGCATTGATCCCTCCAAAAAGATCAAGGAACTGTCCAAAGGTATGCAGAAAAAGCTGGAGATACTGACTGCTCTCTCCCACCACCCGAAACTCCTGATCCTCGATGAGCCGACCAGCGGCCTGGACCCTGTTGTGAGAAATGAAATCCTAGATATTTTTCAGGATTTTATTTTAGATGAAGAGTGCAGTATTCTGCTTTCCACCCACATCACAAGTGATCTGGAGCATATTGCGGACTACCTGGCCTTTATTGACAATGGACATATGATTTTCTTTGAAACCCGTGATAAAGTCCTTGACAGTTACGGAATTTTAAAATGTGACCAGCAACAGTTTGAGCGGCTGGAACCATCCGATGTCATCCGCTACCGCAAAAACCGCTATAACTATGAGGTGCTGGTGAGCGACCGGCATGTTATCCGCAGGACTTACCGTGATGCGGTCATTGAGAAAATTACAATCGAAAATTTAATGCTTTTATATATAAAGGGGGAAGAATTATGATAGGATTAATAAAAAAAGATGTGCTGCTGATGCAGTCTTACTTAAAAAATCTGCTGCTGATCACAGCAATATTTTCAGGCCTTTCGCTGATCAACGAAAATTACTCTTTCCTTGCTGTGTCTCTGCCATGTATGTTTTCCATCCTGTGCTTTACGCTCATAAGCTACGATGACTATTATCACTGGGATGCCTACTCATTAACGCTTCCCATAGATTCAAAAGACAGTGTCCGGAGCAAATATATCGTTTCCACTTGCCTTTTGGCCTTTGGTACAATTTTAGGAACCGCATTGTCATTCGCAGTCATTACCGTAAAGGATCTGTCCGTACCCGGCAAAGAGGTTTTTCTCACAGCCTTCGCAGGTTTCTTCACAGCATCCGTTTTGATGTCTCTGATGTATCCCATCGCTTACCGATTCGGAACGGAAAAGGGACGGTTTGTCATATTCGGTATATTTGCAGGAATTTCTATTTTTATAGTATTATTGGGTAAAACACTGATGAACACGACTCTGCGTCTTCAGTCCATCGCCGACTTTTTCACAGGAAGCGGCAAATATCTGCTCATTCCTCTGATCCTGATCATTATATCTGTCTCTTACTGTATCTCCTGTAAGATCTTCACGAGAAAAGAATATTAAACCGGAACAAAGTTCTCAGGCCCCTCACTCTTTGAGGGGCTTATCTGCATGTGAAAAGTTCTCAAGGATACTCTCTGCATCTGCCGTTATTTTAAACTTCAGCTGAAGGCCCAAAATATTCACCGATGAATAGGCACTGTCTTTGTAAAAGGTTAAAGACCCCATCTTCACCATGCCGCCCTTTGAATCCTCATTGAGTTTCTTCGTCTCTGCCTGATACAAAAGACACCGGTATGCGGCTTTCTCCTCTGCCGGTATTTCTCTCACACTTTTCCACTCATCAATCTTCAGTTCACCGATGAGCTTTCGGATATCATCTTTATTCTTCAGCACAGCAATCGTTTTCCGATCCCTGCAGGATACGATTTCAATCTTCTGCGCTTTGCTGACCTGGCTGATATCGTCCTGCCTGCTTGTCACTTTGACCTGGCTTTTCTGCTTTTTAGCAGAACACCCCTGCAGTACGCCTGCACTCAGAATGAGAATTGCCGTCAAATAAAAAATTCTCTTCATACCCACACCTTTCTCATTGTTTCAGTGCATTCAACGGCGCACGCTGAGTCCTCTGTCCGCCAGATAATGCTTCAGATCCATAATCTCCAGCTCTTTAAAGTGAAACAGGGATGCCGCCAAAGCCGCATCTGCTTTTCCTTCTGTGAGAGTGTCATAAAAATGTTCCTTTGTTCCCGCACCGCCGGATGCAATCACAGGAATGTCCACGGCTTCCGCAATGGCCCTTGTCAGCTCATTGTCATACCCTGCCTTTGTACCATCGCAGTCCATACTTGTCAGAAGAATTTCTCCGGCGCCGCGGCGCTCTGCTTCCGCTGCCCAGGAAACCGCATCCAATCCTACATCGATCCTTCCTCCGTTTTTATAAACGTTCCATCCGGTGCCGTCTTCCCGGCGTTTTGCATCGATTGCTACGACCACGCACTGGCTGCCGAATTTATCTGCCGCGTCGCTGATCAGGTCCGGGGTGTTAATAGCAGAGGAATTGATGGAAATTTTATCTGCCCCTTCTCTGAGGATCGCCCTGAAATCCTCTACCGTTCGGATTCCTCCGCCCACTGTAAACGGAATAAAGACCGTCTCTGCTACTTTCCTCACCATATCGATCATAATATTTCTCGCATCAGAAGATGCCGTAATATCCAGAAACACCAGCTCATCAGCTCCAGCCTTGTCATAGGCCGCACCGATGGCAACCGGATCTCCCGCATCGATCAGATTTACGAAGTTGACCCCTTTTACTACACGGCCGTTATGTACGTCCAAACATGGAATGATTCGTTTTGTATGCATGTCCTTTTCCTCCTACAGTGAAATAAAATTCTTTAAAATCTGAAGTCCTACCGTGCTGCTTTTCTCCGGATGAAACTGACACGCAAACACATTGCCTTTTTCCACAGAGGCATGGATCACCTCCGAATACTCTGTGGTTGCCGCAACAATGTCCGGTTCCGAAGCTTTCAGATAATAAGAATGAACAAAGTATACATAAGAATCTTCCGGCACACCTTTAAACAGTCTGGCTCCTTCTTTGATCTTTAAGTTATTCCATCCCATATGAGGAATCTTTAACCCGTCTTTTTTCGGGATCTTTAAGATCTCCCCTTTTAAAAGCCCCAATCCCTCGACTCCCGGCGCTTCTTCACTCTTTTCAAACATGATCTGCTGCCCGAGGCAGATCCCTAAGAATGGGATTCCACGCTCTGCCACCTGGTGGATCGTCTCCTCAAGGCCGTACTGCCGAAGCTTTCCCATAGCATCTCCGAAAGCCCCTACTCCCGGAAGGATGACATGACTGCTTCCCAGGATCTGTTCCTTGTCTCTCGTGATCACCGCTTTTTCGCCCAGAAACTGGACTGCTTTTTCAACGCTTCTGATATTTCCTGCATCATAGTCAATAATCGCTACCATATCCTACCTCTCAATTTCAAGAAAATCTTTGCTGTCCATCTTTACTGCATCTGCTTTTCCCTTCAGTTCCTCACCTATCTGATATAAAGTGCGGTTAACCCTTACCATATAGGCTTTCTCATTATAAAAAGCCATTTTCTCAAACGGCCACCGAAACAGGCCCGGCACTCCAAAACCTTCTCCCAGCTCCAGAATAAAAAGTTTCTTGTTCAGCGTAGTCTGAAGCCATTTTGTATACGCAGCCCAGCTGTTCAGATAAGCTCCTTCTATATACGTACTCTTCGTATCCTCTGTACGTATATTATAGACTAATGGAGCGCCGCACTTTGGACACTCCAGATGCTCAATCTTCCCTGTCGTCTCATAGTGCCGGATCAAATCTTCAAGACCAAGATCCGCCGGATACAGCTGCTCACTGCACGGCCCTTTACACTGAAAAAAGTCTCCGCTTCCGCACGGTGCAGTCAGACGATTTTTGTCCAGACCAGAATGGAAAATGAGACCGTCATTGTTGCTCGTAATCACAAAATAATCCTTTTGATCTAATACTTCCTCCAACTTCTTAAAATAAGAAACCTGGGAGTGGTTCAGCAAATAATGACGTTCATACGCCTGCCGCATCCAGATGACATCTTTGTCCTCTTCATCCATCCTTAAGAGCTTCTGGTAATGCTCATTTTGTATCTCTGTTTTAAAATCTATTAACTCATATGCGCTAAGTTCCGGTCCAATGCCGACCAAAACCAAATCTGCGTCCTGTATCCTGCTAACATAATCCTTTAACATATGCCGCTCCTTTGCCTTCATGTGAATTATTCACTATTTTATCACATCTTCAGGCATTTGCACAATCCACATCGAAGTAAAATTCTACTCCGCCCTCCACATTGTTTACTCCATATTGCTTGCCGTGGGCCTTCATGGTTGCGGCTACGATAGACAGTCCGATGCCGCTGCCTCCATATTCTCTCGTTCTTGCCTTATCTACTTTGTAAAATTTCACCCAGAGCTTATCCAGATCTTCCTCCGGTATGTGGCTTCCGGAGTTAAAAACAGTCACCCTGAGATCATTCTCTATCCGCTGAAAGGAAATAGCAATCCTTCCGTTTTTTAAGACATGGTTTCTGGCATTGCTCAGATAGTTTCCGAACACTTCCTCTATCATAAACTCATCGGCCCATACATAGGTGGGAGGTTCATGAAACTCAACTGTAATATTTTCTTTCTGGAAGAAGATTGTATTGGCAGAAAGCATATTCTGAATCAGTTCCTGGATATTAAACCGTTCCATGCTGACCTGGTGGTTGCCGAACTCGATCTGGTTTAATGTCAGCAGTTTTTGGACCATCCGGTTCATCTTCTTTGCTTCATCCGCGATCACGTCACAGTAAAACTCACGGCTCTCCTCATCTGCTGAGACGTTGTCTTTCAGCCCTTCTGCGTATCCCTGGATCAGGGCGATCGGTGTTTTTAATTCATGAGAGACATGGGATAAAAATTCAGTCCTCATCTCGTCAATCTGGACCTTCTGCTCAATGTCCTGGCGCAGCTCATTATTTGCAGTTTTCAGCTCTGAGATCGTATACTCAAGCTTTGATGAGAGTTCATTTAAACTCTCACCGAGATGCCCCAGCTCATCTTCACCGCAGTCTATGACCTTCACATCAAAATCCAGATTGCTCATCCGGTTCGCGGCGGCAGCCATTTCTTCAATGGGCTTTGTAAACTGCTTGCTGTAAATATACATGGCGATTCCCCCGGCTACAATCAAAAGAGCACCCACGTAGGCGGTAAATCTCCCGGACAGCACCGCACTGGTCTGTATACTTTCCATCGGAGTGTTGATCACCACGGCGTAGCCGTTGTCAAAATATCCGAGAAGATTAATGCTGGTCCCGGTAGATTCCTTGTCGGACCCGCTCACTACGGCATATCCTTTTTCACTGATCTGCCTCTTGATCTTTCTCATATCCTCCAGCGTGCTGATCATATCATTGTACATCAATCCCTGTTTGCCCTCAGAAGAATATACGACCTGTCCGTTTTCATTGTTGACGATCAGCATCCGGTAATTATATTCTCTGACAATCTTTGATATCTTATAAGAATTATTATCGGCACCTTTTGTATTGAGCAGATGATTGATCGAGTCATAAACCTGTGTGATATTCTTTTTTTCCTTAAACACATAGTATGGTTCGATCATCAGGATGTTAATACAGATAGACAGAAGTATGGTGGATGCCATGATCACGATCAGCACCATCGTCATTTTCACTTTGATGGATTGATTCTTCAGTATTTTTTCTTTCACTTACTCCTGCACCTCGAACTTGTAGCCCATTCCCCATATCGTGCGGATATAGGCTCCTTTGCTTCCCATTTTATTTCTGAGTTTTTTTACATGGGTATCAATGGTCCTGGCGTCTCCGAAATAATCATAATTCCACACCTGATTCAATATGTTTTCCCTTGTAAGTGCCCTTCCCTCATTCTTCATGAAGTAGGACAGAAGTTCAAATTCTTTAAAACTCAGATCAATACTTTTATCATCTATGGTGACCATATGGGCTGCTTCATCCAGAACAATCCCGCCGGCTTTCAGCACTTCTCCGTCCTGCTGTCTGGTCCTCCTTAAAATGGCTTCGATCCTTGCCACTAAAATCTTCGGACTGAAAGGCTTCGAAATATACTCATCCACTCCCAGGTCAAAGCCCTGAAGCTCATCGTTTTCCTGATCTTTGGCCGTCAGCATGATAATCGGCACTTCGGAAACTTTCCGTATTTCCCTTACGACTTCCCATCCGTCCATCCGGGGCATCATCACGTCTAAAACGAGCAGATCGATTCCTTTGGTGGAAAAGAACACATCCACTGCCTCTTCCCCATCTCCTGCCTCCAGCACCTGATATCCTGCCCTGTTTAAGAAATCCTTTACCAATTTGCGCATCCTGCTCTCATCGTCTACTACTAATATTTTAAGATCATTCATCAAGGTTCCTCCTGCGGTTATATTCCAATTCACTATGTATAGTTTACCACAGGATTATGATAAAATTGTGAAAAAAAAGACATCAGCACTGAAAATACTGATATCTCTTTCGCTTACATGATTTTTCTATTCTGCCTCAGATACTCCGGCCGCTGCCTCCTGTCTGTCAGACATAGCCTTCAGTTTCTGCAGTCCAAAGATAATAACACCGCCGATGATAAAAAACAGGATACTGAAACTTCCCGCTGTCAGTGCTGGTTTCGGAACTTCCAGCGTGGTCGGTCCCATGACGATAGCATACAGGGATCCGATCATCATTCCGATGATGAAATAGACCATCTGTGACCGGAACTTTTCAAGACAGGTGCGGATCAGCTTAACGACTGACGCAATCCCGCACAGGATGCCGCAGCCAAAGATCAGGATTACCGGAAAATAAGCCGTGTTAAAATGCATAGCTTCTTTCACAGCTGAAATGACCGGCACATACAGCCCGAAGATTAAAAGCATGGTAGAACCTGAAATTCCAGGCAGCACCATAGCCGAAATAGCAACCATGGCCACGAGGAAAATATAGATTCCCAGTCCCAGATTTAAATGTTCCACACTTACATTCATGCCTTTTCCCGATGCCGGGTTAAAATAGGTGATTGCTGCCACCATGACAATTCCGATCAGGGCAAACAGAGCGTTGCCGTATTTACCTTTCAGACAGTCCTTTTCCTCAGACCAAATGATCGGTATGGCAAAAATGATAAGTCCTAAAAACAGGGAACTGATTTCATAAATTCTGTCACTGAAAATACTGGCCAGCACAGAAACCGCTGCCCCAAAGCCAACGACCCAGCCAACCCCGATACGCAGCAGGAACTTCACTGCCTCTATCTTTTTTTGTTTATTTCCTGTAATTAAATCGTCTAGGGATGAGATAAAACGGTCATAAAAACCGAGCAGAAAAGCCACGGTCCCGCCGGATACCCCCGGCACACTGTCGGCTAATGCCATACAAAATCCCCGAATAAAATTTAGCATATTGACTCCTTTGTTTTCTAAAACACATACAAATGCCGGAATCCATTCCAGCACAACTTTTAGTATTATAGCACACGTTATGTAAAATAAAAAGCAAGAAAATCTTAAAGATTTGTGAAACTATGTCCTTCTTTTTGCTTTTATGATAGTATAATATTACGAATATGAAGGAGGTTCTATATGATAAAATTAATTTCATCCGACATGGACGGAACACTGCTGGACAGCTACCGCCAGATCACTCAGGTCAATATCGATGCGATCCGTACACTCCAGGACAGCGGCGTCGAGTTTATCATCAACACAGGACGGGAATACCAGAATGTGACAGATATTTTAGGAAAAGCAGGCCTTGAATGCGATATGATCTGCAGCAACGGCTCCTGCGGTTATGATAAAGAAGGAAACCTGCTGTTTGAGCATTCCATTCCGGCAGATACAGTAAAACAGATCCTCGGGGTATTTCACAAATCCAGCCTGGTTCCGACGCCATTTTCCCAGATGGGCCGTATTTCTCTGCTTTCCAGAGAGGAACTAAAAAAATATACGAAAGAAGTCATGATTCCATCCATGCAGATCAATCATCCCGACTTTGTATATACAGATGAAGAATTTGAAGATTTAATCAGCCAGGTTACCTATGTAGAAGGTGAAGCCGGACTGTTTGACAGCGAACACCGGGTTTTAAAGTTCATTTCCCAGTCAACAGATCCCGAAGCGCTGTTAAGACTGCGGGCAGAATTAGAACAAATCCCGGGACTTGCCGTAGTATCCACGGCACCTACGGATATTGAGATTACCTCCTCAGAAGCCCAGAAAGGGATCGGCCTGATGGACTATGCAAAGCGGAAAGGGCTGGTTCCGGATGAGATCGTTGCCATCGGAGACAGCGAAAATGACTATTCCATGCTCTCCATTCCGGGAATTCATTCCGTTGCTATGGCAAATGCCACAGAAGCCATCAAAAATATCTGTGTCTATCAGACCCGTGCCAACACAAAAGATGGCATTGCCTACATCATCCGCTGCATTCTCGCAGACCGCGATAATTTTAAACTGACCTAAGGTATCATTTTATAAAAGAAGATCTGTAATCCCACTGAGAGGTTTACAGATCTTCTTTTATTTTATCTTCATTCGCTTTTTCAGCTCATCCAGCGCCTCTTTGTATCTCTCAGAATTAAAGGAAGGAAACGCATTCAAAAGTCTCCTGCTGGTTTGGCTTTTCTTCTCCGCAATCTCCTGATACCGGCTTTTCAGATCTTCGATCCTCTGCTCCAGTTCGCCGCTGATCGTATCTTTCCGTTCTTTCAGGCCTTCCGATACGGCATTTCTCTTTTCCGCCAGTTCCTGGCCGGCCTCATCCAGCTTCTTTTTCGTCTCTTCCTGCTTTTCTACGGCAGACATGACACCGAGATAAATATTTTCACCCAGCTGCTCTGACATATTATGCAGTTCTTCTGCGATCTCGCTCATTTTGCGCAGCCTTTGATTCATCTTGAAGATACCCGCCGCTGTTACCCAGAGATCGGCTGCCATGCCGGCCAAAAGCATAAGGAGCAGGAAGCTGCCGAAGAGACCCGGTATGAGTCCCACAAATTTCGTAATCATAGGATGAACCACATAGACGATGAGCATACAGGCAGCACCCCAGATCAGTGAAAACGGAAGACAGATATATCCGTTTAAATTAAACGGCTGGTCCGAATAATCCCACCATCTGCTGTGAAAAATCTTTTCCAGCGCAAAGCCCGTGATCCACTCGATGGAAGATACGGCTATGACAGAGGCAATATACATGAAAAAAACATTGGACTTATACGGCATCAGCAAAGATACCACAAATCCAACGCCGAATCCGTAAACCGGACAGATAGGCCCGTTTAAAAACCCCCGGTTTACAAATTTTCTCTGCTTAAATGCGGCAAATGCCACTTCACTGCACCAGCCGAGAAATCCATAAATAAAAAAATATGACAAAAGATAATATACACTCATAATCAATCAAGCTCCCATCGGAATTATAGGATCGTAGCTCCCCCTGCCACATAATCGCCGTCATAAAACACTACCGCCTGTCCCGGAGTCACTGCTCTCTGAGGTTCGTCAAACAGGACTTTTATCCTGTCTTTTCCGTCCATGCTCACTGTGCACAGGGCCCCTCTGTGGTTATAGCGGACTTTCGCCTGAAATCTCATACCGTCTTCGATGGAGGATACAGACATCAAATTTACATGGTCTCCATAGAGGGTATCCGTCATAAGATCCTCATTGCTCCCGATCACCACTTCATTTCTCTCTTTATCTATCCGTACAACATATCCCGGCTGCTTCAGGGAAAGACCCAGTCCTCTTCTCTGTCCCACAGTATAACATACAATGCCCTTGTGAGTGCCGAGGATATTCCCATCCATATCCACAAAATTACCCGGCCGGATCTTCTGTCCCGTAGTTTCTTCGATAAAATCTCCGTAGCTGCCGTCTACAAAACAGATGTCCTGGCTGTCCGGCTTGTGGGCCACCGGCAGATGTATCTTCTCTGCTATTTCCCGTATTTCATCTTTCGTGTATTCCCCCACGGGCATCAGTGTCTTAGACAGCTGGTTCTGTGTCAGGTTATAAAGAGCATAGGTCTGATCCTTCTCGGGAGTCGCCGAACGCTTCAGCGCATATCGTCCGTTGGAAAGCTTTTCAATCCTGGCATAATGTCCGGTTGCAATATAATCGGCGCCGATATCCAGAGATCTTTTCAGCAGAGATTCCCATTTAACATAGCGGTTGCATGCAATACAGGGATTCGGAGTTCTTCCGTCCAGATATTCGTCTATAAAATAATCAATGACATGTTCCTTGAAATCCTGTTTAAAATTCATGACATAATAGGGAATATCGAGCGCCTGGGCCACTCTCCTGGCATCATCCACAGCTGACAGGCCGCAGCATCCTCCGTTTTCTTCCAGAAGTTCCTGTTCTTCATCCTGCCAGATCTGCATGGTAACACCGATCACTTCATATCCCTGTTCCTTCAATAAATAGGCTGCCACGGAGGAATCCACCCCTCCTGACATGCCTACAACTACTTTCTCTTTCACGGATGCCTCCTAGTACTCTTCTTCCACTTCCTCTTCTCCAATATCGGATTTCGGTTTCTCAAGGCCTTCGATCTTGATGCCGTTTTTCTGTGCATAATCCCAGAGGGCTGCATGGATTGCTTCCTCTGCCAGAAGAGAACAGTGCACTTTGACCGGCGGAAGACCGTCGAGAGCTTCCATTACCGCCTTGTTTGTAACTTCCAGTGCTTCCTGCACGGATTTTCCTTTGACCAGTTCCGTTGCCATGCTGCTGGTGGCAACTGCGGCTCCGCAGCCGAACGTCTTAAATTTTACATCCTGAATAATCTGGTTATCGTCGATATCAAAATAAATGCGCATGATGTCTCCGCACTTGGCGTTTCCGACAGTACCCACGCCGCTGGCGCCCTCAATCTCTCCTACGTTTCTCGGATGCTCAAAATGATCCATAACTTTTTCACTATACATAACAGTACCTCCTGTTTTTCTTCTAAATATAAATCAGGCAAAAAACCCGTTTAATGTTTCTTTACAAAATCTTCATACAGCGGAGACATTTTTCGCAGCTTATCTACGATCTCTTTTAATTTCTCCACAACAAAATCCATATCCTCTTTGGTTGTTTCTTCCCCCAGAGTCATCCTGAGAGATCCATGTGCAATCTCGTGAGGAAGTCCAATGGCTAACAGTACATGTGACGGGTCCAGTGAACCGGACGTGCAGGCTGATCCGCTGGAAGCACAGATTCCTGCCATATCGAGCATGATCAGAAGGGATTCGCCCTCAATAAACTGAAAACTGATATTAATATTGTTGGGAAGCCTTTTGTCTCTTCCTCCGTTTAAGCGGCAGTACGGGATCTCTGCCAGAATCCTGCGGACCGCATAATCCCTCAGCTCCTGTTCCTTGGCAGTTCTCTCCTCCATTGTCTCAAAAGCGATCTCAACGGCCTTTCCGAATCCCACAATGCCTGTCACATTCTCTGTTCCGGCCCGGCGCTTACGCTCCTGCGCTCCTCCGTGGATAAATGAGCGAAGTTTCAGTCCTTTGCGGATATACATAAATCCGATTCCCTTCGGTCCGTTCAGCTTATGGCCGCTGGCACTCAGCATATCAATATTCATCTCATCTACATTGATCGGTACCTGTCCGTATGCCTGTACCGCATCTGTATGGAACAGAACGCCGTGTTCTTTTGCAATCGCTCCGATCTCTTTCACCGGCTGGATCGTTCCTATCTCATTGTTGGCAAACATGACAGTGATCAGAATCGTATCCGGGCGAATCGCCGCTTTTAACTGATCCAGCTTAATATATCCGTTCTCATCCACATCCAGATAGGTCACCTCATAACCGTTTCTCTCCAGATACTGGCAGGTGTGAAGAACCGCATGGTGCTCGATCTTGCTTGTAATGATATGTTTTCCCTTTGAGGCATAGGCTTCGGCAGTCTCCTTGATGGCCCAGTTGTCCGCCTCAGAGCCGCCGGCCGTAAAATAAATATCCTGGCTTTGTGTGCCCAGAGATTCGGCAATCCTGTCCCTTACTTCATTGACTGCCTTTTTCGCCTCAGCAGCCGGTGAATAGACGCTGGACGGATTCCAGAATTTCTCCGTAAAATATGGCATCATCGCTTCTACTACTTCCGGTCTCGCCGGTGTTGTTGCCGCATGGTCTAAATATATGATCTTTTCCATAACTTCTCCTATCTTTCACAATTTCGTTCCGCCGGTTTCCCCTGCTGGACAGCTCTTGCCTCGTCCGCCAGCTCATCTAAATAAATAGAATCCACTGTTTTGGCAATGCTGTCATTGATCCTTTTCCACACAGTTTTTGTCACGCAGTACTTAGAGCCGCTGCATGTTTCCTCTGTATCGGTAAGTTCTGTACAGTCTACCGGCGTCAGATCGCCTTCCAGTGCCCTCAGCACGTCTCCGACTGAAATATCTTCTGCATTTCCCGCCAGAACATATCCTCCCTGGGCTCCCCGGATGCTTTTTACAAGCCCCGCCTTCTTTAACTTGGAAAGAAGCTGCTCCAGATACCGAATGGATATATCCTGCCGCTCTGATATCGCGCTGACAGCCGCAGGTTCCTTCTCCCCGAACACTGCAATATCTACGATCGCACGAAGGCCGTATCTTCCTTTTGTTGATAATTTCATCTCACCACTCCAATCCCGACCAAAATAGTCGGATATCACACTGCTATGTTATCACCTGGGACTTCCGATGTCAACACAATCCCAATCATAACCGCGTATTTCTTGACATACAATAGAACAATATCAATCGGGGAGTTCTTATGAAAAAATCCAGCCCTTTTGTACAAGGTACATTAATTTTAACAGCCGCTAATATTTTTTCCAGATTTATTGGATTCTATAATAGAATATTTCTGGCTGGATTAATTGGTGCCCACCAGATGGGAGTCTATCAATTAATTTTTCCTATTTACCTGGTGGGTTTTGCCCTCTGTTTTCACGGATATGAGACTGCCCTGTCTCAGATCGTCGCCGCCCAGATGGCTAAAGGCCGTCCGGAAAACTGCAGAAAAATACTGAAGATCACTTTAGCCGTCACGATCCTGCTCTCTGTGATCTGTGCCTGTTTCTTTTATTTCTTTGCCGACGAGCTCTGCATGAAATTTCTCCACGAAAAAGACTGCATCCCCTGCCTCAAAGCCGCTGTCTTTGCTATGCCGTTTGTGGGTGTAAAAGCATGTATCCATAGTTACCACATCGGTCTCGGCAAACCCGGCCTCCCGTCCGTCTCTCTTTGCATTGAGCAGATTTCCCGGATATTGGGCATTTATGCAGTCTCTGTCACCTTCTTTTTAAAGCTTGAGACACCCGCGTTAATTGCAGTACTCGGCATGGTAGCCGGGGAAATGGCTTCCTGCCTTTACACTGTCATTTATCACCTTTTAAAGACAAAACGGCAAAGCAGCGGGCTGCCTGCGGCTTCTTCCAGAAAGCTTTTTGGCAGCCTGCTCTCATTAAGTTTTCCTCTGACCTGCAACTCTCTCTCCATCACACTGCTGCAGAGTCTGGAAAACATTCTGATCCCGCTGATGCTGACCAGGTTTTACTGCAACCAACACTATTCGGTAGAGGTATATGGAATCCTGACCGGAATGGCGATTCCTTTTATCAACTTTCCGTCCAGCATCACCAACTCTATCTCGGTGATGCTTCTTCCGAAAGTGTCAGCCGCGACAGCGGAACAGGATTACCGCACATTACATAGGGCCACCAAATACTCCCTTTCCTTTTGCTTTCTGCTGGGGATCGTAAGCTTCTTTTTATTTTTTACTCTGGGGCCGTCGATCGGACTGATCGTATTCCACAGCAAAGAGGCAGGCATGTTCTTAAGGATGCTCTCCTTTTTGTGTCCGGTGCTTTATCTTTCCGGAACTCTGTCCAGTATTTTAAACGGCCTTGGGAAGACCAAAACCACGCTGTTTAACAATTCCGTCTCCCTCCTGCTCAGGATCGCTTTTATCGTATTTGTGGTCCCGCTGGTAGGGATTAACGGATATCTCTGGGGACTGATGGCAAGCACTCTTCTGGTGGTCATCATGCATTACCGGAAAATAAAATGAACCCCATACAGCTCCTGGCTTTTAAAAGCAAGAAAGGAACCTCTTTTTTCAGAGATTCCTTTTTTCTTACCGTTCTTCCCGGAAATAGTTTGTCCCGCAGGATGCCGGCTGATTATTTTCTTTTGACTGTCTTACAGAGGAAATTACAAGTACAAGCGCCGTAATCACGAATGGGAGCATATCATAAAATGCATTCGGTATACTGATGATGCTCTTCGGCACATAGTATTTCAGAACACTGAAGCAGCCGAAAGCCAGAGATCCATAGATCGCTTTCACCGGACTCCACGATGCAAAGATGACAAGTGCAACAGAGATCCAGCCCAATCCGTTGACACAGTTGCTGATCCAAACACCTCCGCAGATGATCATGGCCGAATAGGCTCCTCCGATACCGCAGATTCCTCCGCCGATCAGTACGTTGATATACTTGGCGCGGATAACTCTGATCCCGGCCGCATCGGCAGCCCCGGGATTTTCTCCCACTGCCCGGACATTGAGCCCGGTTTTTGTCTTCTGCAGATAGTACCAGCAGATCACGGCTGTCACAATACCGATATAGACAAAGATATTGTAGGAAAACAGCAGTTTTCCCAAGACCGGAATATCACTCAGCACAGGGATATGCAGATTTGCAATCTGTGCAGAAATGTGTTCCGGCAGTTTTAATGACTGGGTGGCAGAGTGATTCAGCATATATTCGCCGATAAAGTTTGCAAGACCCACTCCAAATATGGTCAGTGTCAGTCCGGTTACATTCTGATCCGCCATAAACGTAATCGTGAGGACCGCATAGATCAGCGCCGCGGCTACTCCGGCAGCAAATGCGGCCAGAAGGGCAAACACCACATTGTCTGTCTGATAGCCGACCATAAATCCTGCACATGCACCTATTGACATCATGCCTTCTACACCCAGGTTCAGATGTCCGACCTTTTCGTTCATGATCTCACCGACCGTGCCAAACAGCAGAGGCGTGCCGGCCAGCACTGCTGCCACAAACAGATTCAATACCGTATTCATTTTCCGGCACCTCCTTTTCTTCCGACAAATTTATAACGAACAAAAAACTCACATCCGAGAACAAAAAACAGGATGATTCCCTGAAGAACATCCGCGGAATAGCTGGAAAGCCCGTAGGTAGACTGCATCACACTGCTTCCCTTCTCCAGAATACTAAACAGGAAAGACACGATCACGATTCCAGCCGGATTCAGGCGTGCCAGCCACGCTACGATGATCGCCGTAAATCCGACTCCTCCTGCCACAGAGGTTGCCAATGTCATGTCGGAGCCCGTTGCCTGCACCATACCCGCAATACCGCAGATAGCACCGCTGAAAAACATCGTCCGCAGCATCACACGCTTTACCGGAATTCCTGCATATTTGGCTGTGGCATGGCTGTCTCCCACTACGGAGATCTCATATCCCTGCTTCGTATATTTCAGATAAATATAAACGATCGCAGTGAGCACCAAAGCAATGATCCAGCCGGCCTGGACACCCAGAACCGAATCCAGCTGTGCGTTAATATCAAACCTTGCGATCTTCGGAAATCCGGAGGAAGCCGGATCTTTCCACGGACCGTCTCTCAGATACACGATCACATTCAGGGCGATGTAATTCAGCATCAGCGTAAACAATGTTTCATTGGTATTGAACTTCGCCTTGAAAAACGCCGGTATCAAGCCGAACAGCCCTCCCCCGATCACACTGAATAAAAACATAACGATCAGCAGAAGAACATGAGGCATCGCATTTTGATACAGCGCAAAATAGGTGGCAAAAATTGCTCCCATAATGATCTGCCCCTCTGCCCCAATATTCCAGAACCTCATCTTAAACGCCATAGTAACGCCCAGAGAAGAGATCAGCAGCGGTATCATGATGCGGATCGTAGCCTGGACTGCCATCTCACTCCGGAAGGCTCCGCTTATAATCGTCTGATACACAGTAAATGGGTTAAAACCGATGATCAGAAGGAAGATCCCTCCTGCCAGCAGGGCAAGCAGCACGGAAGCAGCGCGCAGGATCATGGTCTTTTTTTGTGACAGCTCCGCCCGTTTCACTGTACGCAGCAGCGGCTCCCTTCCTGTCTTCTTACTTGCTTCCATCTGTGTTCTCCTCCTTCTTCTCTTTCGTTCCGTTTACCCCTGTCATTAGCAGGCCGACTTCTTCTTTTGTCGTCTTTCTCGCATCCACGATACCGGAGACCTCTCCATGACAGAGTACCAAAATGCGGTCGCTGATAGATAAGAGCACATCCAGGTCTTCTCCCACCAGCAGCACTGCCACACCCTTTTTCTTCTGCTCATTGAGAAGGTCATATACAGTATAAGAAGAATTGATATCCAGTCCGCGGACCGGGTAGGCAGTAAGGAGTACATTCGGCTCTGCGATGATCTCTCTGCCCAAAAGTACTTTCTGTACGTTCCCTCCGGACAGCATCCGCACCGGCGTATCCACACTCGGAGTCAGGATGCCAAGTTCCTTCACCATTTCTTCTGCCATCTTCCTCGGCGTTTTCCGGTCTATAAAAATACCTTTCTGATCCTGGTAGTGTTTCAGGAGGACATTGTCCACCATCCCCATAGACGCCACCAGTCCCATGCCAAGCCGGTCTTCCGGCACAAAGGAAATGCGGATGCCGCGGCTTCGGATGTCCTTAAACGTCATGCCCACCAGTTCTTCGTCTCTGTGAACGATGCTTCCTTCTTTGATCTCCGTAAGCCCCGTGATCGCCTCACACAGCTCTTTCTGGCCGCTTCCGGCGATCCCCGCCACTCCTAAGATCTCACCTTCCATCAGTTCAAAATTCACATCGGTAAGTCCCGGTGTGCCGTCCGGACGGTCGACATTCAGATTCCGGATGACGATTTCGGGAACTGCATCGGCCTTCCTTTCGGGACGGTCGATCTCCAGTGTCACAGGACGTCCCACCATCAGTTCTGTCAGCTTTTTCTCATCGCTGTTCTTTGTGTCCACAGTTCCGATGCTCTCCCCTTTTCGGAGAATCGCAACACGGTCGCTGATGGCCAGCACCTCATTCAGTTTATGGGTAATGATGACGATGGCACAGCCCTGCTCTTTCATTCTCCGAAGAATTGCAAACAGCTTTTCTGTCTCCTGGGGTGTGAGCACCGCCGTCGGCTCATCCAGAATCAGAATACTTGCTCCCCTGTATAAGACTTTCAGGATTTCCACAGTCTGTTTTTCGCTGACCGACATGTTGTAGATCTTCTTTTCCGGGTCGACCTCCAAACCGAATTTTGAACTGATCTCCTCGATCTTTGCTTTCAGCTCTTTCGGCCGGATTCTCTTCTCCTTTGTCCCAAGTACAATGTTGTCCATCGCACTGTGCACATCTACCAGCTTAAAATGCTGGTGGATCATGCCGATTCCCAGTCCGATCGCATCCGTCGGAGAATTGATGGAGACTTCCTGTCCTCCGATCCTGATGGTTCCGGAATCCGGGTGGTAGATCCCGGAGAGCATGTTCATCAGAGTCGTCTTTCCTGAACCGTTTTCTCCGAGCAGGGCAAGGATTTCACCATATTTTACATCCAGATCTACGTTATTGTTTGCCACAACACTCCCAAAAGTCTTTCGGATGCCTCTGCACTCTATGGCATATGTATCCTTCTTCTCCTGTGCCATTTCATCACCTCGTATCATGTGTTTTCTGCCTCTCTTCTTTCATTGAGTTCCAAGAAAGAAGGGCACTGCCTTCTGATTCAGAATATACAATGCCCTTCTCATTCATCCATGACTCTCATGGAAATTTCTGCTGCGCTGCTTATTTTACAACGATGTTTTTGAAGTACCAGTTGATTTTTCCTTTGATGTCTTCGTCGCTTAAAGTTTCGCCCTTTTTGCCGACCTTCTTGCCGTCGTTGGTCTCGATGACACCGTCAAATACATTGAAGTCGCCGGAAAGCATCTTTTCTTTTGCCTCCTCGATCTTCTTTTCCGTACCCGGAGCGATCAGTTTCTTGTTAAGCGGAGCGATGTCAACCAGTCCCTCTTTCATGCCGCCGTAGTAAACTTCCGGCTTCCATGTTCCGTCGATGAGTTCCTGAACTGCCTCTGTATAGTAAGCACCCCAGTGCCAGATCGTAGATGTCAGCGTAGCTTTCGGAGCATCTTTTGTCATATCAGAGTTATATCCGACACCCCATACGCCTGCTTTTTCCGCTTCCAGCTGTGGGTTCGGCGTATCACAGTGCTGTCCGATCACGTCACATCCCTGGGAGATCAGGGCTTTTGCCGCATTTGTCTCTTCATTCGGGTTAAACCAGCTGTTTGTCACTTTTACATATACTTTTGCCTTTTTATTTACAGAGTAAATACCCATGGCAAACGCATCCACGCCTCCGGTCACCTCGGCATTGTCCTTGCCCATAGCCGCAACATATCCGATCTTGTTGCTCTTCGTCTTAAGGCCTGCCGCGATACCGCTTAAATATCTTGCCTGATAGATTCTTCCGAAATAGTTGTTAAAGTTGGAATCATTCTTCTTATATCCGGTTCCGTGGGAGAATACTACATCAGGATACTCTTTTGCCATAGCTTCCATCGTGTCCATGTAGCCCCAACTTGTACCAAAGATCACGTTGCATCCGTCTTCGATACACTCTTTGATCGCAGTCTCTGTCTTAGTCGGGTCTGTGTCTGTGATATTGGTCTTGCGCACGATCTGATTGTCTTTCAGGCCCAGCTTCTTCTGCATTGTTATGATACCCTGATCATGTGTGTAAGTGTACCCTGATCCCTCGGAAGGGTCGGAAATATGGATCACTCCGATCTTGAGATCTTTTTTGGCAATCTTGAACTGTTTTTTCTCCTCCTTCTTGTCAGTTGTCGTCTTCTTGGAACCGCAGCCTGTCATCAATCCAAGGACAAGCACTAACGACAAAATAATACCAGTGACTTTTAAAACTTTTTTCTTCATGAACCTTCCTCCTTCTGCCTGGCTTCCGCCTTGTGCACGGATGCCAAAACTGCGCCTGTGCGCATTAAATGATATTAAAATTATAACAAAAGCGCCTGTCCACTGCAAGATACTTTTGCCTATTCAGGTCTCAAATGGCAGGCAATATAAACTTTTCTTTTGCATCAAAAAATCCGGTGAAAGCAGCCTCTGAAAGCTGCCCGCACCGGATCTTGCTGTTTTGTACTCATATTCCGCACATATCAGCGGATACGGTCAGGGAATCCCACTTTGTGCTGTACCTTTCTCAAGGTCTTCGCTGCATAGTAAGAAGCCTTTTCCCCATTATCTTTTATGATCTTATTTAAATAATCTTTATTCTTCATAATGTCGTTATAGCGTTCCTGAATCGGCCGCAGTTCTTCCACAACCACTTCTCCAACCCGCTCTTTCAGCTTTCCGTATCCCATGCCTTCAAATTCAGCCACTGCTTCCTCGGGTTTCTTTCCGTTGATCGCGCAGTAAATATCCAGCAGATTTTTAATGCCTGGCTTTTCTTCTGAATAAGCAATACATGCCTCGGAGTCCGTCACCGCCTTCTTAAACTTCCTCATGATCGTGTCCGGATCATCCAGAAGCAGAATGTGTGCATTGGCATTCTCGTCAGATTTGGACATCTTTTTCTCCGGCTCCTGAAGGCTCATGATCTTCTGTCCGACTTTGCCGATATATGCTTCCGGAATCGTGAATACATCACCGTATATCTTGTTAAATCTTTCAGCAATATCTCTGGTGATCTCCAAATGCTGCATCTGGTCTTTTCCCACGGGCACCACATCAGACTGAAACAGCAAAATGTCTGCTGCCATCAGGACCGGATAAGTGAAAAGTCCTGTGTTGATATTTTCCGGATGCTTCTGTGACTTATCTTTAAACTGAGTCATCCGGTTCATTTCCCCCATATAGGTAAAGCAGTTTAAGATCCACATGAGTTCTGCGTGTGCCGAAACGTGTGACTGGTAATAAATACAGTTTTCTGCCGGATCAAGTCCTGCCGCTATATAGAGTGCCAAAAGGCTCCTGGCCCTTTTTCTCAGCTCCGAAGGCTCCTGTCTTACTGTGATGGAATGCATGTCCACAACACTGTAAAAACACATATACTGATCTTTATCAATGTCCACCCAGTTTTTTAATGCTCCCAGGTAATTGCCCAATGTAATAGTACCGGTGGCCTGCATGCCACTGAATAATGATTTCTTTCCGTCTAACATCTGTCGTTCCTTTCTTCCATAAATTTTCTCTGGATTCATCATATCATATTGCAGGAAAGTTTCCAAACATTCAGCGCAATCTTTTCACAGAACTTTTCAGTCAAGTCCGGAAAATCAATGTGTGATTTCATATCCATGATCCGCTAGAACACGGACGGCTCTTTCAAAGTTTTCGGCTTTGGTCAGTATATAATCCGTATTATAAGTAGAAATAACAAAAATCCCGATTTTGTGATCGGCCAGCATGGAAGATATTTCAGCCAAAATCCCAATCAGAGAAAAATCAAGGATTCCCTGTATCCGGAACGCCCTCCAGCCGTCTTCTCTCTCGATCATGTCGTCAGGCATAAACTCCGTGGGGCAGACCAGTGAATTCTCCTGGTCGGTTTTAGCAAAAAAGCAAAACTCATTTTGTAAATCTGCCTGGGAAACATCGTGAAGCTTACCGATGGAAAAATCCTGTTTTAAAATCTTTAGTTCCATTTTGTATTACCTCCATATTTCAATTTATATGTTCCTGAAATATTTTAAAAAAAGAGACGGGTAGCCGAGTAACCCGCCTCATAATCTCTAGTGTTTCAGTGCCTCTTAACTCCGCATAAAATTGTACTTTTTATAATAACCTTATTCTTATTTACCATTTTCTCATGTAAAAGAGGGCCTACATCTGCAAACGTTTAACATGACTAATCCCAATGAATGTCTTCATGCAAAATTGTAGCACTCCTGTCTGCTTTTGCCTCTGCAATTGCTTCAATCTCATCCGGATCAGGACTCACTTCCGGAATAAATTTCAAAATTACCTTGTAAATTGTATCTATATCCTTTTCATCTATCATGTCAATCAAATTCTTTATTGTTTCTCTGCTCATTGTTTACACCTCCTAAAGCCTCTTATATGCTTTTCCCCTTGGTCTTATCTCATTTATTGTTATTATATCATTTTCAAACGTAAATAACACACGCAAATTACCAACCCCTAATCTATACTCACACTCATATCCAGTTAATTTTTTTACATCACCGAGCGGTAATTTCTCAATGCTGTCTTTCAAGCGTCTTTTAGTTGATTTATCACAACTATTTATGTATTTAACAGCTTTCTTTTTATATTCTATTTTCATTGTACCAACCCCTTTCTTGGTACTGTAAGTATATTTCATGATTCTACTTTAACATATTTGGAATTTAAAGTAAATCATTTTTTTGTAAATATATGTAATAAAAAATCTCGTTAAAATTATTATATCAAAATCATTTTCCTATTCTTCATACAAAGCATTCAAGCAAAAAAAACGACTCAAACCCGCATAAAATCAAGGTTTGAGCCGTTTCTTACGATAAGCTGATGACGGGAGTTGAACCCGTGACCTCCTCACTACCAATGAGGTGCGCTACCACCTGTGCCACATCAGCAAGACCGTTATTAAATTTATCATACCGATCGAATCTTGTCAATATTTTTTCATATTTTTATATAAAATTCTTCCTGATCATTCAATCTCAGACAGCCAAGATTTTCACCGTAGGCGGCTCCGCAGTCAATGGCGATCCTGTGATCCCATTTTGTAATATGAAATGCGGCAGCCTGTTCCCTTGCTTCTTCCGTCAAAGTCCCGGCATAATAAAGCAGTGCACCTGTGGGTGTGTGTCCAAAAACAACGGTATACGGACAGGCAAGGGCAGCATTGAAAAACTCCCTGCGAATCCATAAAAGGTTATCCCGGTCCATCTGTGAAATCTTATCCTCTGAATCTCCCAGTGCTGCATCAATGCCTGCATGAACCAAAAGATAACGCTTGTTCTCCACTGTGATCATCCGGTAAAGAGGAAGCTTTCGCACAAACTCAATACATTGCTCCTGCTCCTTTTTCGGAAACGACATAAGAGAAGCTAACGTAACACCTCCGCCGTTAAAAATCCACGTCTCATACCATGACTCTTCGTCATCCATCGTTCTTAGAAACATATCTTCATGATTTCCCATGAGAAGTTCCATATTCGGCTGTTCCCTTATATATTCCAGCAGCTGGATGCCATCCGGCCCGCGGTCCACCACATCTCCGATAATATATAATTTATCTTCCGGAGAGAAACGGATCTTCTCCAGCATCTCAAAAAAAGCCCGGCCCTGGCCGTGAATATCGGACAACGCATAAACATTCTGCATGTATACTCCCCCTCCGGGTGATTAACTTTCTTCCCCTAATTTTCTGCGGATCCTCTGAATCGCATTGTCAATGGACTTTTTCGGTTTGTCCAGTTTTACGGCGATCTCCACATAATTCTCTCCGCTCAGATAAAGTTCCATCACATCTTTCTCAAAACTGCTGAGCTTTGTCTCAATTTTCTTATAATAGTCAGAGATGTTTTCCTTTTGTATCAGAACCTGTTCCGGATTTGTGTCTTCTTCCATAAACTGGTCTTCCTCTCCCTGTTCATTAAACAGTGAGATATAATTGTTCAATGGACCGTGTTTCTTTCTCTTGGAAGCCGTCACCGTCGTATAAATCTGCCGTTTTACACAAAGTGATGCAAATGTAGAGAAGGAGGCGTTCTTTTCGTCATCATAATTTTTTACAGCTTTAAAAAGACCGATCATCCCTTCCTGGATCAAGTCCTCCTCATCGGCTCCGGCCAGAAAGAACTTCCTGGATTCCCTGCGCACCAGTCCCCCATACCGGTTCAGAAGAAAATCCATCGCCCGATCGTCACCGCTTTTTATCTCATTTAACAGGTCCCTGTCAGAATAATGTTCAAAGTCTTTCATAGTTCCCCTATTTTAAAAGCCTCTGCCTCACGATCTCATAAGCCAGCACGCCGGCTGCAACCGATGCATTCAGAGAATCAATATCGCCGTTCATCGGAATAGAAGCGGTATAATCACACCTCTCCTTCACAAGGCGGCTGACACCGCTGCCCTCGTTTCCGATGACCAGCCCAATAGGACCGGTTAAATTCTGGCGGTACATCATGTCCCCGTCCATATCAGCACAGACAAACCATAATCCCCGCTCCTTCAGTTCTTCCATCGTATTTGACAAGTTGGTCACTTTGACCACCGGGGTATAATTCAGCGCTCCTGCGGATGTTTTTGCCACCGTCGGGGTCAGTCCCACTGCCCTTCTTTTTGGAATGATAACGCCATGGGCTCCGGCAAGATTTGCTGTTCTTATGATAGCTCCCAGATTGTGAGGATCTTCAATACCGTCCAGTAGAATAAAAAACGGATCTTCCTTCTTTTCCTCTGCCCTGGCAAACAGATCTTCCATCTGTCCATATTCATAGGCCGCAGCCATTGCGACTACGCCCTGATGATGTTCCTTTGTAAGCTGATCCAGACGTTCTTTTTCTACAAAATTCAGAACTGCGTCTGTCTTCTTTGCCTCCCGGACGATCGTCCGGACGGGACCGTCCTGGCATCCGTCCAGAATATAGATCTTATCAATGGGCTTTCCCGCCCTCAGTGCCTCCAGCACCGCATTTCTTCCCGCCAGCAGATATTCTTCGTAACTCATTCATTTTCTCCTACATCTAATCCAATTTTAATCAGCTCCAAAGCCCGTGCCGTCCTCCCGGATAAGTACAGATATCCGATCAGGGCTTCGACCCCTGTGGCCATCCGGTATTCCACGATCGAAGCATTTTTTGCGGCCGTAGCAGATTTGGCATTTCGGCCCCGCTTATAGACGGCTGCCTCTTCGTCTGTGAGCTTTTCTTTAATATTATCATAAACCCCTGCCTGAGCGGAAGCTTTCACCAGACTGCTGGATTTTTTGTGATACTTATTCACACTCATGTTCCCTTCAGAGATAACCAGTGTCCGAACGGCGATCTCATAGACCGCATCTCCGATGTAGGCGAGCCCAAGGGGTGAGTAAGCCTTAGGGTCCATTTGAGGCAGGTCAAGTCCCTTCGTCATAAACTCAATTAAGCTCGTTTCCATTTTACGCCTTCTCTTGTATCCTTTAAAATAATCCCTTTTTCCAGCAGTTCGTCTCTGATCTCATCTGCTCTGGCAAAATCTTTTTCTTTTCTCGCCTGCTGCCGTTCCTCAATCATCCTTTCAATCTCTTCATCCAGAATATCTTCTTCCTGCTTTGTCTCGATTCCGAGTACTCCGCACAGCGTTTCCATGGTTTCCAGGAGCTTTGCCGCATAATCAGAGGATGACTCTTTTACGGTTGTATTGGCCAGCTTCACAAGTTCAAAGATGGCAGAGACCGCATCCGCCGTGTTGAAATCATCTTCCATAGCTTCCTCAAACTTGCCGACCAATTTCCTTGCTTCTTCAAGATTAGCCTCTTCTTCTTTTCCTGCAGCTGTCTCCGGTTTATCGGCCTGATCCCTTACAAGATCAATCGCTGTGAGGATGCGGTCCAGTCCGTTCTTGGCAGATTCCACAAGCGTATCGCTGAAGTTCAGCGGATTGCGGTAATGTGCGCTCAGCATGAAAAACCGGATAACCTGCAGCGGATATTTTTCACTGATCTCTCTGACAGTAAAAAAGTTGCCGGCTGATTTGGACATCTTTTGATTGTCGATATTTAAGAACCCGTTGTGCATCCAGTAGTTTGCAAAACATTCGTCGTTGCATGCTTCACTCTGGGCAATTTCATTTTCGTGATGAGGAAAAATCAAGTCCTCTCCTCCCGCATGAATGTCAATCGTATCCCCGATATACTTTTTCGACATTTCGGAACATTCGATATGCCATCCCGGGCGGCCTTCTCCCCAAGGAGACGGCCATGCAATCTCACCTTCTTTTTTCGGCTTCCAAAGCACAAAATCAAGCGGATCTTGTTTGCCTTCTTCCCCGCGGACTTTAATATCCCTGTGGCCTGCCTCCAAGTCGTCAATGTTCTTTTTGGAAAGCTTTCCGTATCCGTCAAAAGAACGGGTTTTAAAGTAAACCGTACCATTTACTTCGTAGGCATGCCCTTTTTCAATCAAGGTCCCGATCATACGGATCATTCCGTCGATCTCTTCCGTGGCTTTCGGCTGATGGGTCGCCGGCTTCACGTTTAAGCCTTCCATATCTTTTTTACACTCTTCAATGTAACGCTCTGCGATCTCTGTGGCAGATACGCCTTCCTCATTGGCTTTCTTGATGATCTTATCATCCACATCTGTAAAATTTGAGACGTAATTCACATCATATCCTTTATATTCAAAATATCTGCGGACCGTATCAAAGATGATCATCGGCCGTGCGTTTCCGATATGAATATAGTTATAAACTGTGGGGCCGCACACATACATCCCCACTTTCCCAGGGTGTACCGGTACAAACTCCTCTTTTTTTCTTGTCAGTGTATTATAGATCTTCATTCTCTATCTCCTTTCGCAGCATCTTCTACACGTTTGCAGTGCTCCATAAATATATTCAGTGCACTTCTTAACTCAGCGTTTTCTTTTGCCAGCTTCTCAATATCCATGTCAACCGGGTCCGGAAGATCGATCTGGTTGAGCTCCAGGCTCTGAATCCTGGTCCCGTCTCTCTTGATCACTCTGCCCGGCACTCCGACCACGGTGGAGTTGGGAGGCACATCGGAAACTACAACGGAACCCGCTCCTATTTTGGAATTCTTCCCAATCGTGATCGATCCTAGTACTTTCGCACCGGCGCTGATCAAAACATTGTCCTCGATGGTAGGGTGGCGCTTCCCGGTTTCATTTCCGGTGCCTCCCAGCGTGACTCCCTGGTAAATCGTCACATTGTCGCCGATGATCGTAGTCTCACCGATGACAACCCCATGTCCGTGGTCAATAAACAGGCCTTTTCCTATCTGTGCTCCCGGGTGAATCTCAATCCCAGTCTTTCGGGCAATCTTTTGTGATATCTTTCTGGCCTTATAAAAATTTCCTTCCTTATACATACGATGGGTGATCCGATACCAGTATAAAGCCTTTACATAAGGATATAAATATACTTCCTTTTGATTTTTAAGGGCCGGGTCCCGGTCCTTTATGATGTCAAACTGGCTTTTTGCAAACTCTCTAAAGCCCATACTTACCTCCATAGAACAAAGTGGGCAAGCCCACACTTCAACTTCCCAATGACGCAGTCAAATAATTTCCTTACACATCTGTGTACAGCCCGCGGAGCGTTTTTTATTTCACAGGGAAGGTCGCAGAGCTTTCCTAAGTAATAAAAAACTCCGTCTCAAAAAAGAGACGAAGTTATATCCGCGGTTCCACTCTTACTTAAAGTATCCTTGAGGATGCTTTCCCTTAACCTTCCGTTAACGCCGGCCACGTACAGGACTACTTTCGATTCGCCCTGTCTGCTCCCAGAGGCATTCCCAACACATTTCCTAAAAACTGCTTTCAGCCGGTGACAGTTTCTCTCTGTTAGTTCCAGTGTAGGTACTCTTTCTGTTCTGCGCATTTCACTTACCATATAGTTTATGCGCTTTCCATAAAAATGTCAACCGGGTTATTTGATATCCACACGTTTAAAATGTATAACTCCGCCGGCCGCAGCCGCAGTAAGAAATACAAGTCCGGTTAAAACCCCCGGAAGAAGTTCAGCATGTTGTGCGCCGCTCTGAATGATCATAGACAGCATGTTGCCCGGCCAGTATTTTGACAGCTGCACCGTATGCCCCAATAGTTTTGTGAGTCCCATATCGCCATATAATGCAATGGTTCCGATAACGTCCAGCCCAATGATGGCAACCGGAAGGACAAACTGTGTCTTCCTTATTACAAAGGCGGCCATGACATACAGAGAAGTGATACTGAGGACCAGAATATATTTTGTGAACAAAAAGCCTGCGGTATTGCTTATAACATTCCCGCTCAAATCTCCGGTTTTCCAGTAAAACGCAGCGGTGATTCCCACAATTACGATGCTCACCGCGAAATAAACCGTTGCCAGCAGAACACTCACGATCCACTTGGAAGCAAAGATTTCATTCCTCTCGTAATGCTTTGATGCCAGGTTTTTAATGGTTCCATAGGTATATTCACTTCCGATGAACAGGGAAATAACGATCGCCAGCAGAATCAGATAAGAGGTATCTGTCCCCTGTATCCTTGAAAGGACCGTCGTCTGCGTCCCAGTACCGCCGCCCATTTTTTCCACAAGATGATAAAGAAAATTTTCAGATCCCGCCAGCAAAAGAAACAGCACTCCGCACACACGAAATGACGTTGATTTTAACAATTTATAAACATCTGCCCGAATTAAATTTAACATGCCGCACCTCCCACTGCTCTTAAAAAGTATTTTTCCAAATCCATGTTTTCTACGAAGATTTCTTCTACCTGGATTCCTTCCTGCATAAGCGCCTGATTGACTTTCCCTGGCTTTTCTAAAAATCCGTAGACCTTCAGTTCTTCTTCTCCAACCATCTGGAATTCTCTGGCTGAAAACTGCTCTCTCATAACTCTGCACGCCTTCTCCCGCTGTTCCTTCGGCATCTTTACCGTGAGACTGGACTGGCTCTGCCTGTTTAATTCTTCTTCCGTAAATTCCTGGATCAGTTCGCCCTTGTGGATGATACCGTATCTGGTAGCCAGTTTCGATAACTCTCCCAAAATGTGGCTTGATATCAAAACCGTGATGTGATGTTCCTGATTCAGCTCCTGGATCAGCTCTCTGATCTCACGGATTCCAACCGGATCAAGCCCGTTGGTAGGTTCATCCAAAATTAAAAATTCCGGATCGCCCAAAAGTGCAATGGCGATCGCCAGCCTCTGCTTCATACCAAGGGAAAAATTTTTCACCTTCTTCTTTTTGGTGTCTGCAAGCCCTACCTTTATAAGAACTTCTTCAATCTTTTTCGGATCCTTCAATCCCCTGAGCTTCATCTCCACCATGAGATTCTCTCTGGCCGTCATACCGGGCATCAGCGCCGGATATTCAATCACTGTCCCGATCTTCTCTCTGGCCTTCACCAGATCACCGGAACCGAACAGGGAAAGTCTGCCGGAGGAGGGTTTGGCCAGTCCTGCCATCATCCGGATCATGGTAGTCTTCCCTGCACCGTTCTCCCCGATGAATCCGTAAATATCTCCCTTCTTTACTTCCATACTGACATTTCTCACTGCTATTTGTTTTCCAAAGGATTTTGTAATCTCCTCTGCTTTCACAATCGTATCCATATATCCTCCTTGTACTATCGTATTATTGTACTGATCTTTTAATACAATAATACGATAGTACAAATAATTTGTCAACAAAAAGGCATGAAAAAATTATTTTCATGCCTTTTCATCAATGCGAAGACGCCGACGCCGTTTGCTTCACCGTATGCCGTATGCTGTTTCCTATCGCCGCAGCCAGTATCATTTTCACCAGGTCCCCCGGCAAATATGGGATGACTCCGGCCATGAGGCCCTGGAGCGGTGTAAGGTTCATCTGTAAACAGAGCCAAACGGTTCCGAACAGATATGCTGCCAGCGTTCCAATCACCATTCCTGCAAATTGTATGGTCCTTTTTCCTCCGGAGTGATCCGCTGCAAACCCGCAGACTGCAGCCGTCAATATGAATCCGATCAAATATCCGCCCGTAGGACCGGCAAGTTTGGACAGGCCTCCCGTAAATCCCGAAAAAACAGGAAGTCCCGCTGTGCCAAGCAGCAGATAGATCACATAACTCACAGTACCTGATTTGCACCCGAGTACAAATGCTGTCAGATAAATGATCAGATTTGTCAGAGATA
This sequence comes from Anaerostipes sp. AF04-45, assembly GCF_003461725.1. NCBI lineage: Bacteria > Bacillati > Bacillota > Clostridia > Lachnospirales > Lachnospiraceae > Anaerostipes > Anaerostipes sp. AF04-45. Next base: position 195,281 of record NZ_QTXQ01000002.1, read on the forward strand.
TTGGAACCGGTGTAAACGGCAACGGAACAGAAAGCGGTCCCGCAACGCACATGAGTGCCGACATCAATCCTATGAGTGTCATCTGCCTTGTTTCTAGTTTCTTCATGGTTATTCCTCCTTATGTCAATGAAAATCCAAGCTGTAAAAACATTTTTCTGTCGTCTTCCACCCTGTTGCCGGATGTAGTGAGCATATCACCAGTGATTGCTCCGTTTGCCCCGGAACAAAACGCCTCTCTTCCGCAGTCTTTCATCAAATTCCGCCCTGCAGCCAGACGAATTTCTGCTTTTGGATTTAAGAGCCGGAACACTGCGACCGTTCTCAGTATTTCTTCTTCCTTAAGCCTTCTTCTTCCTTCCAGAGGAGTACCTTTGATCGGCGTAAGAACATTGACCGGGATCGAGTCAACTCCGAGTCCTGCCAGCTCAAGGGCCAAAGAAAGCCTGTCCTCCTCTGTCTCACCCATTCCGATGATCCCTCCGGAACAGATCTCAAGGCCTGCTTTCTTTGCCCTCTCGATATTTGCGATCTTATCATCATATGTATGCGTCGTGCAGATCTCAGAAAAAAAACGTCTTGATGTCTCTAAATTACAGTGATATCGTGTAACTCCATTCCTTTTCAGATCTAAAAAAGCATCATAAGACAAAAATCCGTGGGATGCACAAAGGGAAACACTGCACTGCTCAGACATAACACGATAGGCCTTTAAAGCTCTTGAAAAATCTTCTCCCTCAAGGGATTTTCCGGCTGTCACGACAGAGTATCTATGTATTCCTTTCCTCTCCTGCATCCGGCAGTCCTTTAAGATCTCTTCGGCCGGAAGAAACGCATAATCTTCCGCATGGGTCCGGTGATGGGATGACTGTGCACAAAACCTGCAGTCCTCGCTGCACTTTCCGCTTTTCCCATTGATGATCGTGCAGAGATCTCCATGGTCTTTGCAAAAATGCTTTCTGATCCTGTCCGCCGACCGGCACAGCATCTCAAGATCTGCATCCAGCAAAAACAATACATCTTCTGTTTTAATCTGTTCCTGTTCTCCTGAAAGGATCTGTCTTGTAAATTCCTCCAGCATATAAACTCCTTTCTCTTTCCCTCTTCGTTATTGAAGTATACGCTATGAACTTCAAATTGTCAACCATGATAAGTATATAGGTTAACAATTCAGATGTATGAAAACGTGCGCCGCATATTGACGCACGTCTAAAATTGCATTTTATTCTTCCTCTTCAAGGATGCCTAATTCCTTAATCCGTTCCTCAATCTTTTTCATAGATTCTTCATAGGTAAGTCCGTCTTCCGTATCTTTTTCCTGTACATCAGCACGCTTTTCCAGCAATTCGTCGATATCTTTACTAAATGGATTATTATCTGTTACTCTTGTTAAAAGTCCCATGTATCTTCCTCCCTGCTTTCTGCTCTCCCTTTTCGCTGATCTTTATTTTATTCATTTTATCCGTTTCTTGTCAATATATTCTTATGAGAAATTTGACTTTCCGCTGAAAAAATTGTACCATGACATTGCATCAGCAAAGAAGAAAGGGGTGTTTGATATGAAAACCTATAAAATATTGTTAGATTCCATAGACAAAGTAAAAGACTTTGTCAACTTGATCAACCGGTTTAAATCCGAGATAGATTTAGCATCCGGCCGCTATGTTGTCGATGCAAAATCCATTATGGGCATTTTCAGCCTGGAATTGTCCAAACCGCTGCTTCTCACTGTTTACGGTGAAGACGAACTGGAAGACATTGAAAATGCATTAAAACCATTTATTTTAGATTAAAAGGAAATGCCGTATCCCCGTTTTATCCTCTGGGATACGGCACTTTTTTATTCCTTTTTCAGGTTCTCTTCCATCACCTGATTGAGATATCCAATGTCTATCGGCTTTGGCACAAAACCGTTCATTCCTGAGGCAAACGCTGCATCCATATCTTCTTTGAAAGAGTTTGCTGTCATCGCAATGATCGGTACTGTTTCTGCATCCGGATGGCTGCTTTTCCTGATCTCTTCCGCCGCTTCATAACCGTTTTTCAGCGGCATCTTGATGTCCATTAAAATAAGCTGATAACGGCCCTGTTCACCCGACAAAAATCGTTCCACGGCTTCCTGTCCGTTGACTGCCCGTTCTGCGGACGCGCCTTCCATCTCAAGCAGTTCTTTTACAATTTCTGCATTCAGATCGTTATCTTCCGCAACCAGAATCCGGATATCATGGAACTGCCGAAGTTCCAAAGCATTTTCACTCCTGTAGTTCGTGCTGTCTTTCCCGGTGGGCAGACAGAGTCTGAAATAAAACTCAGAACCTTTGCCAGTCTGGCTCTCCACCATGAGATTTCCTCCCATAGCCTTGATGATGCTTGAACTGATCGGGAGTCCGAGACCTGTTCCCTCGCTTCTTGCGCTGCTGGCTCCCAGCTGTTCAAAGGCCTCGAAAATCTGTTTCTGCCTGTCCTGGGCGATACCGATCCCATTATCTTTGACAGAGAAGAAATATTCCCCAGTACTGACGTCCCTGTGCTCCTCCCGGACAGTCAGAGTGACTCTGCCTCCGTGCTTCGTAAATTTAAAGGCATTAGAGAGAAGATTGGTCAGTACCTGGCGCAGGCGGATCGGATCTCCTGTTACAAAGTCATGCTCAATCTCCCTGACAAATTCAAAATGAATCTGCTTTTCTTCTGCCTGCACTTCCATCATTTCAATTAACCCATCCAGCAGTTCTGTCAGAGAGAAGTCTTCGGGCTCAATGTTCAGCTTTCCATTTTCAATCTTTGACATATCCAGAATATCGTTAATCAGTGACAGCATATACTGAGAGGATGCATGAATTTTTTGCAGTTTTTCCCTGGCTCCGTCCGGAAGCTTCTCCTCCATCCGCAGCAAATCGGTGAGACCTGTGATCGCGTTCATAGGTGTCCGTATCTCATGACTCATCTGAGAGAGAAATTCACTCTTTGCCCTGCTCTTTGCCTCTGCTTTCTCAAGTTCACTCTGCATGATCCTGCTTCTCATTTTGGATCTGTAAGTCAGAATAAAGGCTGCTGCCGCCATAAGCATAATGACTGCCAGCAGACAAAGTACAGCGATGGGGTTTGCATAAATATAATCTTTAAACGAAAATGAGGTGCCGAAGGAAACCAGATTCCTGTTAAGAATTGTATTCCTCTCATCCGATGTAACATTATTTATGGATTTGTTGAGTATCGACAGGAGATTGGTATCCGCCGGGCCCGCCAGTGCAAAGGACACCCCCATGTTAATGTTGACTCCTGTCACCGGGACGACATTATTATACCGGTGGTTCTGCATCTCCTGTTCCATAGAAGCCGCCAGACCGTACACGAAGTCCACTTTTCCTTTATTCAGTGCCGAAATAATCTCTTCTGCATCCTTATAATATTTCACTCTTTTCGCCTTTATTTCATCCGGGAGTGTTCTTCCTTTCAGAACCCCGGCTTCCATCCCGTCGGAAGGAAAATTCTCTGATTTATTTCTGATGACAATATTGTTAAGGCTGACATAGGCGCTGGTCAGGACAAGATCATTCTTTCTCGCATCTGCTTCAGTATCCAGAAAAAATCCCATAATATCTGCCTTGCCTTCTTGTACCAGCCGGATGGCCTCCTCATACGAATCCGCAGTGACATAAGTAAACTTCAGGCCGGAAAAATCAGAGATCTCTTCGAGTATTTCCGGAATAATACCATCATGGTGATCTGTAGTATTCTGCTTACAGTAGAAAGGGTGCCAGTCTGCTACAACAGCAACCGAAACCGATTTCTTGGCGGCGATATATTTCTCCTCTTCTTTCGTCAGATAGACGGACGATATCTTCTGTCTGTCTTTAAAATTTTCTTCATACTTTTCCTTTTCAAAACCAGGATCGGCGTCCTGGATCTTTTCCAGCGCAGAATTAATTCCGTTCAGAATCTCTTTATTTTTCGGGCTTGTTACAAGATAATAAGGCTGAGCATCGAAGGAAGCAGCCAGCCGGAAATCAGGATTCTCCTCCAGTTCATTTCCCAGCAGCAAATCGACTTCTTTATTTAATAAATACTTATAAAGGTCTCCACTTTCTGAGAGGTCTTTGGGACCATAGTATTTCAGCCTGCACTTAATATTGTTGATCTTTAAGAAGTCTTTCAGCCTTCGGATCTTTTCATCCGCTTTCTCATAGACTCCGATGGTTTTGCCGTTCAGCGTATTCAGCTCATAACTTTTGATCCTGTTATCTTCTTTCAGACACAGAAGTCCTGCACGGCTGCTCCCCATACTGTACTTTGGATATGCAAAATAAGGCTCCAATTCCTTGGCATAGTAGGCACCTCCCAATACATCATACTTTCCATCCGCAAGATCCTGTATAAAGGTGTCCGCTGTAGTCGGGACATATTCGTATTCCCAGTTCGTATATTTTGCAATCTCATTCAGATAATCCGGTGTCAGCCCGGTATAATTTCCGTATTTATCTTTTTCGCATATCCCCGGAGTTTCTAAAAATCCTACCTTCACCACCCGTTGATCCGTTTGTTCTGTTTCCTTTTCGGAGGCCTCAAAACTCCAGTGATTCCCCAGAAAGATGATGCTGATCAGCAGTACAGACAAACAGACCGCTGCTCTTCTGCAAAATCTTCTCCCTGTAATTTTTTTCATATATCCCCCTTTTTCTGATCATCCCTGTCTCTCTTCCGTTTTCTCTATTTTAAAGCTTTTCTGTTTTTCTGACAAGAAAAAGGGAACCGATTCCCAAAATAAAATCAGGATTCGGCTCCTTTTATCACCATCTTATAATATCCTCACTCTTACTCTTATGGCTTTCAGCAGCTGGATCAGCGGAAGATTGGCCAGTGCCAGCCCATATACGGTAAACAGCTGCTGCATATTCAGTGTCTGGACCTTAAACAATGTATGAAGCGAAGGTATCGTCATTACGCATGTCATCAGAATCACTCCGAGTATAAATGCACCAATCAGATACACATTGTCGAAAAATTTCCTTGTAAACAGCACCGGATGATTTGACTTGCAGTTAAAGCCGTGCACCAGCCTCGACATACAAAGCGTTCCAAATGCCATTGTGCTCGCCAGAAGAGCATTGTGGTCCCGGTATCCCACCATAAATGCGATCATCGTCATGACTCCAATCACAAATCCTTCGATTCCGATATTAACCAGAAAATCTTTTGTGAGTATGGATTCGTTCACAGGCCTCGGTTTCTCTTCCATCACCTTGTCGGTGTGGGGTTCCAGTCCGAGTGCAATGGCCGGAAGGCTGTCTGTCAGCAGATTGATAAACAGTAAATGCACCGGAGCAAACGGAACCGGAAGTGCAGCGACAGACGCATAGAGCACCGCAAGGATTCCCGCAAAATTTCCCGACAACAGGAATTGGATCGCATTTTTTATGTTCCGGTACAAATTCCTTCCGTTTTCCACTGCCTTTACGATGGTTGCAAAGTTATCGTCTGTAAGCACCATTGAGGAAGCGTCTTTGGAAACTTCACTTCCCGTGATCCCCATTGCAACCCCGATGTCTGCCTGCTTGAGCGCCGGCGCATCGTTGACTCCGTCACCTGTCATTGAAACGATATTGCCCTTTCTCTGCCATGTCTTTACGATCCGGATTTTATGCTCCGGCGAAACTCTCGCATAGACAGAAATCCCTTCCACAAATTTCTCAAGCTCCTGATCAGACATATGGTCGATCTCAGAACCTTCACAGGCTTCGCTTTCATGTTTTAATATGCCGATTCGCTTGGCTATGGCGGCGGCAGTTACTTTGTGGTCTCCTGTAATCATGATCGGGCGTATCCCCGCCTGGATACACTGCGCTACCGCAGATCTGGATTCATTTCTTGGAGGGTCCATCATAGAGATCAGTCCAAGGAACGTATAGCCGTTTTCATCCTCCGGCGTGAGCCGTTTCCCTTTTTCTATGGTCTTATATGCAATAGCCAAAACTCTCAGACCGTTCCGTGAAAACTCCTGGTTGCAGGCTTCAATCTGTTTTTTATCCCAGTTGGTGATCGGCGTGGTTTTGTCTCCTTTCTGAATCGATACCAGACGGTTTAACAGCACGTCCACAGCTCCTTTTGTCACCATGACATAGCCGTTTTCCATATCATGTACCGTAGACATCAGTTTACGGTCACTGTCAAAAGGTATCTCTGCCACCCTCGGGTAAAAGCAACGGACGCTCTCAGCTTTTCTTCCCAGCTTGTCCCCCAGATTGATCAGTGCCGTCTCCGTGGGGTCTCCAATCTCTTCGCCGTTGACGTTCGTAGAATCGTTGCAGAGCATGCTGTAGTCAAGCAGCTGTTTTTGGGCCGGTTTCTTCAGATCGATATGGGCGGCAGGAATCCTGACACCTCCCACATAATAGTCTTCTACTGTCATCTTATTCTGCGTAAGCGTACCTGTCTTGTCAGAACAGATAATGGACACACTTCCCAGTCCTTCCACCGCCTGGAGCTTTCTGATGATCGCATGCTCCTTGGCCATCTTCTGTGTTCCGAAGGAGAGAACGATCGTCACGATAGAACTTAATGCTTCCGGGATCGCCGCAACCGCCAATGCTACGGCAAACATAAATGCGTCTCCCATATCCTCGCCCCGGATAACGCTGATCCCAAATAAAATGCCGCAGAATACCAGAATCAGGATGGAAAGTTTTTGTCCGAACTGATCCAGATTGACCTGGAGAGGAGTCCTCTTTTCCTCTGTATTTTTCAGCATTCCCGCAATCTTTCCGACTTCTGTGTCCATTCCCACCCCGGTCACAAGGAATTTTCCTCTTCCGTAGGTGACAAAGCTTCCCGAGTACACCATATTGGTCCGGTCACCAAGCGGAACCTGGCTGATGATGATGCCTGTGGTCTTCTCAACACCCAAGCTTTCCCCGGTCAGTGCACTCTCGTCCACTTTTAAGCTGGCTGATTCTAAGATTCTTCCGTCCGCAGGTATGGAATCCCCTGCTTCCAGAAGTATCTCATCCCCCACAGTCACTTCCCTGGAAGGAATCTGTACCGTGATTCCGTCCCGGATCACCTTGGCTGTAGGAGCCGAAAGCTGCTTTAAGCTGTTCAGAGACTGTTCCGCTTTCACAGTCTGGACCGTACCGAGAATGGCATTGATCGTGATGACAACCAAAATAACCGCGGTGCTCTCCACATCCCCAAGAAATCCTGACACCGTGGCCGCTGCAATCAGTATAATGACCAGAAAATCTTTAAACTGTTCCAGAAAAATCTGAAGCACACTTTTCTTTTTTCCTTCCACCAATTCATTATACCCATACTGCTTTTGATGTTCCGTGACCTGGGCTGCAGTCAGCGGTTCCATTGAGCCATTGAGCTGCTTCCTGACTTCTTCTGCTGTCTGTTGGTAAAATTCTTTCATTTTCATCATTCTCCATTTCTATATGTATTTTCTTTCTTTTTCCGACGAAAAAAACAGCGGGACTTTTACTGCATCTTTCGTGCAATAAAAGTCTCGCTGTTTCATTACGATACGGATGAATTTCTTCATCGAGATTGACGACACCGCAAACGATTTGCTCGCCAGCTACTCCCTTTTATTAAAGTTTATAATAGCGGATTCTTTTTGGCTTGTCAACTAATTGTTGTCGACCTCCGGCATCGAATTCTGCCTTATAAATGTTTTCCTGTCACTTTAAGCCTTGCCATTGCTCTGGAAAGCGCCGCCTTGCTGTGATAGTACTCTCTCTGGCTTTCCTTCTGTCTGAGCCTCTCCTGGGCCCGTTCTTTTGCTTCTTTTGCCCTCCGGATATCAATTTCATCCGGCCATTCCACCGTGTCTGCCAAAAGAACGACGAATTCCGGCATAATCTCAACAAATCCATCGCCCACGGCAGCTTCTTTCCACTCACCATTTACTTTGAACCTGAGTTCTCCTGCCTTCACAGCGGTCACCATGGACTCATGGTTGGGCAGGATGCCCTGCTGCCCGTCGATCGCCGGAAAGATCATCATTTCACATTCACCGTTATAAAACTTCCGGTCACTGGCCGTAATTTCCAAATAAAAGGTCTTTCCCATGCTCATCCCTCTTTCTTACGCTTCCCTGGCCGTTTCACTCTTTGCCTTCTCAATGACTTCATCAATGGTTCCCACCATAAAGAATGCATTTTCCGGATATTCGTCCATCTCTCCGCTTATAATGGCTTTAAATCCGCGGATGGTCTCGCTCACCGGCACATATTTGCCCTTCATGCCGGTAAAATTCTCTGCCACATGAAACGGCTGTGAGAGGAATTTCTGGATCTTACGGGCACGGTAAACTGCGAGTTTATCGTCTTCATCCAGTTCTTCCATACCGAGGATAGAAATGATATCCTGAAGCTCTTTGTACTTCTGGAGAAGCTCCTGAACCTGCATTGCAACTTCGTAATGTTCTTCTCCCACCACTTCCGCTTCCAGAATTCTGGATGTGGATTCCAGCGGATCTACCGCAGGATAGATTCCCTGTTCCACGATCTTTCTGGAAAGCACCGTGGTGGCGTCCAGATGGGCAAAGGTAGTTGCCGGAGCCGGGTCCGTCAAATCATCCGCAGGCACATAGACGGCCTGCACAGAGGTGATCGATCCGTTTTTCGTGGACGTGATCCTCTCCTGCAGCTCTCCGACTTCATTGGCCAGCGTCGGCTGATAGCCGACGGCAGAAGGCATGCGGCCAAGCAGTGCAGACACCTCGGAACCTGCCTGTACGTAGCGGAAAATATTATCGATGAACAGCAGCACATTCTGATGCTCCCTGTCTCTGAAATATTCTGCCATCGTAAGACCGGTCTGCGCCACTCTCATACGGGCTCCCGGCGGTTCGTTCATCTGCCCGAACACGAGGGCTGTCTTGTCAATAACCCCGGATTCATTCATCTCTGTCCACAGGTCATTTCCCTCCCTGGAGCGTTCTCCCACCCCGGTAAAAATAGAATATCCGCCGTGTTCCGTGGCGATGTTATGGATCAGCTCCTGAATCAGCACCGTTTTACCCACTCCGGCACCGCCGAACAATCCGACTTTACCGCCTTTTGCATAAGGTGCCAGGAGGTCGATGACTTTGATTCCTGTCTCCAGGATCTCTACGACCGGGCTCTGCTCCTCAAATGTAGGAGGATCCCTGTGAATGACCCACTGCTCTTCTCCTTCGACCTGCTCTTTCCCGTCAATATTCTGTCCCAGCACATTAAACATTCTGCCCAGTGTCTGCCTGCCCACCGGAACCGTGATCCCTGCTCCCGTGGCTGTCACTTCCATATCTTTAGACAGACCTTCACTGGATGCGAGCAGGATACAGCGGACAATGTTGTTCCCCATATGCTGGGCAGCTTCCATGACAAGTTTTTTGCCGTCCAGTTCTACCGTCAGCGCATCTTTGATCAGCGGAAGATACCCGCCGTCAAATTCCACGTCCACGACTGGACCTAAAACCTGTACGATTTTTCCCTTTTCCATATCTTCACCACAATTCTTTCTATGACTAAATCAATTTTATTTCTTCTGAAACGCTTTCGCGCCGCTTACAATCTCTGTAATCTCCTGGGTGATTGCCGCCTGTCTGGCACGGTTATACAAAAGCGACAGCTCCCTGATCATGTCTTTTGCACTTTCCGTAGCCCCCTGCATCGCCATCATACGCGCATTCTGCTCGCTGGAAAATGACTCTACCAGGGCTCCGTAAATCAGTCCTTTCACATAGTTGGGCACCAAATGGTCCATCACTACTTTGGGAGACGGAGAATAATCGGCAATCTTGTGATACTTTTCGAGTTCCACATTCATTTCCTCAAAACTCTGCCGTTTCAGCGGCAGGATCTGGATAATTTCAGGCTCTGCCTTCAAAGGCGTCACCATCTTTGTATAGATAATATAGATCTCATCCAGTTTTTCCTTCCGGTAAAGATCGACCAATGTTTCCGCAATATTTCTGGCACGCCACATGCTGGGGTCCTGAGCGGTATAAAGAAACTCCATGTCTATCCTGACATTCTTTTTCGTAAAATACTTCCTTCCCATCTGGCCGATGACAAACAGGGTATTGTCATTTCCCTGTGCCAGACGCTCCTGTGCAAGCTTCAGCACATTATGGTTGTAGGCTCCAGCCATCCCCTTGTCTGCCGTCATGACCACATAACCCCGCTTTTTATCTTCCGGTTTTATCTTTTTCCTCTGGTCAAAAAAGGTATGATTAATGTCCGGTGAATGAAACAGAATATCTTTGATTGTCGACTGGAGCAGTTCAAAATATGGGGCCGTGGCATCCAGCTTCTCCCTTGCCTTCCTAAGCTTTGTGGAAGAGATCAGATACATTGCGTTGGTGATCTTCATGGTCTCCTGAATGCTTTTCATTCTGGAGCGGATTTCTGTCATATTTGCCATGTATGCTCACCTACTTTTTAAATTCTTTTACTGCTTGAACGATCTGTTCCGTTACCTCATCGGTCAGTACCTTTTTCTCATCAATCTCTCTGACCAGCTGACTATATTTAGCCTCAAAAAATGATACAAGATCTTCTGTAAAAGATTTGATCTCATTCACCGGAACATCCATGAGCAGACGATGGTTGGCTGCACATAAAAGAATAACCTGTTTGTGCAGGCTCATCGGATGATAGAGCGGCTGTTTCAATAATTCTACCAGCCTGTTTCCATGATCAAGGAGTTCCTTTGTCTGCGGGTCCAGATCTGAACTGAACTGGGTAAAGACCTCCATTTCCCGAAACTGGGCCAGGTCGATTCTCAGACTTCCCGAAACTTTCTTCATCGCTTTCGTCTGTGCCGCCCCTCCTACGCGGGAAACGGACAGACCCACATTGACCGCCGGCCGGATTCCGGAGAAGAACAAATCACTCTCCAGGAATATCTGTCCGTCTGTGATGGAAATGACATTGGTAGGAATATAGGCAGATACATCGCCTGCCAGAGTCTCAATGATCGGCAGCGCCGTAATGGATCCTCCTCCGTGTTCTTCATTCAGCCTGCATGAACGCTCAAGCAGCCTTGAATGAAGGTAGAATACATCTCCGGGATATGCTTCCCGTCCCGGCGGCCTCTGTAAGAGCAGAGACATGGCCCGGTAAGCTACCGCATGTTTGGACAGATCGTCATAGACGATCAAAACGTCTTTTCCTTTGTCCATGAAATACTCTGCCATGGCCGTGCCGGAATACGGCGCGATATACTGGACCGGAGCCACATCGCTTGCCGATGCGGATACGACGATTGAATAGTCCATGGCATCATGCTTCTTCAGTGTGGAAACAATTTTAGCCAGAGTGGATGCTTTCTGCCCGATAGCTACATACACACAGATGACGTCTTTGCCCTTCTGGTTCAAAATTGTGTCCACAGCAATGGACGTTTTGCCGGTCTGACGGTCACCGATGATCAGTTCTCTCTGTCCCCGTCCGATCGGAAACATTGCGTCAATGGCAAGGATCCCTGTCTCCAGCGGTACGTCTACGGATTTTCTGTCGATGACTCCCGCCGCTTCTCTCTCAATCGGGAGATACCCATCGGTCTTGATCGGTCCGTTTCCGTCGATCGGAGCGCCCAGCGCATTAACCACACGTCCGACCAAAGCATCCCCGACCGGTACTCCGGCACGCTTGCCGCTTCTGACGACTTTGGACCCCTCAATCAGCCCGTGATCACTTCCCAGCAGCACACAGCCAATCGTCTTCATCTCCAGATTCTGCACAATGCCTCTGGTACCGTTCTCAAACTCTACCAGTTCCCCGTACATCGCATGGTTTAAACCATGCACGGTCGCAATACCATCGCCTACCTGGATAACGGTTCCTTCCTCCTGCACCTCAATTTTATTCTCATAATCTTCTATCTCACTTTTTAAAACGGAAATAATTCCTTCCGGATTTATATTGCCCAACTGTTTCACCTCCGCACAAGGCTGTTTTGTAATTTTGTAATGGAAGCCTTCACGCTTCTGTCATATACATCATCACCTACAGTCAGAATGAATCCGCCGATTAATGACGGGTCTTCTTTCAGCTGCAGATTTACGCCTGTTTTATGATATTTTCGGCAGATCATATTTTTTATGTCTTCAATTTTCCTGTCATCCGGTTTGGTGACATAAGCAAAGACTGCCTTGACTACTTTATTTTTTCTTAGAACCAATTCATCATATGATGCAAATATCTCAAAGATGCTGTCTGCCTCACCGTTGTCTGTGACAACCTTAAAAAAGCTCTGCACCGGTCCCGGGATCACTCTTTCAATGACTGCATGTTTTTCTTTTTTTGTAACTACCGGACTTGCCAGTGCCTTCACGAATTCCGGACACTCACTGCAGATCCTTTTCGTCTCATGGATGTACTCTTCAGGGATCGTTAAGTCAAAAAATACTTTTGCATAATTATCTGTCAGCTCATTCATTGGCCTGCACCCGCTTCTCTCAAAAAATCATCCAGTATTTTTTCATTCGATGCCTGGTCAACATTCTCCTGAATCACTTTGGAAGCCGCCGCGATCGCCACCTGGGCAATTTCATTCTGTATTCCCTGCACTGCTTTTTCCCGCTCTGTCTCGATGGTTTTACTTGCGTCCGCAATTATTTTGGACGCCTCCGCACCGGCATCTCTTAAAATCTTCTCATATTCTTCTTTTCCCCGCTCCTTAGCTGTCTTTACGATCATAGCCGCCTCCTGATTGGCGTTTTTAAGCTCGGCCTCGTATTTTTCCTTCAGCAGCCCGGCTTGGGTATTTTTTTGTTCCGCGTCCTCTATCTGTCCGCTGATCATCTGTTCCCTTTTCTCAATCATGCCCATAACAGGCTGAAAAAGAAGCTTTTTTAAGATAAGGAAAAACACAATGAGATTCACGAACGTCCACAGGAGTCCTGAGTTAAATGTTAACACCTATACCGCCTCCAAGCTCTCTTTAAAGTACAAACATGATAATGATTGCAACAACCAGACCATAAATTGCCGTTGACTCTGCAAGCGCACATCCGAGCAGCAGCGTCTTATTGATCTCTCCTGTTGCCTCCGGCTGTCTTGCGATCGCATCTGTTGCGCCTGATGTGGCGATTCCGATACCTATACCTGCTCCAATACCTGATAATACTGCAATACCTGCTCCTAATGCTACTAATGACATAATCTACATCTCCTTATACTATAATTGATTGTTTTTGTTATTCTAATCCATCAGCTCTTTCATAAAGATGGCCGTCAGGAAAACGAACACATACATTTGAATCAGTCCGTCAAATACGTCAAAATAAAAACTGAACGGGATCGGCACCAGAATCGGCGCTACGATCTTTAAGAGTTCCATTATGACGAATCCACCCAGAATATTTCCGAAGAGCCGCATACACAGCGACAGAGGCCTTATGAAGACTTCCAGCACGTTAAGCGGTGCGATAAACGGAACAGGCTCGGCAAAGCTCTTTATGAACCCCTTAAAACCCTTTTTCCTGATTCCCGAATATTCTATCAGCACGATGCTCATGACCGCCAGCCCTGCCGTTACGTTGATGTCCTTCGTAGGCGGTGTCAGTCCGACCAGACCGCTCAAATTGGAAAGGCCGAGATAAATTCCGACTGTCGCAAGATACGGGATATAGCCTTTTCCTTCGTCGCCCAGAATCCCGTGGAAAAACCGGTATACTCCTCCCACCGCAGTCTCAATGCAGGCCTGCTTTCTTGTGGGGACAAGCTTTAAATTTCTCACAAAGATCAGGCACAGCAGGATGACAAAAGCCATAATACCCCATGTGACGACAACCGATTCCGGTACCGGAATCCCGCCGAAGAGAGGAATGGTGAACGCTGTCCTGCTCACAAGTTCTTCCATCAATTTCTCCGATAAACTCATCGACTGCTCCTCCTTTCCTAAATTTGTAGTGAGTATAATACTCCTATATTGCTTTGTCAATTCTAAAAATTAACCTATTTTTTACGAAATTTTTCGCGAAAAATTACTTTTTTTACTCTTGAAATATAATTTTCTTTGGTTCTACCAATTATTATTGTACGTTTTGTCTGATATTTTCCTCAAATCCATATACTTATTTATGCAATTTATACTACTCTTTTGTTTTCCACAAAAAAGAGGTCAGATTTTTTGATTTCTTCTTATTAAAAGAAGTTCATTTTTCTGACCTCGGTTTTCCCGGTTCCTGCCCGTTTTGTTGTCTTCTGATTCTTAGTATATGCAGTGCTTTTAAAACTGATAATTCAATAATTGATTTTAATAATCTGATTTTTCAAAAACCGGTCAAAGCATGCAGCCGTATGTTCATAAGTACCTCTGAAACAAAAACAGAACGGTACATTCCATCCAAATGTACCGTTCTGTTTTTTCAGCCTGTAAAATTAAATGAATGCGGATGACAGGAATCGAACCTGCACTCCGAAGAACTAGATCCTAAGTCTAGCGCGTCTGCCAGTTCCGCCACATCCGCATAAAAAATGCCACCTATACTATAAACGATAGATGACTAGTGAGCGTGCGGGGATTCGAACCCCGGACAACTTGATTAAAAGTCAAGTGCTCTACCACCTGAGCTACACACCCGTACTGGGCTAGCTGGATTCGAACCAGCGAATGCAGCAGTCAAAGTGCTGTGCCTTACCGCTTGGCGATAGCCCATTATCTTTCAGGAAATCCAGTAGTCCTGTAATTAATAAAACAAAAAGGGTGGATAATGGGATTCGAACCCACGGCCTCCAGAGCCACAATCTGGCGCGCTAACCAACTGCGCTATACCCACCATAAACATGAACTATAAAATTATTATTTCAAAAGAGCGAAATAAAACGAGCCTGAGGGGATTCGAACCCATGACCTACGGCTTAGAAGGCCGTTGCTCTATCCAGCTGAGCTACAGACTCATATGCATAAATATATATACTATGCTTCGCAAAGCGAAAGCGGGTGATGGGAATCGAACCCACGTGATCAGCTTGGAAGGCTGGAGTTCTACCATTGAACTACACCCGCAAAGTCGGGGTGACAGGATTCGAACCTGCGACCTCTTGATCCCAAATCAAGCGCTCTAGCCAAGCTGAGCCACACCCCGATATGTAATTCCTTCTTGAAAGACTTTCCAAAACTGCTGTTGTTTGGCTGCCGTCTTTCTCACAAGCAAGATTTATTATACTGGACAGGCGCGCAAAAGTCAACATCTTTTTTGTATTTTTTTAAAACCGGGTTAAACCGCATAACTGCGCGCTTTGTGTCACGTTTTGCCGCTGGCTTCTACATTCTTTCTTAAAAAAATTTTTATATTTTGACGCAGTCAAATGATTTCCTTAAGCATTCGCTTGACAAAGTCTTTTCTAAGAAACAAAAAAAGAAAGCATCTCACAGCTGAGATGCCTTCTGTAAATTTTATTCTTCTTCCTCTTTTGCAGATAACTTTATATCATCTTCATCTTCAAAGAAATCATCATCAAAATCGTCATCGAAATCATCATCAAAGTCTTCCATGTAATCTGGAGTCAAATACTTGTAGACTGCATACGCAATCCCTGCCACTGCTGCGATTGCACCGATGATTGCCAGAGCCCAGACAATTTTATTATCATCTTTGTCTTTCTTGTGCATAATGTCTGATACTTTTGCCGCGCTTAGTAAATCGTCAAAACTTTTCATGTCATTCACCCTTTCTTATGTGTTTTTTTTATTATATCACTTATCCCGTTTCATTACTAATCTTTTTTCTAATTTTGCTCGGTTTTCTTTAATTTTGCAAAGGAAGCAAACATCTTTTTTACACCGTGTTTATCAAAGTCTACCGTGACCTCATAGTCACGGCCTCCGGAGACGATTTCCATGACAGTGCCCTGGCCGAATTTGATATGGCTCACTCGGTCACCTTTTCCATAAGAGAGCGACTCTGCCTTTGGTTCTGCAAATTGATGTTTTTGGAACGGTTTTCTGAACTGAGTCCTCCGGTTGGATGAAAAAATATCATGATCCGGCCGCTTATCATTCAAATTAACGCCGTAATCCAGCTTTAAAAGTTCCTGCGGGATCTCATCAATGAAACGGGACACCTTGTTAAACTGAGTTCTTCCCTGCATCATTCTGCGCTTTGCAGCGCTCAGATAAAGGCGATCTTTGGCTCTGGTAATGCCCACATAACAAAGCCTCCGCTCCTCCTCCAGTTCTTCCTGGTCTTCAGAAATTATGGTCATATAACTTGGGAAAATTCCGTCCTCCATTCCGCTGATGAATACATAAGGGAACTCCAGCCCTTTTGCACTGTGGAGCGTCATGAGAATTACCCTGTTGTCTGAATCTTCCAGACTGTCGATATCTGCTACCAGAGCGATTTCCTCAAGCAGCCCCGAAAGTGTGGGTTCCTCCGCAGTCTCTTCATAGGCAACGATTTTGTTCAGAAGTTCATTAATGTTTTCTATTCTGGCCATGGCCTCTTCCGTTCCCTCGGCCTCAAGACCGGTTACGTACCCTGTCTCCTCCAAGATATAGTGAAACAGGTCTTCAAGACTTCCCTTCTGTGCCTGTTCCCTAAAGTCTGCGATCAATTCTGAAAACTTTTCGATCTTTCTCTTTGCATTGGCAAGAGATTCTATCTGTCTTGCCTGAAAGCATGCATCCAGGAACCCTATATTCTGCTCGATCGCATAGGTCTGAACCTTGTCGATGGTTGTCGCGCCGATCCCTCTCCGGGGAACATTAATGATCCTTTTCACTGCCAGATCGTCAAGGCCGTTATCCACAGCTTTGAGATAACAGATCACATCCTTTACTTCTTTTCTCTGATAGAAGTTCGTTCCGCCCACGATCCGGTATGGAATATTTTTGATCATAAATTTCTCTTCAAAAATACGGGACTGTGCATTGGTCCGATAAAGAATCGCGATATTTTTATAGTCCACTCCATCTTTTGCCAGGCGGCCGATCTCTTCGACGATCTGTCCCGCCTCTTCATATTCTGTCCCATATTGGTGAAATACAATCGTATCTCCGTCGTCATTTTCTGTCCAAAGGGCTTTTTCTTTCCGGCCCTTATTGTTTCTGATGACTTCATTGGCGGCATTCAGAATGTTCTTTGTGGAGCGGTAATTCTGTTCCAGCTTGATCACTTCGGCATCCTGAAATACGCCCTCAAAGTTTAAAATATTTTTGATATTTGCACCCCGGAATTTGTAGATAGACTGGTCATCATCTCCTACAACGCAGAGATTCTGATACTTCCTCGCCAGCATGCTGATGAGCTGAAACTGGATGGTATTTGTATCCTGGTACTCATCCACCATAATATAGCGGAAGCGCTCCTGATAATAGTCCAAAACTTCAGGGTGAAACTGAAACAGCTCTACTGTTTTAAATAAAAGATCATCAAAATCCAGGGCATTGTTGGCCTTCAGCTGTTTTTGGTATTCCTTGTAGATTTCTGCAATTTTCTTTTTCTTAAAATCAAAATTATACCGGGTTTCGTATTCTCCCGGTGTCATAAACTCATCTTTCGCTGAGGAGATTGCATTCATCACGGCACGCTCCGGCAGACTTTTTGTGTCCACCTTAAACTGTTTGCAGATGCCCCGGATCAAAGACTTCTGGTCATCGCTGTCATAAATGGTAAAACTGTTGTCATAGCCAAGCTTGTCGATATGTCTCCTCAATATGCGGACACAGGTAGAATGAAACGTGCTGACCCATATATGCTCCGCTCCGGAACCCACCAGGGCATCCACACGCTCTCTCATCTCTCTGGCTGCTTTATTGGTAAATGTTATCGCCATGATGTGATAGGGATTTACTCCCTGTTCGATCAGATAGGCGATCCTGTGGGTCAGGACCCTTGTCTTGCCTGAGCCTGCGCCGGCCAGCAGAAGCAGAGGCCCTTCCGTACAAAATACGGCTTCCCGCTGCTGTTCATTCAATGTATCATATATGCTCATATGTAATATCCTTTCTTGCTTCTGTTCTACTTCTGTTTAACCTTCCTTTCCGGTAAGACTAACTACTATTATACTACATCCGGTCAAAACAAAGAAGCGATAAATGTGCCTGAGTTTTTATGCCCCGCTTTCAAAACAAAAATCCTTCGGAAAATGTCATGTCAGAGACTTGTCATATAGTTTAAAAAACCGTATAATGTAGTTATCATACAATCAAGGAGGACGATGTATGGATGATTTAAAAGAAAAGCTTTCAAAGTGGCTGGAATTAGACTATATACTACCGGAAGATATTCCAAATATCGACCTTTATATGGACCAGATCACAACTTTTATGGACACAGAACTAAAAAATTCCACCCGTTTTCAGGGAGATAAGATTTTCACCAAAACAATGATCAATAATTATTCAAAGAATGATCTGCTGCCGCCTTCCAGCAAAAAGAAATACTCCAGAAATCATATGATTCTTTTAATCTATATCTATTACCTGAAAAACTTCATGTCTATTTCAGATATCAAGTCTCTTTTGGCCCCGCTGAAAAACCACTTTTATGACGATGACAGAGAACTGTCGTTTTTCGATATCTATGAGGAGATTTATCAGCTGGAACACAGACAGAAGCCGGTGATCGCGGAATCCGTAGCGGATGACCTGAAAAAGGCCAGGGAATCTTTTGCTTTCGTGGAAGACGAAAAGGACCGGGATCTGCTTCAGCATTTTTCCTTCATCACACTTTTGTGCTATGATATTTATGCGAAAAAACAGCTGATCGAGAAAATGATCGACAATTTCTATACTGACAGTCCGGAAAAAGAAAAGAAAGAGAAAAAAATGAAGAAATAGGCGAAAGCCTATTTCTTCATTCTGTTAAATACCAAATCATATCCGTCGCTTCCGTAGTTTAAAGAACGGTTGACCCTGCTGATCGTAGCCGTGGATGCTCCCGTCTTTTCTGCCACTTCCAGATACGTATGTTTTTCCCTGAGCATGGAAGCCACTTCAAAACGCTGTGCCAGGGATTCCAATTCGTTCACCGTACATAAATCTTCAAAGAAAGTAAAACACTCTTCCTCTGTCTCCAGCGTAAGAATCGCCTGAAACAGCCGTTTGGCGGCCTCTGTCTTAATCTTTTTGCTCATAATATGCTGCTCCTTTTCCTGCTTCGACTTTTCGATGCTTGATTAGTTTTAATATACAACATCAGCGCGTTAAAGTAAAGAAGATTTGCACCGATTTTTCTGCCGTGCATACTCTAAGAAATAAAGTATTTTTTAGGAGTTTTTATGAAAGTAAAAAAACTTGCTGCCGCGTTTCTGTCCTCTGTACTGGCTCTGGGCGTTTTGTCCGGATGCGGAACATCTAAATCCGAAAAAGAGACAAAAAAGCTCACCAAAGTCACCTTAAACGAAGTTACCCACTCTGTCTTCTATGCTCCCCAGTATGTAGCCATTGAAAAAGGATATTTCAAGGACGAAGGTATCGACCTGAAAGTGGATACAGGATTCGGTGCGGATAAAAGTATGACCGCTCTGATCTCGGGAAATGCAGACATCGGCTTCATGGGACCGGAAGCCAGCATCTATCAGTACAACGAAGGAAACCAGGACTATGCCGTCAACTTTGCGCAGCTTACCCAGCGTGCAGGCAACTTCCTCGTTTCCAGAAAAAAGATCAAAAACTTCTCATGGAACGATATCAAGGGCAAGGAAGTGATCGGCGGACGAAAAGGCGGAATGCCTCAGATGATCTTTGAGTATGTTCTGAAGAAACAGAAAATCGATCCGAAAAAAGATATCAAGATGGTCCAAAACATCGACTTTGCCAACACATCCGGGGCCTTTTCCGGCGGCACAGGAGACTTTACCGTGGAATTTGAACCCAATGCAACCGCCCTCGAAACACAGGGTGCGGGGTATGTTGCCGCATCCATAGGCGTGGAAAGCGGGTTTGTTCCTTATACGACCTACTGTGCAAAGAAGAGTTATATCAAAAAGAATCCAAAAATCATACAGGGCTTTACCAATGCCATCAAAAAAGGCCAGGAATACGTAAATAAACATACGCCGGAAGAGATTGCAGCTGTCATCGGCGGACAGTTCCCCGACGTATCGAAAAACGATTTGATCACCATCATCAAGCGCTACAAGGATCAGGATACCTATAAAGAAAATCCTGTGTTCAGTGAAGATGGGTTTGCCCTTCTTCAGGATATCCTGAAAAACGCAGGAGAATTAGATGACTCCGTCCCATTCGATAAACTGGTTGACAATACATTTGCCGAAAAAGCAAAGTAAACCTGTCTTTTGATTTCCTGTTAAAAAGGCTGCAGACAATCGTTCAGGATATGTCTGCAGCCTTTTTGTCTGGTGTTTTCTAAACAATCCTCTTCTGTTTGCTCACAAGCATGGCCGCCGCAAACAGTGCCAGGGCAAATCCCGCCTGAATCAGGATTCCCTGCATTGCAGGCCATATATGGCTCATATCAAAAACATCCAGCTGGTCGATCAGCTTATTGGATCTGATATACCAATAGGTCGGAAGGAATCTTGAAACAGTCAGTACCTGTTTGCTCATAAACTCAAGCGGTACAAACACTCCGCCAAGGAATGCACTTCCAAGAGACAC
This sequence comes from Anaerostipes sp. AF04-45, assembly GCF_003461725.1. Taxonomy (NCBI): domain Bacteria; kingdom Bacillati; phylum Bacillota; class Clostridia; order Lachnospirales; family Lachnospiraceae; genus Anaerostipes; species Anaerostipes sp. AF04-45. The sequence continues at coordinate 215,837 of NZ_QTXQ01000002.1, forward strand.
CACATTTACTACCCCCTGGAGTGCGTCATCATTAGTGACGAGAAGCCCCGCAAGAAAAGAGATGCCTGCCGAAACGCCCATGAACATAAGGCTGTTGAGCATAAACAACAAAAGATTGCCCTGAAAAATCTCATCCCGGTATATCGCCATAGCCAGCAGCATAAACACCAGCCAGCAGCCCACGGATGCCGTCAGTGTCCCAAGCGCCAGCTGAAGATTCCTGGATCGTTCTGTAGCCGCGGAGCACTGGTTTCTTCTTCTGATATCTTTTTTATAAAAGACCATGAATACCGGACTCACTGCCACTGTGATCAGGGCAATGAAGATATAGGCAAGGTACTGAAAATAATACGAGGTATTGCTCTGTTCGCCGGCCTTTTTGTTTCCCAGCAGGTTCACCCGTGCCGATGACTTTAATGTATTTTCAGCCCTCTCCACCGCCTGCTGTTCTGAAAACCCTGCGGCCAGATAGCTCCTCACCATCTTAGTAAACTTATTTACCTGTTCGTCAATCATATATCCGCTGGTTGAGCCGGGAACCTTTACATTTTCTATTTGTACCTTTTTATTTTGGCTTAACAGGCTCTCCCCGAATCCTTTCGGCAGAATCAGAATATATTCTGTATTCCTGTAAAACAATTCATTCTGCATTGTTTTCTTCTCATCTTTTATGTCTTTTACATTTTGTTCATTTGAGAGAAATGTCTTCAGAGCTTTGGAAGCCGTGCTTTTATCATGATCTACAATGCCAACATTAATTTTTGTTGTCTGGAATCCGGTATTGCTGTCTTTACCGAAGCTTGAAAATAAGATGGTCAGTACGAAAAAGATTCCGGCATATATAAACATTGCGAGTTTTTTACTTCTGACAATTTTAAAAAAGCATTTAAATACTTGCATATTTTTTCCTCCTCATCATGAAAAAACTCCCAAGGCAAAATAAAACAGAAATTATGATCAGTGAAATGCAGCTTCTGAAATAAACTGACAGGTCATCATAAATATTCAGGCTGTAAAAGCAGTCCGTGATCAGTGCTGCCGGATTGATTCTGTTGAAAAGCGGTACATGTTTTTCCACGATGTCTTTCATGTTTCCTATCATTAATCCGCTGAAGAAGCAGAAAAACATACTGATGGCTATGTTGAGCCCGCTTTTTGTATCCCTGGACATCCGGCCGATCGAACCGATGAACAGCCCTATGGACACCCCGGTAAAACATCCGATAAATCCTGCCAGCAAAATAAATCCTGCCTGACTTCCAAGATCAATTTTCAGAAAGAGCCGCATATAACCGATTGCCACCAGGAATGCCAAAAACTGTACCGTCACGCCTACGAGGAAATCAGCTGCTGTACTTTTCAGCTTATCTGCCGGAGAAACTGCTTTTCTGGCCGCAATATCCGACAAGTTCGCCTGAGCATGGAGGGCACTCTGAAGTCCCAGAAAACCTCCGTAGAGACATACCATGGCAAGCAGCGCATAAAAATACTGCACCATCATATTGGCATCTTCATTCCCCAGACTGATCTGCTGATTCTCTACCATATTCTGTGATATCGCCTTCACCAGTTTTTCCATCCCTTCCGGGTGTTCTTTTATCGTTTGCTGTACCATATGATTCATCTGGATATATTGATCGCTGACCTCTTTTAAAATCGTCTGGTTGATGCCATTTTCTTTCACTGTAAGCCTTATGTTGTCTCCCAGAGTATAAAAGCCGTCAATCTTTCCGTCTTGGAGCAGCTTTTCGGCTTTCTTCAAAGATGTGTACTTCACTTTCAGAAGCTGATCTTCCCCCTTTTTTGAAAGCTCTGCCGCAGTCTGCTTAAATCCTTCCGCATCTTTTGCCGCCTTCGTCTCCACAATTGCTGCCGGGACTGGTTTCAGTTCCTCCGAATCGTTTAAAAGATTTCCAAATCCGAAATAGAACAGGGTAGCAAGTATGAGAGGAAATGCAAAACTCCAAAAAATAGCGGACTTATTTCTAATGGATGCTTTGAAATGATATTTATATAAATGCCAAAACATAGTTTCCCCTCCTAATCTCTCAGCTGTTTTCCTGTGATCTCCAGAAATACGTCATTTAATGTGGGAAGCTCCGAATAAACTCTGCCGAACGAAACTTCTCTTTCAGACAGGTATCCGAGAACATTTACCAGGTTGTGACTGCCCCCGCTGCACTGCACATAGAGTTTTCCGTCCGTGTAATCCGCTTGGAATACATGTTTCATATTACGTACTGCCTGAAGTTCCTCTTCTTTTAGGTCAGATACATCCACCGTGATCTTTTCTCCCATTTTGATCATCTGCTTCAGTTCCTCTTTCGTGCCTGTAGCCAGCGGACGCCCCTTATCCATGATCAGTATCCTGCTGCAGATCTGCTCCACTTCCTCCATATAATGAGAGGTATAAACGACAGTCGTCCCCTGCCGGTTCAATTCAAGAATCCCCTCCAGAATCTTATTGCGGCTCTGGGGATCAACTGCTACGGTCGGTTCATCCAAAAAGATCAATTTTGGTTTATGGGCAATGCCGCAGGCGATATTGAGGCGTCTTAACAGGCCTCCGGAAAGTTTTGGCGGGTAAAACTTCCGAAATTCTTCCAGTTCCACAAACTGGACAGCCTCTTCCACAAGCCTCTTTCTCTCCTTCTTGTCTCTGACATAAAGTCCGCAGAAATAATCAATATTTTCAACAACCGTAAGTTCATCAAAGACTGCAACATTCTGCATGACCACACCGATTTCTCTTTTGCTCTCATAAGAATCGGCTTCCATAGGTTTCCCGAAAACTCTGATCTCCCCTTTATCATAGGATAAGAGTCCCAGTATACAGTTGATGGCTGTGGTCTTCCCTGAACCGTTCGGCCCGAGAAGTCCAAAAACCTCTCCTTGCCTGACCTCCATATTTAAATGATCCAGTGCCAGAAGATCCTTATATCTCTTAACTAAATTTTTTATTTCGATGACAGACTGTTCCATAATTCCACCCCTTTCATTTGATAATTTTACTATACATGATCCTGCTGTATCATTACAGTGTCTTGTGTCAGGAGCGGAAGTGACATTTGTCATGACATTTTATGCATAATAAGGTATACTTAAAGTAATTTCGGGAAGGGTGGGGTTTATGTCTGTACTTATTGATAAATTTGTTTTGCTGCTTTTTATTTTGCCCCTTCTTTCAAGGGAGTCTGGAACCATGCCTGTCATTGCTTTTTTGACTGCTTTTACGGCCTCCTGTTTTCTTTCCCTTAAAAATGAAGAAAAACTGTCTTTTGCAGTCTCAGGTTTCTACGGAGTTCTCTGTCTTTTCCTTCCGGTTTTCAGTATTTTTCTTCCTCTGTTTTGTTACAACTGTACCCGGACCAGACAAAAATTCTCCGGTGCTATTTTAATTGTGGCGTCCGTGCCTTTTTTCATGGACCGTCCTTTTTTCCTTCGCATCGATTTGATGCTCAGTCTGCTGCTTTCTCTTTTTCTGGCCGTTCGTACCCAAAAGCTTGAGAAGATGAGGGAGGAGTTTAAAAAACTGAGAGATGACAGTATGGAACTGAATCTTTTATTGAATAAAAAGAACCAGTATCTGATGGAAAAACAAGAGACGGAAGTACACCTTGCAACCCTGAAAGAGAGAAATCGAATTGCCAGAGAGATCCATGACAACGTAGGGCATATGCTTTCCCGCTCGATCCTGCAGCTGGGTGCCCTAAAAGCTCTGAATCATGACAGCAGCCTGTCTGCTCCTCTGTCCGAACTGCATAAGACTTTGAATACGGCCATGGACAGCATACGCACCAGCGTGCACGGGCTTCAGGAGTCATCTGTGAGTCTTCGTGACTCTGTCGCCGAGATCATACACGGGTATCCGGAGTACACCGTAGATCTGGAATATGATATATCCGAGCCTCCTCCTCAAAACCTTCAGTTCTGCTTTGCCGCAATCATAAAAGAAGCATTTACAAATGCTTCAAAGCACAGCGACGCAGCACGGATTCGCCTTGTACTGAGGGAACATCCATCCTTCTATCAGCTGTTATTTGAAGACGACGGGTCCACGGCGCCGAAATCTTATTCCTCCGGGATGGGCCTTCTCAATATGAAAGAACGGATCGAATCTTTTCACGGCACTATAAACATTACATTTGAACGCGGTTTTAAAATATTTATCACTGTTCCGCGCAATACGGCATCTTATCAGCCGGGAGGTAAATCATGAAGATCATTATTGTCGACGACGACAAACTTGTGTCGGCTTCTTTGAAAACAATTTTAGAGTCATCTGGTGACGTTCATGTGCAGGCCCTGGGGTCAAGCGGTGCTGAGGCTGTCTCTTTATATGAATTACATCATCCGGATGTTCTGTTAATGGATATCCGGATGAGCGGCATGAACGGCATCGAGGCCGCGAGAGAAATCCGCAGGAAATATCCGGATTCTAAAATCCTGTTTCTGACGACATTCTCTGACGATGAATATATCATCGATGCCCTGAATATCGGTGCAAAAGGCTACATCCTGAAACAGGACTTCGAGAGCATCCTGCCTGCCCTCCACGCTGTGGAAAACGGTCAGAACGTTTTCGGAAATGAGATCATCTCAAAAATTCCGGATCTGCTATCAAGCAAACAGCATTTTTCCTATTCTGACTACGGCATCAGCGAAAAAGAGCTGCGCCTGATCGAATACATAGCCAAAGGAATGAGCAATAAAGAAATTTCTGAATGTCTGTTTTTAAGCGAGGGAACCATAAGAAATTATCTGAGTGTCATCCTTGAAAAACTGGAGCTCAGAGACCGGACACAGCTTGCCATTTTTTACTATCAGCATAAATAGCCGCCTTTTAAGAGAGACGTCCTTCAAGGCAAAACTTGACACTTCCCCGCTTGGCTAGTAAAATTATCGTAACCACAGACGTTTTACATATGATTTTCGTTGGGCTCATGGATTGCCTCACCCCAATCATCTGTAAAATGAATAAATATCTGCCGGAGAAGGCTCCCGCTTATTTAAGAGGTGCCATCCTGCGGCTTTTTTCTTCATTACTGCCAGGAAGTCTCTTCGGAGCCGACTGGAGGCAGTGAAGAACTCACACTATAAACCACATTAATTAGGAGGGATTTTATTTGGACCCCAGTGTCATATTAAGATTATGTATCTTAATTATCTTACTAGCTCTGTCGGCATTTTTCTCGTCGTCGGAGACTGCGCTTACGACAGTCAACGTTCATACCATCCGCGCTTTAGTGGAAGACGGCAACAGACAAGCCAAGAGAGTACTTCAGCTGATCGAAAACCCGGCAGCCATGCTCAGCAGCATCCTGATCGGAAATAACCTTGTCAATATCTCTGCCACATCTCTGGCCACAACATTAGCCATTGATGTTTTCGGAAGTGCCGGAGCAGGGATCGCAACCGGTGTTCTTACGATTCTCGTCCTGATCTTCGGTGAGATCACTCCGAAGACTTATGCGACGATCAAAAATACAAACCTTGCACTCCGCTTCGGACCTGTCATCTATTATGTGACCAAAGTCCTGACCCCGGTAGTGATCGTCATCAATAAGCTCTCCACAGGTCTCCTGATGCTGCTACGGATCGATGCAAAGCAGTCAAAACAGGTCATGACAGAGCGGGAGCTGAGAACGATCGTTGACGCCAGCCATGAAGATGGTGTCATCGAAAAAGATGAAAAAGAAATGATTTATAATGTCTTTGATTTTAAAGATTCCATTGCGAAAGACATTATGATTCCGAGAATCGATATTACGTTTGTATCTGCCGACGCTTCTTACGACGAGGTAATGGAGCTGTTCATGGCTACACAGTATTCCCGTCTGCCGGTATATGAGGAGACAAAGGACAAGGTCATCGGAATCGTATATTTAAAGGATATTTATTTCTACCGCACACTTCACCGCGGAGAAATCTTTCATATCAGAGACGTGTTAAGAAAACCATTTTTCACCTATGAGACCCAGAAGATATCCAGCCTGTTGGCTCAGATGCAGCAGGAAAATGTCAGCTTCTCTATCGTTTTGGACGAATACGGGATTACAGCCGGTCTGATCACACTGGAAGATATTTTAGAAGAACTGGTGGGAGAGATTCGGGACGAGTACGACGACAATGAATCAGAAAGCTTCCAGGAACTTGAGGACGGCTCCTATCTCGTAAACGCCTCCTTAAAGCTTGACGATCTAAACGATTTGATCGATACGGAGATCGAGTCTGAAGACTACGACTCTGTGGGCGGATACGTGATAGAACTGTTGGACCATCTCCCGTCCGAGGGAGAGACCGCATCGGATGCATCCTTCGATTTCAAAGTGCGGAAAGTCGAAAAAAACAGATTAGAACTGATACAGATCATCAGAAAAGCTTCGCAGCCATAGTGAAAGGGAAAGCATATCACACATGCTTTCCCTTTTTTTATCTTCTTGTCTTCTCATACTTCATCTTCGTCTTGATAAATCCCTCCAGATCACGAAGCTTCTTTCCCCGGTCATCACCACTTAGCGGAAAGTCCATGGAAAGGCCGATGGAATCCAGTACTGTCTCAGAGATCCTGTCTTCATTTCTCCGAAGAATTTCCAGCCGTTCCTCATTGCTCTCAGCGTCCAGAAAACGGATCAGAAGATCCTGCTGTTCTTTTTCCTGGCGGTGTTCCCCGGGGTTCGGCAGCTCTTTTTCAGGCAGCGGTTCCGGTTCTTTGGGCTCCGGTTTTGGTATCTCCCTGTGCCTTTCTAAAATATTTCCAATATGGTGAAGTTCTGTAATATTCTGGTACGTCTTTACATCCACGCGTTCAAACCGGTATTTTGCACTGACTCCCGGATACTTGTCATGGTCCACTTCGCTCAGAAACATGGACAGCGGTCTTGCGTAGGTTTTATATTCCCCGTATAAAGCCTGGTAAATGACAAGCGCCTCCCCGGTCTCTGAGTGTTCGGCCACCGTTATAATCTGATACAGCTTATCTTTGAAATGTTTATAAAAATCCCCCGGTCTGGGTACTGCCCTCTGTTTCATATTACTGCGCTCCCTTCTGCTGCTTTCTCCTCTTCCCCTCTAAAGGAAGGATAAAATCCGACACTTTACTGTCTTTATTATACATCTTCTCCACAGAAAAGACATGCAGATATTTCTTTGCCCTGGTCATTCCCACGTAAAACATCCGCCGCTCTTCCTCCAATTCTTCTGTCTTCACAGCCTTTTTATATGGAATTACCCCGTCATTGACATCAATGAGAAACACTCTCTCGTATTCCAGCCCTTTTGCACTGTGAAGCGTGCTTATGACAACTCCCTGTTTCCCCTGATTCCTGCTCTCGGACTGTGCCTTCAGCTCCTCTGTATAGCGTCTCATGAAATCAAACCACTCTTCATAAGTGTCATATCCTCTGGCAGTCTCCTGAAGTTCCTCCAGCACATCGGTAAGTTCTTCCTCCTTCAGTTTTCGTATTCTTGCATATTCTGACAAAAATGCATTGTACCCGACAGACTTTCTTATGTAGGTGACCGCAAGAAACGGCGTCATATCCTTTAAAAGTCTCAGATCTTCCTCCAGCTCATCGATATAATCATAAAGCCATTCCTTGTCTCTTGTCTTCTCCTTCAAATCCTCAAAGGATATCTCCGGCTGGTCTATATATTCTCTGCTGATATAACGCTTGGGCCTATTCATGATTCTCAAAAAGGTGCTCCGTCTCCGGTCACCGAGCGCCATCCTCATATAATCTATGATGTCTCTTGCGATCCAATGCTCAAACAGACTTGGAATCCCATCTTTCACCGTGAACGGGATGTTATATTCCATGAGCTTTCCAAGCATCGTCCTGGCTCCCAGGTTGGTCCTGACCAAGATCGATGACTCTTCATAGGGATGGCCCTTTTCGTATTCGTCCCTGAGCCTTTTTGCCACATAGGTGCATTCTTCCTGCTGATTTTTAAACGTCCTGAGCTCTATTGGAACTTCTCTGTCCCGGCAGGATCTTATCTCTTTGTCAAACCTCTTTTTATTAACACGGATCACTTTCTGGGATGCCTCCACGATCTCAGGGCTGGAACGATAGTTGACATCCAGCTGGATCTTCTCGGAATCTTTATAATCTTTGGGGAATCCGAGCATGATCTCCGGTTTTGCTCCCCTGAACCGGTAAATCGACTGGTCGTCATCTCCCACAATAAACAGATTGTTTCTGGGCGTAGCCAGCATCTTTATGATCTCATACTGGATCGGGCTGATATCCTGAAATTCGTCGATCAGAATATATTGAAACTTATTCTGCCAGGCAGCAAGCAGGTCTTCTCTCTCCTTTAAAAGGCTGTACGTATAGACTAAGATATCATCAAAGTCCATCCACTGGTTTTTCCGCAGTTTTTCATTGTATTGCTTGTAAATCAGCTGAAATACACTGTCCGCACAGCTTTGGCTGTGATAATAGTCCATCGAAAGAAGCTGCCCTTTTACGAGACTGATCTCACTGATCAGAGAACGCAGGAAATCCGGTTCGTCTCCTGTTTCCAGATCCCGGTCCATGATAATTTCACGGAGAAGATCATACTTTTTATGTTCCGGCAGAATACACCCCGCCCGAAAGCTGTACGCATGCTTTAAGATTGTAAAAAAGACTGCGTGAAAGGTACCGAAAGAAACTGGCAGGGATCTCCCTGCCAGTTTCAAAAAACGTTCCTTCATCTCAGCTGCCGCTGCCTTTGTAAAGGTGATGACCAGGATATTGGAGGGGTTTACCCCGCAGTGTTCGATCAGATATTTTGTCCGTTCTGTGATAACCGTAGTTTTCCCGGATCCCGGGCCGGCAAGGACCATCATTGGGCCGTCTTTGTGAGTGATGGCCTTTGTCTGGGCCTCATTCCATTCTGTCATGAAAGCTCAGCCTCTAATTTATCAACAGCCGCACGAAGTCTTTTTACAGACTCCTCTTTCCCCAGAATCTCCATAAGTTCAGATGCCCCGCCGGGAGTCATCTGCTTGCCTGACACAGCCGTGCGGACCGGCCACATGACATAGCCGTTTTTGACCTCGTGGCTCTTTGCAAATCCAATCAGTGTCTGATAGAGGGCATCGTTGCTGAAATCTTCCTGGGCTTCAAATACCGGCACGATTTCTTTCAGCACTTCCAGCGCAGACTCTCTTGTTGTCTTCATCTTTTTATGCTGGTACATGGCACTGTCATATTCCGGCACATTTTCAAAGAAATCAATATGGTCCTTAATCTCTGTGAACAGCTCGATCCGTGTCTTGACCATAGAGAGGATTTTATCAGTATCCACATCTCTTGTGAGCACTTCCTTCACATACGGCATAGCCATCTCCCGGAATCTCTCATCGTCCATAGCCTTGATATATTCCCCGTTCATCCATGCAAGTTTCGTCATATCAAAAACAGCCGGAGTCTTGGACATATGATGATAGTCAAAAGCCTCTTCCAGTTCTTTCAGCGTAAAGATCTCTCTTTCCCCTCCCGGACTCCATCCGAGCAGAGCCACGAAGTTTACGATCGTCTCCGGCAGATATCCTGCCTCCAGCAGATCCTCGAAAGAAGAATGTCCGCTCCGTTTGCTCAGCTTCTTGTGTTCCTCATCCGTGATGAGCGGGCAGTGTACATAGACCGGTTTCTCCCATCCGAATGCATCATAGAGCCTGTTATATTTCGGCGTAGATGACAGATATTCATTTCCCCGGACCACATGAGTGATTCCCATCAAATGGTCATCTACTACATTTGCAAAGTTATAGGTAGGATATCCGTCGGACTTGATCAGGATCATATCGTCCAGTTCCATATTTTCCACCGTAATTTCACCGTAAATTTCATCTGCGAACGTCGTGGTGCCCTCGGTAGGATTATTCTGACGAATCACATACGGGATACCGGCTTTCAGTTTTTCTTCCACTTCCTCGCTGCTCAGATTCAGGCAGTGTTTGTCATAATGGCTGACCACCACATCTCCGGATTTTACCTTCAGGCTGGAAAGCCTCTCCTCGTCACAGAAACAGTAATAAGCCTCTCCCTTGTCGATCAGCTTCTTTGCATAATCCATATAGATGCCTGCTGACTGCCTCTCGCTCTGGACATAAGGACCGCATCCGCCGTCCTTATCCGGCCCTTCATCATGGACAAGTCCTGCTTTTGCAAGGGTATTGTAAATAATATCGACGGCTCCCTCTACGAGGCGCTCCTGGTCTGTATCTTCTATGCGGAGCAGAAAATCTCCGCCTTCATGTTTTGCGATCAGGTAAGCATATAATGCTGTTCTTAAATTCCCTACATGCATTCTTCCCGTAGGGCTCGGGGCAAATCTGGTTCTAACTTTACTCATCTGTTTCAAATCCTTTCTTTCGTTATCTTGTCTATTATCTCAAGAACCCCGCCTCCGGTCAAGACTCCCTCCGGATTTTAGAGTCCGAGAGGCTGAAGACTCCTGTTTAGAATTCCCTTCATGGCGGCAATCAGGACACCATAGTTTACAATGGGTACTTCCGCTTTTACAGAGGAGGCAATTCTGTGCTTCATCTCTTTCGGATTCAGCATACATCCCCCACAGTGGACGATCAAATCGTAGCCGCTTAAGTCTTCCGGAAATGCACTCCCGCTGGACGTTTCAAAAACGAGCTGTTTTCCTGTATATTCCGTAAGCCATCGGGGTATTTTGACCGTTCCGATATCGTCGCACTGGCGGTGATGGGTGCAGCCTTCCGCGATCAGGACCCTGGAGCCGTCCTTTAGATGCCCGGCGGCCCTTGCCCCCTCCACTTCCTCCATAAGATCCCCCTTGTATCTGGCGAAAAGGATCGAGAAAGAAGTCAGAGGAATATCCTCCGGTACGATGGCAGCCACCTGTTCAAATGCCTGAGAGTCTGTGATAACCAGAGCCGGCTTTTTCCCCAGATCTTTAAGTGTCTGCTCCAGTTCAGATTCTTTGACTGCAACAGAGCAGGCATTGTGCTCCAGAATATCCCGGATTGTCTGCTGCTGGGGCAGTATGAGCCGCCCCTTTGGAGCCGCCGAGTCGATAGGCACGACAAGAACTACAAAGTCTCCCGGCGAGATCAGATCGCCCACGATCTGTCTTGGCTGTTCTTCTTCTGGGAGAAGCTTTCCTATGGCTTCTTTCAGCCCAAAGATGCCTTCTTTAGTTACCGCGCTGACAAAGCAGGCATGATCGTTATCTTCTGCCCTGACTCTGCCTGCAAGATCCGTCTTGTTATATACGATCAGGTAGGGCAGCTTTCTCTCCCTGATCAGATCAAGAATTCCCTGCTCAAACTCTGTAATCCCCGTTTCCGCATCCGCGATCACCAGAGCGATGTCTGTCTTTCTCAGCACTTCTTTCGCCTTTTTCACCCTCTTTTCTCCCAGCTCTCCCTCGTCATCCAGGCCGGGGGTATCGATCATAACAACCGGTCCCAGAGGCAGAAGTTCCATGGCCTTGAAGACCGGATCTGTGGTCGTGCCTTTCACATCTGAAACAATCGCCAGCTCCTGACCGGTCAATGCGTTGACTATGCTGGATTTTCCTGCATTTCTCCTTCCAAACAATGCAATATGAATTCTGTCTCCTCTCGGCGTCTCGTTTAAACCCATCGTCTGTCTCCTTTATCTTTTCTTCGTCGGCTGATTTCTTTTTCAGTATATACTACCGGATGGCCCGAATCAATAGAACAAAAGCGATAAAAGGCAGAACAGCCTGATGCTGTCCCGCCCACTGTCTTATATCTTTATTGATTTTACGCCTACCGCAGCAGCATCGGGAGCATGGCACCTCCCAGACTGTAAACTACGATCGTAACCGGCCTCCCCAGAAAAAGAATTGTTAAAAACTTTCTCCAGGACATATCCGTTAGTCCCGCCAGCATGCAAAGCACATCATCCGGTGCACACGGAAGAAGGATCGCCGCTGTAAACACAACATCAAACTTTTTTCCTGTCAAAAACTTTTTCTTTGTCTTTTCATATGTCTCATCACTTACAAAAAGCCTGATGAATTTCTCTCCGTATCGTCTTGCCAGGTAAAAATTAATGCAGGAACCAATGATAATCCCGACAGCGCTGTATAAAAATCCATACCAGGGTCCGAAAAAGACGACTCCTGCCAGACAGGTCAGTCCTCCCGGAATCACCGCTATGACAACCTGCGCAATCTGAATCACAATAAACAGAAGCGGTCCCCAAAAGCTGCTCTGCCGGATAAACAGTTCCAACTGATCCCTGCTTGTAAAAATCCCTTTTTGATAACCGTAAACCGAAAATATAATCAACGCTCCGATCAACACCAGAGTTGTGAAATTTGTCGCTTTTTTTACTGCTTGTCTGCTCATAAACTGACACCGCCTTTCTTTTACTATCTCTATCATAGCGGACAGTTCTGAAATCCGGCAGACAAAAACATAACAAAATTCTTACAATTATACCGGACCAATTATGAATGATACTTTTCTATCACTGCTGCGGCCTTTTTAACTTCCTCCGCATCCGTAACGAAGCGCTCATACTCGCTCATCATCGGCAGTCCCATACTGACATCCGGTTTGCGGTATTCCATCTCACTCTGAACCGTTTTCTTTCCTGACATGTGAAACGCCTCAAAAGGAGCTTCTCTTAAAAATTCTTCAATCACAGCTGCGTTAACTCCTGACCCGACCATCACTGTGATATCTTTTCCTGCCACTTCCAAAAGATTCTTCAGCAGTTCCTTTCCATCGGTACAGCAGTTTTTCTGCCCGGAAGTGAGTACGGTGTCAATGCCCAGTTCAATAGCCTGAATCATTGCCTCATAAGGATTTACACACATATCAAATGCTCTGTTGAGCGTGACAGACATCCCCATCGTCTTCTGCATCAGGCTTTCCATGCGTCTCATATCCAGCCTCCCGTCTTTTGTAAGGCATCCGAATACCACACCATCTGCCCCAAGTTCCCGGAAATGATGAATTTCACTTCTCATGAGCGAAAACTCCTCATCACTGTATAAAAAATCTCCGAATCTTGGCCGGACGAGTACATGGACCGGGATGTCGAGGCGCATCTTGATCATTTCCAATAATTTAGGGCTGGGTGTGGTCCCGCCGATCATCAAGTCACCGCAGAGTTCCAGCCTCTTTGCCCCTGCCTCTTTTGCGGTCCTGGCAGACTCGAATGAGTCCACACAACATTCCAACATAATCTCTCCCATAGTCATTACCTCCTAGAAAAATGACAGCTGCTCTGCCTCAAACTGTGCATTTTTTTCTTTTATGATGCTGCCAAAATCTGCTTTAACATTATACTTAGTGCGGACTTCTGAAATCATTTGAAACAATTCACTTTTATATTCCTTATATTCTTTGCCGTAGCTGAACAGTCTGGTCAGAGGATGTTCATACTGTGGAAATTCTTCTCTCACAAAGTTGAAAAACACTGCACGTGTGGGGCCCTTCAAATTTAAATTTGATGTGATCAGATAGTGGATATCCCTCTGTTTCGTCTCAGAAAATACAGCCTCCAGATTCTCCCTGACGCTTGTAATGTATGGAATGACAGGCATCATATGAACACCCGTGGACGCATTCGTCTTCCGGAATTCACTGAGTACATCAAACCTCCGTGAGGAAGAAACCCCTCCCGGTTCCAACACACTCCTTATGTCTTCGTCCATTGTGGTGACCGTCGCCGCAATATTTACATAGGCTACTCTGGATAACTGATCGATCAGGTCATAGTCTCTCAATATTAAATCAGATTTTGTAGAAATGATAGCCGGATTCTCAAATCGGATCAAAAGCTTTAAAAGCTCCGGCATGATCCTGTACTGCTCCTCTGCCGGCTGGTAATTGTCTGTCACGCCTCCCAGATTGATGACCTGATGGTCCCAGTTCCTGCTTTTTAACTGGCGTTCCAGCCGCTCTGCAATGTTCGTCTTAACAAAAATCTCACGGTAGAAATCATCTGACTCCATATATTGGTGGGAATAAAGAGCGAAACAATACTGGCAGCGGTGGGCACAGCCCCTGTATATATTTAAATCCCAGTGATAGGGAAATCTTCCGCGGACCCGGTTGCAGGCCGCGGAACATTGAATCTCTCTGTATTTGTTCTCCTGCACTTTTCCGGTCATCCCATGAGAAAGTCCAGAATATTCATGCCCTCTGAAGTCTGGCTCTTATATAACTCGGTAAATCCGCAGCGTGTGCAGCTGATCGTAATAAACTTTTTATTCTGTACATCAAAAATCTTTGCAAAGTTTCCTCCAGTGGCCTGAAACTGATCGTGTTCATAGGAATTGCATCCGCACTTGGGACAGACGAACTGTCTTCTCTCTATATTCTGATCCATAATTAATGCTCCCTTCAAAGCTTTTCTAATGAGTTCTTACTATCTATTATAGTAAAAAAACAGGTTCCCGTAAAGAACAACCCGCGGAGCGCTTTTATTTCAGAGGGAAGTCTGTGACCTTCCCTCTGAAATAAGAAAACTCTCAGAAGATATGTCCGAATACAGATCATATCTCCTGAGAGTCTATCATACATTATAAAGCCTTAGCTTCTGGCTCTTTCTTCCAATAAAGCTTTTACTTCTGCTTCTGTTGTCAGCTGCATAACTTCCTCTGCCAAAGCTTTTGCTTCATCCATCGTCCATAAGGACATGACTTTTCTTGTGGCAAGGATCGCAGTTGCACTTACAGAGAATTCATTCAGCCCGAATGCAAGAAGTACCGGTACGAGCAGCGGATCGCTGGCAGCTTCACCGCACATACCAGCCATGATACCCTCTGCATTTGCAGCGCCGATAATGTTCTTGATAGAACGGAGCACTGCCGGATTATATGCTGAGTACAGATAAGCTACGTCAGAGTTTCCTCTGTCAGCCGCCATCGTGTATCCTGTCAGGTCGTTGGTACCGATGCTAAAGAAGTCGGCTTCTTTTGCGAGAATGTCGGCAATTAGGCTTGCAGCGGCAGTTTCCATCATAACGCCGACTTCTACGTCTTTGTTATATGCGATGCCTTCTGCGTCTAATTCGCCTTTGATTTCTTCAAGAAGGGCCTTCACAGCGCGGAGTTCGTCCACACATGTTACAAGCGGAACCATGATGCGGATCTTTCCGAATGCACTGGCTCTCAGCAAAGCTCTCAGCTGAGGTCTGTAAATGTCAGGACGTTTCAGGCAGAAACGCACTGCACGGAAGCCAAGAAACGGGTTTTCCTCTGTCTCTAATCCGAGGTAAGGAAGTGCCTTGTCTCCTCCGATATCCAGAGTACGGATAATAACAGGTTTTCCTTCCAAAGTTTCTACAACTGTTTTATATGCTTTGAACTGTTCTTCTTCGGTAGGTACGCTGTCGCGGTCCATAAATAAGAACTCGGTACGGAATAATCCCACACCTTCCCCGTCACACTCCACAACTTTTGCAGCCTCATCCGGACCGCCGATATTGGCAACCAGTTCAACCACATGTCCGTCAGCAGTCTGTGACGCCTGTCCGATAAACTTGGACAGAGCCGCTTTCTCTTCCAGATATGCTGCTTTCTTAGCCTTGTAATCTTCCAGAACAGAATCTTCAGGATTTACATAGGCTTCTCCTGTCGCTCCGTCTAATACGACAACATCCCCATCTTTGACGATGGAAACGATATTCTCAACACTAAGTACCGCAGGAATCTCCATAGAACGGCAGATAATCGCAGAGTGAGATGTTTTTCCTCCGATCTCTGTCAGTACGCCTTCTACGTTGGCCGGATTAATGCCGGCAGTCATAGACGGAGTCAGATCTTCTGCAACCAGAACAGTTCCTTCCGGAACAGCACTGATATCTACTTCCTCGATCCCTAATAAGATCTTGATTAATCTTGTTTTGATATCTCCTAAGTCAGATGCTCTCTGTTGGGTCAATTCATCTTCAGCCATGGCAAAAATCTGTGCAAAGAAATCACATGCTTCCTCGACGGCAGCTTCCGCATTGATCTTTTCGTCATCGATCTTGGCATCGATCTGCTCTTTGATCGCAGGGTCCTGAATCATGAGGATATGTCCCTCTAAAATCTCAGATTCCTGTTCTCCGGCAGTCACCTTCATGGCTTCCACCATCTTGGCTGTCTTATCGATGAACACTTCGATCGCTTCGCTTAATCTTTTCTTTTCTGCTTCGGCGTCTGTGATTGTCTCCTTTTTGTAATCCAGGCTCTGTTCCTTGATCACAACAACTTTTCCGATGCCGATTCCCGCAGATGCTCCAATACCTTTATACATATGCCACCTGTCCCCTTTGTAAAATGAGATTAATTATTCACCTAAACCAGATTCAATTAATTCTGTCGCATGCGCTAAAGCTGCTTCCTCATCAGGACCTTCACATACAAGTTCAATCTCTGAACCACATTTGATACATGCTCCGATAATGTTCAGAAGACTCTTAGCATTGATCTTCTTGTCTTCGAAAACGATGGTGACATCAGATTCAAACTTTGTTACTGCCTTTGCTAAAACTCCTGCTGGTCTCATGTGTAATCCCTGCTCGTTTTCAATTACAAACTTCTTAGATACCATAATAAAATCTCCTTCATTCTGTAAATTTTAGTTAATAAATGACGGACTGAGCTGAAAAAAACAAAAAGACCCCTTAATAAATGCGCGAATCTCAGCTTACATCTATCAAAAAGGTCTTGCCTGCATTACCAGTCACAATCCAATATTCAATGTCTAAATCTTATCAAAAACCCGTCCAAATGTCAACTGGAACCACAACAAATTCCTATTGGATGCCGGCTTCCAGGATCAGCCGTTTTACATAGATGATCAGGTACATTTTTTCATCTACGGACAGGGTGTAGCCGTAATGACCTTCAATGTGCTCGACAATTTTCTGGCTGCATATATAAGCCTCCGGATATTTTTTCTGGTTTCTCTCGTAGAATTCCACATCATCCTCTTCATCTTCCACAGAATGTGACTCTCCGGATTTAATGCTGTTTTCCAGATATTCCAGATGCGTAATAAATCTTTGATAGGCCGGCAGCTCTGCATTGAAACTGATCTCATAAAACTCCTGGATAATAGCGAGCACTTCCTGGATAAAAGGACTTTTTTCCCGCTGATCCAGGGTAAAAATTTTCTCGATCTTTGTCTTGTCGAGTTCATCCCCTGCTTTTTTCCGGAATCCTATGCCTTTTCCCATCAAAATGACTTCGTGGTTGTTCATGTCAAAAGTGCTGACTACATTATTGTTGATCACTTTCTGTATAATCATACATCCTCCTACACCATGCCTAGTATTTCTTTTGGTATATAAGCCTCCACATAAATTCCATCCTCACGGTATTCTTCTTTCAAAAGCTGTCCATGAGTTCTGATGGCCTGTATCTTTCCGGCTTCATCGTAGCCGTATTTTTTTTCCAGATAGATTTTCTGCTTTTTCAGCACATCCTCGATCACTCTCAGAAGATCTGAAGTTCCCGTTCCCTCTTTTGCAGATATTTTTACAGTCTCATCTGCGCGGACATCTTTTAGAAGAGAATTTTTACCGGTCCTGTCAATTTTATTAAAGGCCGTGATCACCGGTGTGTCTTTGATTCCCAGCTGTCCGAGAGTTTCATAGACCGCTTCCATCTGCTGTTCCATAAATGGATTGGAGCAGTCCACTACGTGAAGGATGATGTCACTGTACTTTGCCTCTTCCAGCGTACTTTTAAACGCGTCCACCAGATGATGCGGCAGTTTTCTGATAAATCCTACCGTGTCTGTCATGAGCACCGTCTGCCCGCTGTTCAGTTCCACACTCTTTGTCGTCGGATCCAGAGTGGCAAACAGCTGATCTTCCTCCAGGACACCCGCGTCCGTAAAATGATTTAAAAGTGTGGATTTCCCGGCATTGGTGTAGCCGACGATACAGACCACCGGAGTGTGATTTTTCTGTCTCTGTTTCCGCTGTACCTCTCTGTGTTTTATAACACCTGCCAGTTCTGTTTTTAAATGTGAAATTCTCGTGCGGATCAGCCGCCGGTCCATCTCCAGCTTTTTCTCTCCCGGCCCCCTTGTGCCGATTCCGCCTCCCAGTCTGGAAAGACTGACTCCTTTGCCGGTAAGCTTTGTAGCCCGGTAACGGAGCTGGGCCAATTCCACCTGGATCTTTCCCTCTTTTGTCTGTGCACGTTTTGCAAAGATATCAAGGATCACCAGAGTCCGGTCCATGA
This sequence comes from Anaerostipes sp. AF04-45, assembly GCF_003461725.1. NCBI lineage: Bacteria > Bacillati > Bacillota > Clostridia > Lachnospirales > Lachnospiraceae > Anaerostipes > Anaerostipes sp. AF04-45. Next base: position 234,029 of record NZ_QTXQ01000002.1, read on the forward strand.
CCTTAATATCCAGGGTCTGAGACAGATTGGCAAGCTGAGCCGGCGAAAGCTCATCGTCGCAGACAATGCCGTCTGCCTCTGTCTCAAACAAAAGATCCCGGATCTCCTCGATCTTTCCTTTTCCTACATAGGTCCCCGAGTGAATCTGCTCTCTGGCCTGTATAATAGAGCCCGCCACTTCGGCTCCTGCGGTCTCTGCAAGTTCTTTCAGTTCTTCCAGAGATTCCTCCGCTTCCTGACTATCCCCGAGAGCGACTCCAACAAGGATTACTCTCTCTTTTTTCTGTTCCAATATTTCTTCCATCTATCTCCCTTTCCTGACACTATCCTTCATAAACAAAGCAGGCAGGCTTTTTTCTTTGAGCTGCATGCCAACTCAAAGATTCCTGACTGCAGTGATGAATGCTTTTTCCTTCGGTGATACCTCCGGTTCGCTTTTTTGATATAACGTCTGCCGTTTTTTCTTTTCTTCCTGCTCTTTTTTGTATTTTGCGATATCCATGCCAATATACTCGGACGCCGTTCCATGGGTCCATTCCATGCCGGAGCCTTCCGCCGTCACCGCATCCACGACTTTCTTTTCCTTATCTGCAGCAAGGATCACAATATATTCTTTGTTAAAAACAGTACCTTTACACAGGCCGAAGCCAATCTGATATTCTTTTCCGTATGTTTTTTTAAAATCCTCATAGAGCTTCCGCACCTCATCTGACTGCTGTTTTATCATATAAGAATATCCGATGAACCCCAGTATTCCAATGACAATGATCACTCCTACCGCAATTTCCATCAGCATATATTACCTCCCTGTACTGCTGTTGCTTGTCTTAATGATTATAAAATAGACAAAATAAAATAACAATACAAATCACAGCAGTTTCAGAACTGTTGCAGTATAACTTCAATATTTACAATTCATTTACATGTTCTTACATTTTCCCGTTGCTATTGTTATAGAATACCAATTCTTTTATAATGTAGACAGTATATATTTTCGGCAGTACATGCAGAATATAGGAAAGGAGCTCTCTTATGAAAAAAGTTTTGATATTTGCGGCACCTGCCGTTTCCTACCTAATGGCATACGGTATCACCGTGGCAGAAGAACAGGTGCTGTATCGTCCGGATATGACCATGCAGCCTTTTATTCTAAAATGCATATTTTTTGTACTGCTCGGAGTCCTGCTGAGCCTTTTCAGCAGACATATCGCTGCTGAGACAGAAAACCATGTCATACATATCATATGTATTGCCGGCATCATCCTTCCGGTGCTCCTTTGGCTGTATACTATCAGACATGATCCGGCAGGAACTATGGATTATTATTTTCTGGTATATTTTCTTTATCTCGGCGGTTACGCCGCTGCATTCCATGTTATAATCAGAAACAAACATTAAAATAAAAATCAGATATTATACGGGGGAAAATATGAGAATTACTGAAGTAAAAGAAAGAACTCCATTGCTGATAGAACAGCTGTTAAAAGTGTGGGAGGATTCTGTTAAAAAAACACATCTTTTTTTGTCAGCTGACGAAATATCAAATATTAAAAGATATGTTCCGGAAGCATTAAAAAATATTTCTCATTTGATTATTGCAGAAGACGAAAATAACTGTCCTGTTGCATTTATGGGACTGGAAAATCAAGTACTCGAAATGCTGTTTCTTTCACCGGAAGAAAGAGGAAAAGGCCTGGGAAAAAAGTTAATTCAATATGGGATCGAAAACTATTCCATCAATGAGCTGGCTGTCAATGAACAAAATCCGCTCGCCAGGGGCTTTTATGAACACATGGGCTTTCAGGTCTGTAAACGAACCGATCATGACGAACAGGGCAATCCTTACCCGCTTTTGTATATGAAATTAAAAGGTACTGCACGTTAAACATGCAGTACCTTTCTTATGTAATACAACTTTTGTGTTTTATTCTTATCCTCTGGTCTTTCCACCGGCTACATTGATGGTCACACCGTGTACATAAGAAGATCTCTGGCTTGCCAGATAGACACACATATCTGCCACTTCGGAGAGCTTTCCGGATCTTCCGAGCGGTGTTGTGGATGTCTTGCTGTAACCCGCTCTTAAATCATCCACTGTGATCCCTCTTGTGTAAGCCAGCGCTGATTCATACGCTAACGTTCTTAATCCTGTCGCTTCCATGATGCCCGGTGCCACGCCTACTACGCGCACTCCCTGTTTCCCTAATTCTTTTGCCCAGCTTCTGGTCAGGGAATTCACTGCGTTCTTTGTCGCCGCGTACACGCTCTGTCCCTCGGAGCCTTCCAGTCCGCTCTCTGAAGACATGTTGATGATGACCCCTTCTCCTTTTTCCACAAGGATTCTGCCCACTGCCTGTGCACAGAAGAACACTCCCTTTAAGTTGACGCTGCACACTTTATCCCAGACTGCTTCGTCCAGTTCGTACTGTCCTTTCGGCTCTTTCGGGTCCACCAGGAGTCTCGGGATATTGATCCCTGCGTTGTTCACCAGTACATCTACGGTTCCGAATGTGTCCACCACTTCTTTTACCATGGCATCCACATCTTCTGCACTGGTCACGTCGGTCTTCACGTAATGGAACCTGCCGGCTGCAGTGTCAAACTCCGGCGCTTCCGGCGCCATGTCAGAAACAACTACATTGCACCCGACATTTAAAAATTCCTGGGCAACTGCTTTCCCGATTCCGGATGCCCCGCCGGTTACGATGACTGTCTTGCCTTCAAGGCCCAACCATGATTCGTTCATAAAAAATCCTCCAATTAAATGCTTGTTTTTCATACTACACTCTGTTTGCTCTGATGCGGTAAAAATACATCTATATGAAAAAAGTTTTTTATCACCCATTGGAGGAGGGATATTAAAATGAAACGAAAACTGTGATAAAAAACTTAAATCTTATCTTCCGCCACTGACTGTTCATGTTCAGTCAAGTTTTTGAAAGAATCCCACTTTGTTGAAAACAGCAGCAGGAAAAGGCTGTCGATCACTGCCATGGCAGCCATCCTTGTAAAACTGACCTGATCGTGGAAAACCTGCTCCCTTGTTGCGGTCACCAGCGTATAGTCACTTGCCTCCGCAAGGGGTGACTTGGCCTGGTTCGTGATAGCAACTACTTTCACTCCGTTTTCCTTGGCAATGTTGGCCATATTAAGCAGATGTCTGGAAGCTCCGGAGGCGGAAACGGCGATCATGACATCACCTTTTCTCATGGTCCTCGCATAGGCTTCCTGGGTTTCCCAGATGGTAGAGCCGACTGCCGGGATTCCGAGCTGATTGAACTTATAAGATCCGTCCAGTGCGATCGGAATCGTGTTCCCCATGGCAGTAAACTCTACTACCTTGGCATTCAGGATCAGGTCTATGATCTCCCTGAGCATCTTTCCGTCGATGCTGCTCAGAGTCTCTTTCAGTTCCTCCATCTTGCTGGCCATAATATTCATCAGTGACTGTTCGATATTGTCGATACTGATCTCATTAGAAAACTCATGGTCATCCTGTTCCCGCATTTCCTTCGCCATCTTGATCTTCAGATGGTGATAGCCGTTGCACCCGATTTTCTTACAGAACCGGACGATCGTAGCCTGGCTGGCCTCACATGCCGCAGCCAGCTCAGAAACTGACATCTCGATTGCCTTTTCCTGATGATTCATCAGATAATCCGCAACCTTCTTTTCGGCATCAAACAGACTGTCATATGCAGAAAATATCTGATTCCTTACCGTTGCTTCCTTTGCCATAAAACTCTCCCTTTCAAATCTCTGGAGCGTTTTCTAAAAAGTATGCTTCTGCTTCTGCGCTCCATAAGTGACCATGTTTTTCAAGAATCGGACCGAGTCCTTCTTTTAATTTATTGTCACTTATTTCGCTGAGCTTGTCAACTTCGGTCAGCGGAAACTTCCTGTGCGTATAGACGACTTTTTTCCCTCCCCCAAGGTTCGGAAGCTGCTTCGTTGTCTCAGCCACCTGGTCGAGTCCAAGCACATGGGTTGCGATCTTTGCCACATTCACAATCTTATGTTCGATCAGCTCGATCGACTGCTTCATATCATCCGTATTCCCTCCGCTTGTACCGATGAAATGTGTGGAATTATAATGTACATTGTAAAAATTCACAGGAGCCGTAAACCCGGTGTCGGCAGGTCCTGAGAAGAAGTTCAGGCATCCGTCGAAGGCCAGAAGCTTCTCTCCCTGGGTTACCATCTGCTCATTCGGCGCAAACACAAAGACATCATCAAATCCCCGTCCGTCTTCTGTTAATTCCCGCAGAGGGCCGCTGAAGTCTTCCATCTGTCCCGTATTGACGTAGACAAGTTTGATTCCCTGTTTTTCCGCCTCTTCTTCTGTATACAGCTTCCTCGCAAGATCCAGTTTAGATTCTGTTCTGCCGGTAACCGCCAGCAGTTTTGGTCTCTTCGGGCCGTGCAGCGCAAAGTCAATAGCCAGGAATCCCATGGGACCGGTAGCCCCTAAGATCGCCATATTTCCATTTTCTTTGACTCCCATGACATGTTCATAGCTGTACATCTTCTTGTGGTGGTACTGTGCGTTAAATGCTCCGACCACACAGGACAGCGGTTCCACCAGGGAGCCTTCAAAGAAGGACTCCCCGTTGTATTTCAAAAGAGAACCGTTTTCCATGATCTGATTCATCAGCACGATCTTTGTGGCGTCTCCCCCTGCATAAGGATAGGAATACCCCGGAGCAAAACCATTTTTCGTCCCGATGTTCGGCTGGATGACAAACTTGTCACCCGCCTGAAACTGATCTTTCCATTTTTCACCTACCGAAAGGATCACTCCGCAGAATTCATGCCCCAGGATGATCGGATTTTCATTGATGTCTTCCGGCACCTTTTTATGTTTTTCACCCTGTATCGCCGCCTTATAGCTGGACATGCAAAGGCTGTCTGTCACGACCTCAGCAAGAATCTCATCCTCTTTGATCGGAGGAAGTTCAAATTCTTCCAGTCTTATATCTTCCTGTCCGTACAGTCTTACTGCTTTTGTCTTCATTCTTCACTCCTCCCAGAGAATCTCTATGCTCCTAAAATTCCTAATCCATAACCGATGATGCCGACTGCAAATAAGATAAAGATGATCAGGATCGGACTGATATTCTTCTTTAACAGGCGGCAGACAACTAAGGTCAAAACAAGTCCCAGCAGTCCCGGCATAAGCTGGTCTAAAATGTTCTGCACGGTTGTGACCGTTGTCTTTCCGTTTGCGGTAACCTTAGATACAACAAGCGGAACGTTGATGGTCGTCCACTTTGAAACCAAAGCACCCATGACGAACAGTCCTAAGATAGAAGCACACTCTGTAACTTTCTGAAGCATGTTTCCTGCCAGATTCTTTACAAGGTCCAGTCCCTTTTTGTAACCAAACTCCAAGCCAAAGTATAATGCGGCCAGACGAACTGCGTTAAAAAGTACAAAGAATAATAACGGTCCTAAAATGTTTCCTGTCAATGCCATGGATGCACCGATTGCTGCCGTGATCGGACGAAGGGTTCCCCAGAAGATCGGATCACCGACTCCGCACAGAGGTCCCATCAGACCGATTTTGATGCTTCCGATGGTTCCCTCATCGATGTCCGCGCCGTTTGCCTTTGTTTCCTCCAAGGCTGCTGTCACACCGAGTACCGGTCCGACGCAGGCCGGAGTTACGTTAAAGAAGGTCATATGGCGCTTTAACGCTTCTGACTGTTCCTTTTTTGTGTGATAAAGTCTCTTGATGGCCGGCACCATGTCGAATGCAAATCCGAGAGCATGAATACGCTCAAAGTTAAAAGATGCCTGCTGGAAGTTGCTCCTTAAAAACATACTGACACGGTCTTTTTTTGTTAAAGTATTTTCTGTGTTTTTGATTTCTTCACTCATATCTTGTTTCCTCCCTTTTCCTAATCTAATTCATCGTCTAAGTCGTCATCTAAATCCGCATCCATGGATGCCCCTCCTGCCGGAGCAGCCGCTGCCGGAACAGCTTTCGGCATATTAAATTTTGGATTTAACTGTATGTAAATAAGTCCGAATACGATACCCATGATACCAAACGCAACTAAGTTGAAGTCTGTGAATGCGGCAATGACGAATCCGAGGAAGAAAAACGGCATAAGATATTTTGCTCCCATCATGTTCAGCACCATTGCATAACCAACAACTACGATAAATCCTCCGGCTACGGAAAGCCCTGTTGTAATCACGTCAGGGATCATGTTCAGCATACTCTGAACCCCTGTCGGACTGACAACCATAGACACTAAAAGACATGGAATAGCAACACGAAGTGCCTGAACTGCCAGAGCGGTGATATGGCAGATGTCAATCATCTTAAAGTTTGCATCCTCCGCATATTTATCTGCCGCATGCTGGAAAAAGATTGTGACAGTTCTTGCCAGCACGGTCAGCACCTGTCCTGCAACTGCAACCGGAAGTGCGATGGCGATTCCTGCGGATACAGACTGATTTCCTACGATAACGAGAATGGTAGAAATAACACTGGCAAGTGCGGAGTCCGGAGACTGTGCCGCTCCAATGTTCATCCATCCGAGGGCGATCATCTCAAGAGTACCCCCAAGCATAACTCCGGTCTTTACATCACCGAGAATGATTCCCACCAGTGTACATGCGATCAGCGGTCTGTGTGTCTGAAAAGAATCCAGCACACTTCCCATTCCTACGATACAAGATACGATAAACAGCAATACAATTTGAATTCCTGATAATCCCATAATAGTTCCTCCCTTTTCTTTCCTCTATCAGATTTTTGTCATTAAGTCGATTTTATTGTCTGTGGCTACCGGACGGATTTCCAGCTCTACGCCTCTCTCATGCATTTTGCGGAAAGCATCCTTATCGCTTTCATCCACAGACACAGCTTTTGTAATTTGTTCTTTTCCTGTTTTGAAAGCCATTCCTCCGATGTTGACACTTGTGATCGGCACACCGCCTTCGATCATTCTTAATACATCCTGCGGACATGTAAATAATAAAAACACAGTATCATTTTCATATTTAGGATTGTTGTAAACACGAATTGCTTTGGCGATATCGACAACGCTGACTTTGATTCCCGGAGGCCCCACCTGTAAAAGCAGTGTCTTTCTGATATCGTCCTTTGCCACCTCGTCACTGCACACGATGATTCTTTCCGCATTCGCCTCTTTTGCCCAGACAGTTGCTACCTGTCCGTGAATCAGTCTGTCATCGATCCTGCATAAATTGATTTTCATTATAATTCATCCTCCTCTTCTTTTTCATTCTGCCGGTTTAATAAGTTTCTGCATGATTTTATGTAGGTGTCTTTTCCAAGCTTGTCATACACTTCCCATGGACGAATCTCTTCATATGTCTCTCTGATGCCAACCACATCAAGGAGCATCGGAAGGCTCAGTCCGGAAATCACATCTGTGTTTTCAGTCTGTGCTGCGATCTGAAATGCCGCATTATAGGGGCTTCCTCCGAACAAATCCACCAAAAACAGTACATCTTCTCCCTCTGTCATACAGTTCTGGTACTTTTGTTTCAGATCGTCGGCATTTTCGCCAGGAACAAAAGTAACGGCCTCCGCATTTTCAATTCCGCCGAAAACCATATTGGCTGAATTGACCACTTCCTGTGCCATCTGCCCGTGGGCAGCGATGATCAGTTTCATACATATCCTCCTTTAGAGTAACTTAGTTTTGCTTCATCACTTTTTGTGAAACTATATTTTATGTTTATATTTTAACGATAAAATTTTATTTTGTCAATACTTTTATTTAAGAAACAAAACTTTATTTCACACAAACTTTATCCATGGAATTTGTCGTTTTTGCACAAAAAAAGAGCTCCGTTTACGGAACTCCATTTTTACACTGCTTTGAAGATCATCTATCTGGTCTCCAGAAATGTAGCCTCTTTTTTCCCTTTTTCATCGTCCGGATAGGCTTTTACATATTCTTTTGCATAACGGTATGCTGTTTTAAAGTCAAACTTTGCTTCATAAAGACTGATCCTTGCAAACATCAGATCTTTTTTCTTTGTGGTAAGATTCTGCTTCAACGCTTCACCGACAACAGAAAGCCCTTCATCGTACTTCTCCTGCTTTGCCAGAATACTATACTTGGCATAATAACTCTCTCCTTCTGATGGCAGAGAACGAATCCCTTCACTGCAGACCTCCAGTGCCTGTTCTTCCTGCCCCAATCCCATGTAACAAAGTGCTTTCCATTCATAGGCCCTTCCCTGCGGCTTTTTCTCTATGATCCGGTCATAGATACGGATGGCATCTTTATAACGCTTCAGCCGATAGAGCGATTCCGCCTGGTAAAACATCACATCATTTTTCTGGTTTGTCCACAGGATGGTCTTTTTACCTCCTGCTTTTTCAAATGCCTCATACGCTTTCTGGTATTCCCCTTTGGAGAGCATCTCGATTCCGTCATTCGCCGTAAGCTTCTGAGTCACATACTCATATCCGAGAAATCCCGCACCGCCGAGAACAATAACCAGGACCGCGATCAGGACTGCTTTTAATTTCTTATCCATGTCATATTCTCCTTTTCACTTCAAGTCATTTAGATTTTAACACAACACGTCCGAAAATTCACCTTTTATTACTGTATTTCCGGTATAAAAGGACTGCTGCCAGAGCCGCTGCCGCCTCTGCTGCCGGAAAAGAAACCCAAATTCCATTGACTCCCATCCGTGAAACCAGGAATAAAGAAAGAACCGGAATGATAAAAAACTGTCTCAGTGTAGACACGGCAAGAGACGCGCTCCCTTTTCCCAGCGCCTCAAAGACACCGGAAAATACGACTCCCACAGCAGAGAACAGGAAGCCAATACTGATGATCCTAAATGCCATGATTCCCATTTTAAGAAGCGTTCCTCCAGCGTGGAACAATCCCATAATCTGCACAGGAAAAACAACAAATAATATGGTTCCTGCGGCCATAATCCCACCGGTGACAAGAAGGCTGTCCCGAATCGTCTCTTTCACTCTGTCGTCTCTTCCTGCCCCGTAGTTAAAACTGATGATAGGCCTCATTCCCTGGATCAGACCGTTGGACGGCATATAGATAAATGTCTGTACTTTAAAATAAATGCCGAGTACTGCAATCCCCACTTCTGAAATTCCGGCCAGTATCCCATTCAGGATCGAGATCAATATAGACGGCAGAGACATGGTGATGGCGGACGGAACTGCTACCATATAAATCTTTTTGAGCAGTTCCCGGTCAAATGCAAAGCCGCGAAACCGGATGTGGACGGTATGTTCCTTCCGAAACAGGAGGAAAACAGCGAGGAGGCAGGCGCTCCACTGTCCGATCACTGTGGCGATTGCTGCTCCTGCTACTCCCATTTTAGGAAAGATACCAACCCCAAAAATAAAAAGAGGATCTAATATAATATTGATCAAGGCGCCCATCCCTTGCAGGATCATCGGCACTTTCATATTACCCATCGCCTGAAAAATCTTTTCTATTGCTACATGAACAAGTGAACCGGCAGACAACAGCACGACAATATATGTATACTGGCTGCTCAGGGAAAGGACTTCCGGGTCCTTTGTAAACATTCCAAGATACGCACGGATTCCCAGGAGGCCGGCAGCGATAAAAACCAGTGCATGAAGACCGGCCAGCACCAGTCCGTGGGCAGCTGCCTGATCTGCTTTTTTGGTATCCCCTGTTCCGTGACTCATGGCAATACAGGCATTTATGCCCACTCCCAGTCCTACACCGACGGATAAGATGAGGTTTTGCAGAGGATAAGCCAGTGAAATTGCAGTGATAGCGTTCACACCAAGCCTGGCTGCAAACATACTGTCTACGATATTGTAAAGCGACTGGATCATCATTGAGATCATAGGAGGCACGGCCATAGAAATCAGCAGAGGAAATACCTTTTTCGTACCCATTGGGTTTGCAATAGTATCCATAATTTCTCCTTTCCATGTAAAAAAGCTATATATTTTTCTGTTTGTGATCAGAAACAGAAAAATATATAGCTTTTTTACAGCAGGGACAGAATAGCATATAGTAAAAGAAGCTGTCAAGCATGAAACAACAAAACAGCTGAAAATTTTTCTCCGACTTTTTATCTGTGCCTGTGCATTCATGGGAAATTATACCCGGAACAGCTTTATCTTTTGTATGTGCTGCTATTTTAATTTTACTGCTCCGGGTATAATGCTCCACTTAGGAAGTATATTACATTTGGATTGATTTAACAAGAATCCGGCGAAATAAATTTTATGTTTGGTATAGACCCCCTGCATATATAAATTCCTTTTTTTCTTTTTTTAGTGTATCCTACATTTTTTTAAAATAAAAACATTTTATATCGGCAGACTGTCCCTCACACACAGCTTCCCATACCCCACCTGCGAATTTGAATACTCACTAAATCCCGGAAGTTCCCTTGCTCCCTTCTGCAGGTATGCCTTAATCTTCTCTCCGTATAAAAATGGATCATTCCCTCTCACAATCCCCCACTCCATTAAAAGTGCCGCGCTGCCCGTCACAAACGGCGTTGCCATGGAAGTTCCGCTCATTCTTGTATTTCCCCCGCCAGGACTTGCCCCCAGAATTCCCACGCCAGGAGCCACAATATCCGGTTTTTCCATACAGATATTCAAATCTCCCCTTCCGGAAAAAGATGCATAAGAATTATAAAATACATCGTAGGCTCCCACCGATATCACACTTCTTGCTGTAGAAGGAATCGTCAGTGTCAGATCCAGGCTGGGTTCTAAAAATCTGGTTCCCTCATTGGTTCCGGCGGATACAGGCAGCCACATGTAATAGTCCCCTCTGACAATCCTTCCCGGTTCCATCACAATGGTCCACTGACCGCTTTCGATCTCACTGCCCTGCGGCACAAAGGCAAAATAGATTTCCTGAAGCCTGTTATAAGGAGTCGGAGAACCATAATAGACATAAACCGTTGTCGTCCCAAACCGGTAGTCAGTCCTGCCCTCCTGGTCCTGGATCTCCCTTCGCTCTCCGGAGGGACTTTGAAGCCACAGTCTGAATTCATCCACATAATTTTTCCACAGCTGCAAATTCAGGCTCTGTTCATACGGCGCCACTGCAAAGATCACATCTTCCGGCTGCCTTAAACATCCCTGCCTGTGCCTGCCTGATGCTCCCTCGTTTCCTGTTCCAATGCAGACAGCGGTCTGCCACTGACCTGCCATCTGGCTGATATATGTTTCAAGCAGGGAATTTCCTCTGTGGTCTCCATAATTATTCCCATAACTTAAATTTACGCTGACCGGCTTTCCCTTTGCCTCAGCGTAACGGATCACGTACTCCAGAGCCGTCATCAGCTGTGTCGTTCTGGGAAACCCCTGTTCCGTCGCATTTCCAAGCTTCACCACAATCAGAGAGGATTTGTCTGCAACGCCCTGCCTTCCCGCACAGATGGAAGCCACATGGGTCCCGTGCCCGTTCGTATCTCTGCTTGGCACAATCTCCCTGCCCTCTGCCGCCGGTGCCTTCAGCGCACGGTTTATCTCTTCCTTTGTATATACACTCCCCTCATAAAAACCTTCCGGCGGATGCCCCGGAATCGTCTGATCCCATAAAGTTTCAATCACCGTATTCCCCTGGTCGTCAATGAAATCCGGATGAAAAATATCGATGCCCGTATCGATCACAGCCACATAGGTTCCATCGCCGTGGAGCCCCTTTTGTCCATCCCTTACCGACAGAATACAGGAGGCGGCAATCCCCGCCTGATCACTCAGCAGAAGATTTTTAGGCTTTTCCATATAAATAACCTGAGGAAGGTTTGAAAAAGCATCGATGGATTCCTCGGGCAGATAAGCTATGGCATATTCATTGCTCAAGGCTTCCAGCCTTCCTCCTTCCGGAACCGGAATCTGACTGATCTCACCGATATACCTGATAATCAATTCCCACAGATTCTGCTGCCTGTCATACCCCACATCCAAGTCTCTGCTCTTCTCCCGTTCTTCAGGAGTCAGACTCAGAGAAAGGTTCAGCTGATTTTCTATTTTTTCGTCCATATCAATCCCCGCAATTTCCCTGTTATTTGAATCTATGAACCCGGTCTCCTCACTCATTTATAGTTTTTACCTATGAATAGCCGAAAATTCACCGCAGCCTCTTCTTCCCAAAAGAAGTTTCAGTCTTTTATTTGCTTTTCAAATAAAACGGTTTTCCTTTTTCAGGTAAAGTAGAGATATAAAAATGAAATACAGGAGGATACACGATAATAATGAAAAAACAAATATTTGTCATGCTTACTGCCACAGTACTGGGCGCTGCTGTTCTGTCCGGATGCAGTTCCAAAGGCAAAAATGCAGCCGAAAAAAAAACTGTCACACTGACCATTTCCGCGGCCGCCAGTCTTACGGATGTGACAAAGGACATCGCCGAAAAATATAAAGAAAAGGAACCCAATGTGGAACTTCGCTTTTCCTACGGAAGTTCCGGAGCACTTCAGTCACAGATTGAAGAGGGGGCGGACGCAGACGTTTTCATGTCGGCTGCCCAAAAACAGATGGATGCTCTCTCAAAAAAGAATCTGATCAGTAAAAAATCCCGGACGGATCTGCTGGAAAACAAGCTTGTACTGATCGTACCAAAAGGCAGCCAGACATCTATTAAAACTTTTGAAGATCTGGCAGATTCAAGCGTAAAAAAAGTGGCGCTGGGTGAGCCAAAAGCAGTCCCTGTCGGACAATATTCAGAAGGAGTCTTTCAAAAACTCGGAATTTTGGATAAAATAAAGAAGAAAGCAAACTACGGGAGTGATGTACGTCAGGTCCTCACCTGGGTAGAAAGCGGCGAAGTGGACTGCGGAGTCGTCTATATGACGGATGCGAAACTATCGAAAAAGGTCAAAGTAGTCTGTGGGGCTCCAAAGGAAGCTGCCTACCCTGTGATCTATCCGGTGGCCGTGTTAAAAGACAGCAGACATCAGAAAGAAGCCCAGAAGTTTGCAGATTACTTAAAAACTGATGAAATACTGAAGCTGTTTGAGTCTTACGGCTTCCAAAGGATAAAATAATGCTGGATCTCTCCCCACTGTGGATTTCTTTAAAAGTAGCCTTGCCGGCTACCATCTTTACCTTCGTTCTGGGCATCTGTGCTGCCCGGACTGTTGTAAAACTGAAGCACGGACAGGCTGTCCTCGACGGCCTGTTCACTCTGCCTTTAGTTCTGCCCCCAACCGTCGTAGGTTTTTTCCTGCTGCTGGCTTTCGGGAAAAACAGCCTGGTGGGACAGTTCTTTTCCCAGTTTGGGTTTTCCTTTATATTTTCCTGGCAGGGGGCGGTCATCGCCTCCACTGTCGTCTCATTTCCGCTGATGTACCGCACGGTCCGCGGCGCCTTTGAACAGATCAATCCGGAATATCTGTATGCCGCCAGGACTCTTGGAATGACAGAGAGAAAAATATTCCGAAAGATCATGCTTCCCCTGGCATGGCCGGGCATCCTTGCAGGGACAATTCTTTCCTTTGCGCGGGCTCTCGGCGAATTCGGGGCCACCATCATGATCGCAGGCAATATCCCCGGGAAAACCCAGACCATGTCCGTGGCTGTTTACACGGCTGTGCAGGCAGGTGACCGTGAGAGTGCCTTTCTATGGGTCATGATCATCGTCTGTTTCTCCTTTGTGATGATGCTCGCCTTGAATTTCTGGACATCTTTTCAAGTGCGCCTTATACGGCAGAAAGGAGCGGCAAAATGAGTCTTTATGTAGACATTGAAAAACATCTGCCTGAGTTTCATCTTAAGACTTCTTTTGAGGCAGGCAATGAAATGCTTTCCATCTTGGGAGCTTCGGGCTGCGGAAAAAGCCTGACCCTGAAATGCATTGCCGGAATCGAGACACCGGACCGGGGACGGATTGTTCTTAACGGCAGAGTTTTATTTGACTCCCAAAAACGGATCAATCTGCCCGCAAGGGACCGGAAGGTAGGATATCTGTTTCAAAATTATGCCTTATTCCCTCACATGACGGTGCGTGAAAATATAGCCTGCGGGCTTCCTTCCAGGGACAGGTCTTTTACGGACTCATGGATCGAAAAATTTTATTTGTCCGGCCTCGGAGACCATTATCCCTCCCAGCTTTCCGGCGGCCAGCAGCAGCGCACGGCCCTTGCAAGGATGCTGGCATCCGCTCCTTCCCTGATCATGCTGGATGAACCTTTTTCGGCTTTGGATGATTATCTGAAATGGCAGATGGAACAGGAACTGATGCACATCATACGGGACTTTCCCGGAACCGCCCTGTTCGTCTCCCACAACAGAGACGAAGTGTACCGGATGTCCGACCGGATCGCCGTCATGGGAAACGGACGGCTTAAGACCATACAGCGCAAAAAGGAATTGTTTCAAAATCCGGAATCTCTGGAAGCTGCACTTCTCACCGGATGCAAAAACATTTCACATGCAGAGTATATTGATGACCACACATTTTTTGCGTCCGACTGGAACATTGTCCTGACATCTTCCGTCCCTGTGCCAAAAGATATAAAATATGCCGGTTTCCGGGCCCATTACTTTTCCATCGAACCGGATGCAACTCTGCCCAACACGATGGAATGTACGGTCACGAATATCATTGAAGATACCTTCTCCATGATCCTTCTCTTTCGGGAAAAGCAGAATAAAAAGTCCGGAGACTGGACAGGACTGCGTTTTGAGCTTCCGAAAACGCTCTGGGACGGCCAGATAAAAAAAGATACAGTCTTTCTCAGGTTTCCGAAAGACAAGTTTCTTTTTATGAAATAAACAAAAGTGGATTTTACACGGCTTTCCATCCTGTGTAAAATCCACTTTTTAATTCTTCAGCTGATCCAATGTATCAATATCCCTCAGTTCCTGCCACCCGGCCTCAAATAAAAACACATCTTCCGGATGGCTCTTAACGACCTGCTTGCCTCCCCGGTCTCCCTGTATGGAGAGAAGTTCCTTCGTGTAACAGCTGTGAAACACACACGGGTTTTTCGGAACTCCATTTTCCGAAAGACAGCCGATTCCTTTTCCCGTCCGCAAAAAAGCAGACAAAAATCTCCTGACCGTCTCCTTCTTCAATTCCGGCTGATCGGCCGTAAAGAAAAGATAGTATGCATCCTTTCCGGGGTGAAGATTAGCTTCCAGCCCGATCTGAACCGAGGATGATATCCCCTGTTCGCTGTGCCGGTTCATCAGGCAGAGCGCACCGGTTTCTTTTGCATCCCGGTAAATTTCTTCATAGCGGGTCACCACTGTCACGTCCGCATCTTTCATTTCCCGGGCCAGCGAAAGCATCACATCCAGTGTGTGCCTGTACATAGGTTTACCGCCCATCTCATATAAAAGCTTGTTGGACCCAAAACGGCTGCCGAACCCCGCAGCCAGCAGGATCATGTGAATCTTCATCTCTATATCCTTTCAAACAGGATCCGGACATGCCCGCCGCAGATCATTCCAAGGTCAGAGGCATCTTTTGCTGAGAGGTCGTATTCCTTTACCTGCACGCCAGATACGTGCCCGACCTCCCTGCATGCGGTAAACTCTATACTGCCTCCCCCGATGCTTCCATAAGATGTCCCTCCTTCTCCAAGGAACATCTTGCTGCCTGTTCCTCTCGGGGAAGATCCGCTCTTTGAAAGTATCGTCAGCATGACTCCATGTTCTCCCCCAAGGACCGCATTTGCCACATCCATATCCGCAAAGCCGGTATAGCGGCGGTTCTTTTCTTTCACGATCTCTGCCATGATGCTCACGGCGATCTCCTCCGGAAGCTGTCCTCCAAGGGGCAGACCGATCGGCGAGTGCATAGACTCTACCTTCTCGGCAGAAAACCCTTCTTCCAGCAGGGCATCTTTTGTAATCTTTACTTTCGTGCGGCTGCCGATCATGCCGAAATACGCATGGGGATGGGATAAGACTCTTCTCGCACAGGCCCGGTCTCCCTGGTGTCCCCTGGTTACCGCCACATAAAATGTATTTTCATATCCGAATATTTCCTCCGGCAGGCAGTCAAAATCACAGCAGAGCAGACGGTCCGCCCACGGAAACCGGTCTCTCGTAACAAACTCTTCTCTGTCATCCACTACCGTTATGTCGAATCCAAGGATCTTTCCGATCTGGCAGACCGGCTGTGACACATGCCCTGCTCCTAAAATAACGAGCCTGGGGGCTTCCTGAAAGAGCTCTACAAAAATCTCACGTTTCCCGATCGAAACAACCTCTGTCTGCTCCACCCTCCTGAGTTCAGGAAGAATTTCCTTCCACAAAGGCTTTCCATGCATTTCATCCTGAGTGTAAATGCATTTCTCTCCTGCCGCAGACCCGGAGAGGATCGTAGCACAAAACACCTTCCCCCGTTCCTTCAGCATCTTAAACAACCATTCATATGCAGACAAACAGACACCTCCTAATAAGCCAGCACTTCATATCCCGTCTCTGTCACGAGTACCTGAATCTCCCACTGGGCGGACGGAAGGCCGTCTGCCGTGTAGACGCTCCAGTTATCTCCTCCGTCAGTGTAGACTTCATCGGTTCCCATATTAACCATAGGCTCAATGGTAAATACCATGCCCGGGACCAAAAGCATCTCCGTGCCCTTTTTCGTGACGTAGCTGACAAACGGCTCCTCGTGAAACTCCAGCCCGACACCGTGTCCTCCGATTTCCCGCACGACCGAATATCCATTCTTTACTGCGTGATCGTGGACCGCCTGGCCCATATCTCCCATGAAGCCCCACGGCTTCACCTGCGCAAGTCCTAGTTCCACACACTCCTTCGTCACATCCACAAGCTTCTTCTTTTCATCACTTACATTTCCGATGCAGAACATCCTCGATGAATCCGAGAAATATCCATTATAGATCGTTGACACATCCACATTGATAATATCTCCGTCTTTCAGCACAATATCCTCAGAGGGGATGCCATGGCAAACCTGCTCATTGATGGACGTACATACGCTTTTCGGAAAGCCTTCATATCCCAAAGGAGCAGGGATGCCTCCAAGTTCCTCCGTCTTTTCATGGACCAGACGGTCAATCTCCTCCGTGGTCATCCCTTCCCTGATATGTTCTGCCACATAGTCGAGGACTGCGGTATTGATCTTTCCGCTCTCCCGGATTCCTTCGATCTGTTCCCCGTTTTTGAGAATAAATCTCGGCGGCACAATATGTCCCTGCCGCGCGAATGTCTCTATTTTTTCGTCCGAAGCCATGTGGCAGGCTTTATATTTCTTATTGCTTCCGCACCAGCAGGCATCGTTTCTTCCCAGTTTTCCTAACATGTCAGTTCCTCTTTTCTAAAATTTGTTTTCTGTCCCCTATTATATCACTGGAATCCTTAAGTGTTAAGGAAATCTCTTTTATCAAAGGGGAAGATCTCTTTTTTGAAACCGGTATTTCCCCAGTTCAAAGAGCAGAATTCCGATCAAAAGCAGAATCCCCGACATGGCAACTGCCCTGCTCTCTCCCTTTAGAAGGGCATCCCCGTCAAATAAAGTAAAGACCGTGGCATATTTCAGATTTTCCAGCTTATCCCCCATATTTGAAAGCATCTGTATCAGATAAAAACCAAGAAAGACACCGACCCCGATGCCTGTGGACCTGCGGGTGTCATTGCAGATACAGGACATAAAGAAGAAAAATCCGCTGATGCATACATGGAGGCAGAGCAGTCCCGCATTTAATCTGAGGAATTCCGCGATTTCCAAGTCTCCCGGAAACATCATCTCAGAGCAGACAATGCCCAGCGCCGTGATATAGAAGATCATCAGGCATACGCTGGCTGTCAGGAAAAATCCCTGTGTGCGGATGACTTTTCTTCTGGAATGTGGCGAGGAGAGAATGGATGCCATAGAACCCCTGTCCACATATCCGGCCACCAGCTTATTGGCCGTAAACAGTTCATATATCATAGGCAGCACGAACATAAAAAAACCGTATAAATAGGTTTTTAAAAAACTCTGGAGGGTCGTCCCAGGATTTGTCATCCCTGCGGCGGACATGAGCCCCGGCATCGCCTTCTCAAACTCTGCCAGCATCTCCCCCAGACCGGGTTCAAACATGGAAACCATGACGCTGATATACATGGAGGCCACGGCTGCGATAATCAGGAACACTTTGCAGTTGGATTTTATTTCCCGTTTCAGGAGCGGCATGACAAATATATTATTCATGAGAATCACCTCCGTAAAAATGCAGGAACAAGTCTTCCAGGCTCTGCTTCTGTTCTGTCAGATTTAAGACCCGGTATTTCCCTAAACATCGGATAAACTCTGAGAGTTCTCCCCTGATGCCGACCGTGACCCGGTTTCCCTTGATCTGCCTTACCCCGTCTGTCTCCCTGGAAACTGCCTCTGCTTCCGCCTTTGAACCCAAAGTAACCGTAAAGATTTTCTGCTTGCTCTTTCCGAGTGTCCCCATGTCTTCCACGGCAACAATCTTTCCTTCTCTGATGATCGCCGTGCGGTCACAGGTCCTCTCCACTTCCTCAAACATATGGGAGGACATAAGGATCGTCGCTCCCCTCTTTTTTTCCTCCAGGATCAGTTCCACAAACTGGTTCTGCATCAGAGGGTCCAGCCCGCTCGTTGGTTCATCCAATATGTAGAGATCCGGAGAATCCATGAATGCACATACGATGCCGATCTTTTGTTTCATTCCCTTGGACATTTTTTTGATCCGGCCTCGCGGGTCCAGAGAAAACATATCCATGAGTTCCTGCATCCTGCCCTGATTCTTCATGCCTTTCAGGTCTGCGGCGAATTTAAGAAACTGCTTTCCCGTCATATCATCCATAAATGCGATCTCTCCCGGCAGATAGCCAAGAGATCTGTGAATATCCTTTGCTTTATGAAAACAGTCCATTCCATTGATCATACAGGTTCCGTGATCCGGAGTGGAAAATCCAAGAAGGTGACGGATCGCCGTAGTCTTTCCAGCACCGTTGGGGCCGAGGAATCCCATCACTTCTCCCTTTTTTACAGAAAATGAGACGTCAAAAATCCCCCTCTGGTTTCCATAATCCTTTGTCAGGTGTTTCATTTCAATCGTATTCATAGATACTCCTTTCGGTAGACGCTTCCCTTTATCCAGTCCATCCAGCGCTCATAATCTTCACAGATCCGGTCCAGTTCAAAATCATTTCTGCCCACCGCCTCCCTTAAATATCCGTCTCCCAGATAGTAAAGCAGCATAAATACGTCCTGCGGATCCACATTTTCTTTAAATTTTGAAAAGTCCACCTCTGGAAACCACCGCGGGAACATCTCCTCTAAAAAGGTCTTGTTTCTCTCTGAAAGCTCCTGCTTCACCGCCTCATTTTCTTCATATCTGGCCTTCAGAAGGAATCCGTGGATATACGGGTTATCCTTCATCAGTGCGGATTTTACACGTATTGACAGTTCAAACAGTTTAAAAAAGTCATGTTCTTCTTTAAAATTCATCTCCTCCATCTGCCGCACGATCAGGCCGATCAGGTGATCATACACATAAAGGTATAATGTTTTTTTATTCTTGAAATAGAAAAACAGCAGTCCTTTTGATATTCCGGCCAGTTCTGCCATCCTGTCCGTGGAGGCATACCTATATTCCTTCTCCGCAAATACCCGGACCGCCGAATAAATGATCTTTCTTTGTTTTTCTTCGGGCAGTTTCAAAAACTTTTCGTTCAAAACAGCCTCCTTCCATTGACTGTTCCGGTTCATGAGTTAGTTTGATTATATGACATTGACTCAAAAAAACAACCCCTGTATGTTCCAAAAATCAAGATCAGACTTCGGCTGTAAAGCTCAACTTTTTGAAATATTGTAAAACCATATCCGGTGCGTTACAATAGATGAAGAATATGCGAAAGAAAAAGGTGAACCTATGGCGAAGACAAAAAGAAAAACAGGCAGACGGATTCTGCTATTCATACTGATGATCCTTCTTTATGAGGCGGCTGGGGCATGCCTGCCCTTTGCATTCCAAAAGACAGTCAGCGATTCCTATAAAAAAACAGTCGATGTACCGGCGTTTTACGGTTCGGGCCCCGGCAGGGAGCGGGCCGGCATCGTCGAGACAAACAAAGGCGCTCTGGACACAAGACTTGCCATGTTCCGGGATGCAAAAAAGAGCATCATCATCTCTACCTTTGATATACGGGAAGGAAAGAGCACTGACGATATATTTGCGGCTCTCATCGATGCCGCCGACCGCGGAGTCAAAGTACAGATTTTAGTAGACGGACTCTACGGAATGCTGCACATGAACGGAAAAACAATATTTCAGGCCGCCGGAAGCCATCCAAACATAGAAATCCGTTTTTACAATGAGCCAAATTTTTTAAAGCCGTGGACAATCAACGGCCGGCTCCATGACAAGTATGTGATTGCGGACGGTTCCCTCCTCCTCATGGGCGGCCGGAACATGTTTGACTATTTTATTGGAGACGACAGCCGGGGAAGCATCGGCTATGACCGGGAAGTCCTTCTTTATTCCAAAAAACCGGAGCAAAAGAACGGAGCGATTCCCCAGGTCCTTTCTTATTTCAAAAAAGTATGGGATTCCTCAGACTGTAAAACAGTTTTAGAAGGAAATCCCCGGAAAGAAAAGACAAAGAGTGAGATCAAATATCTCTCCCGCCGCTATCAGTCCATCAAAAAGAAACTTCCTTTGAAGACGGACTGGATGAAACAGACCGTTCCGGTAAAAAAGGCTTCTTTTGTGACAAACCCGATCCACATCGGCAATAAGGAGCCTTATGTGTGGTATACGATGCAGCAGCTCATGCTGACTGCCAAAAAAGACGTCACGATCCAGACACCATATGCGGTTTTCTCTAAGGATATGTATCAGGGAATGGAGGAACTGACCGGGAAAGTCCCCAACGTAGAAATGCTGATCAACTCCACGGCCGTTGGCGATAACTTCATTGCCTCCTCCGACTATACAAGAAACCGGCCGAAAATCCTGAAAACAGGCCCCAGGGTCTTCGAGTTTTTCGGAGACCACTCCTGCCATGGAAAATCCATCGCCATCGACGACCGGCTGTCAGTGATCGGCTCCTATAATTTTGACATGAGAAGCACCTATCTGGACACTGAGACAATGCTCGTGCTGGACAGCCCCGAATTAAACAGAGAACTCAGAACACACATGGTCAAGTTAAAAGAACAGTCCCTAGAAATAAACAAAAAAGAACAGTATATCCCGAAACAGGGAGTGACCCAAAAAGAACCGGAAGGTTCAAAGAAACTCCTGTTTAAATTCAGTTCCCTGTTCATTCAGCTTTTCAGATACCTGGCATAACGAAAAACGGAAACAATCCTTCTCATTCAGGATTGTTTCCGTTTTTGTTTGTCTGTTTCTCCTTTTTGACCCGGCCCAATACAAGGCCATTGTACAATCGGTATACGGATGATACCATCATAATCCCGCCGGACACTGCCATGGCGATGATCAGAGTCCTCTGCCCATACATGGCAAACAGCCCCCAGTTTTTTGCAACCGCATAATTCATCGTATAGTAAAGCTGGCCTCCCGGCACGAGGGGAATGATTGCCCCGATCAAGAATATAGTAGCCGGACTCTTGGAAAGCCTGGCAAGTACCTCGGCATAAATGGTTGCCGCCATGGATGCGGCCAAATTCGGCAGAAATGTACTCGTAGTCATGGAAGCTAAGACCAAGTAAACCGTCCATGAGACGAAGCCTCCCAGTCCTGCAAAAAATAACTTTTTTCCTCTCATATTAAATAAAATAGAAAATCCGAGAGCTCCAATAAATGAAGAAAGTATTTGGACCGCCTGTGCAATCATAAGACACCTCCCCACAGAACAAGCGCAGTGAAGGAACCTGCCGCAAGAAATACCGCTGTCACCACCACTTCACAAAGCCGTATCATACCGGCCATCACATCTCCCCCTATAATATCCCGGATAGAATTGACAAAAGCCACCCCGGGCACAAGAAGCATTATATTTCCTATGATGATCGTGCCGTAATCTCTGGTAGCCCCCAGATGCGCCAGTATATACGCTATAGTGGCCACCATGAAAGCTGCAGCAAAATCAGAAAACATAATATTGGAATCCAGCTTCTGAAGAAAAGCCATCAGCCGCCAGACCGCCGCTCCGCAGACTGCCCCTATGATCCCTTCCACAAATCCGCCTCCGAAAAAGACTGCAAACGTCCCGGCAATCAGTGATGCGATCAGGCACTGCACCGGCAGGGTGTAAATGTGCTCCTGACGAATGTCTGAAAGCTTTTCCTCCAGATAAGCAATATCCGGCTTCTCCCTGCACACATATCTGGAAAGATCATTTAACCGGTCTAATTTATGAAAATCCGTCTTGTAATATTTAATTCTTTTCGTCTGGGTAAACACATCTCCGTCTTCCGTAGTCACAGTGACCACTATACTGGATGTGATCGTAAACGCCTCAACTTCCCTCGCCCCGTATGCAAGACAGATGCGCTCGATGGTATCTTCCACTCTGGAAACACCGGCTCCGCTTATCAGCATCATTTTTCCGAGATCCATTGCCTGGATCAATACCTGCTTTAAAAACATGTGAACTCCTCTAACGTAAAATGACCGAATATTGGCTGTCAAAACAAATACCTATACGGGCAGCCTGATCCATCCGCTCTTTTGTGTCACATTGGTTCAGCAGGATAAGAAGTTCCGCATCCGGGTATTGTTTTCTGAGCATTATAACATATTCCATACGGATCAGCTTCATAATATTCTCATAATTAAGAAAATCTTCACTAGATTTTTCGAGAATTTTACACGCACGCTCCGGCCGGTGGCACACATCCTTTATGGGGCGGCCGAGAGCACTCATCCCTGCCACGATCAGGATCTGGTCCGTTCCCTCCGGTATGACCGGTTCTGTTTCATTTCTGGCCTTTACCGGCATTTTTTTTGATCCGTCCGCCTCCACTATAGTCACGTCAGCAAAAGAGGAGGCTGCCTGAAAGACTTCTTTTGGCAGCCCCTTCATTTTTTCTCCGTCACGGAGTCCTGCTGTAACGGTCCGGCCCGGCTTCAGTTTCTGTATGATATCATCCGCATCTCCGGAAAGCACAGTCTCCTTTCCCGGCAATTCCATGTGAGTGGTCGTCGTCACCAGCACCTTTTTTCCCATCGCTTCCTGCTCTCTTGCGATCTTGAACACCGACGTCGTCTTTCCCCCTGCTCCCACTATGGAAAGGATGCCGCCCCGGATACCAAAGGCTTCAGACAGCGGCTCCTCTTTTCCTATCCTCTTCATCCTTAGTTTCTCCTAAGTTTTATTTTCTAACCTTCATTCTACAATATGATACCAAATTCTTAAAGCTGTTTTTTTCCAAAGGCAGCGCCCGATAAAACTAAGAGGATCAGCAGCAGCACTCCCGCCGCCAGAAAGTTCCCGGAAAAATCCGAAAGTCTGAGGGTCCCCGTAATCAATCCGTACGGCTCGGATACAAGACGTATCGGATTGAATTCCTGGATTTTCGGTACGATATTCAGCAGAAACATCACAGCGACCATTATTCCGGTAAATAAAAGACTCGAATAACTGCTCTTTGAAATCACACTTCCCAAAAGGTCAGAGGCCAGCAGCAGTACCCCGAACAGCCATACCCCCAGAAGCGCAGCCACCAGATGGTCTATGCCTTCCATTTTCCAGAAATAAACCGTATAGCCATAGGTTACTCCCGTACACACCGCATAGGACGCCGTCCACAAAAGGACTGCCACTGTAAACTTTGAGCAGAGCACCGCAGTCCGGGAAAGCCCCTTGGTGACCATCAAGACTAAAGTTCCTTTTTGAATCTCGCCTGCCATCATTCCGGAAAAGAGAATGGCTAAAACAGCAAGCCCCATCTGAGGCACATTTTTAAAAAACTGCATCCAGGAATCCGCAGCTGAGGGAGACGGAAGATCGATGCTGATGCCTCCGGGCATAAAACTTTTCACGAGCTCCGGGGTAATCTTTGCTATGACAGGGTTCAAAAAGCCAAACATCAGAAATATACATCCGAGGATCAGCAGTTTATAAGTGCAGATACTTTCCAGCAGCTCTTTTTTTGTAAACGCCCAGTACGCCCTCATGATATCACCTCCATAAATAAGTTTTCCAGGGTCGGCTTCTGCACTTCCATCTTCATTGGACATATATTGTGCTCTGTCATGCAGATCATAAGCTCTGTCTCCAAACGGGCCATATCTGATGTGTGAAAAATTAAAACTCCATTCTTTTTCTCAACCTCAAAAACATATCCCTTCTTCTGAAATTCAGATTCCAGCAGATTTTGTCCTTCCGGCGTGCCCGTCTCCAGACAGAGGCTGTCTTTCCTGCGCTGTGCCTTCAGTTCTTCAAGGCTTCCCGAAAGGACCAGTCTGCCGTCTTTGAGCACTGCCGCCCGGTCACAGATTCTCTCCACATCGGACAGCACATGGGTTGAAAATAACACTGTTGTTTTTTCCCTGACTTTTGAAAGGATATCAAGGATCTCCTTTCGTCCCAGAGGGTCCAGGGCAGAAGTCGGCTCATCGCAGATCAGAAGCCTGGGCTCGTTGAGCAGTGCCTGCGCAATGCCCAGACGCTGTTTCATGCCTCTGGAATATCCGCGGATTTTTTTCTTTTCCTCCGAAAGCCCTACCAGCCTGAGAAGCTCTTCGCTTCTTAAACTTATCTCTTTTGAAGTGAGACCTGTGATCTCCCCGCACAGACGCAGATACTGCTCTGCATTCATATAGCCGTAAAATTCAGGCACATCCGGCAGATATCCCACTCTGCGGTTTGTCTTTGTACAGCCGTAGCGCACCGGTTCTCCCAGCACCTTCACTTCCCCTTTGTCAGCCTTTAAAAGTCCAAGGATGATCTTCATCGTCGTCGTCTTTCCGGCTCCGTTCTGGCCTAAAAATCCATATACAGAGTGCTCCGGAACCTGAAAATTTAAGTCTCTTAATACTTGATGGCTCCCAAACTGTTTTGAAAGATGTTGAATCTCCAATACGTTCATGATTCATCCCCTCTTCCAAATACAAAATACACAACCGGCCCTAAAAATTGTATAAACATGACAATTAATATCCAAAATATGCGGTTTCCAAACCGGTAATCCGGATGTCTCAGCACATGTACCAGGGCGGTCACCATCAGCACCAGTTCCAATATGATCACGGGGATCAAAAAAGGCATATATTCCATTAACTCATTCATCGTCATAACCTCCATTCTTTCTGTATGCGTTTTATTATCTCTTCAAACCTGGGATTTCCTGTGAGCGGCTCGAATGCCGGGTGTTTGAACCCGTCTGTCACTGACTGTTTGATCAGTTTTTCTTCCCGCGGCGCCTGGACTCCCAGGCACATTTCATTCAGCCATGGATCGACAAGATCAAAGAAATCATCCCCATGCAGTGTGTACGGCAGCAGATTATTCAGGCAGACTCTCTCATAGTTCTCAAGCATGGCAAGTGCTTTTTCTTCCTTTTTCTGTCCCATATACCCTACTGCTGCCGCAAAATATAACTGTGCCATTGCATTTACATGCAGAAGATCCATTTCAAATACCTCTGCGATCTGACAGCCTCTTTGGACAAGCATTTCAAACTTTTCTTCATCTTTTTCATACAGAGTCAGCTCCTGTATCATAAATGACATCACGCCCACCAGATTCTGATACAGACTGATCTGGACTGTCTCTTTGGCCTTTACCTCATTTCCCAGCATGCGGTACGCTTCCGACAAGATACCCTCATCAAAATAATTTGCCCTGACTTCCTCGTCCAGTAGTTCCAGCGCCTTTTCAGGATGTCCCTCCAGCAGTTCCATTCTGGCTTCCAGAGAGTTTGCCTGAGAGGAGAGAAGGACATCACCGCTTTCTTCCTTCACTCTCCGGCAGAGATCCGCCGCTGTTTTCATTACGTCTTTCTGTTCTTCCGGCTTCTTCAGCAGGACAAAATGGTTCATGTACAGAATGATCATCTGCATAATAAGAGGGAAACAGGAATAATACTTCTTCAAGATCCCGTCGCATTCTTCAAATACTTCTTTTGCCGGCTTTTGACTGAAATCCTTTGCCAGCCTTAAATAAAGCTTCCTTATGTCTTCCTTTGTCATCTGCGGCTTATATCCTATGAGTTCATCGACACTCATATTGAAATAGGCCGCCAGCTGGGGCAGAAATGTAATATCCGGGTAGCTCTGCCCGGTTTCCCTTAGTTAAAAATATTACTCTTGTTGATTACTCAACTTTTCCAATAAATCGGTAATATATCTCAATTTCCTGTATTCTTTCGTTATCCTCATTCGTTGTTGCTTCATGTATGAGGATTTTTTCTATCATGGCATTTAATAATGGTGCTGTCAGTTCCTTTGGTACGGAATATTCCTTGATTAACTCAATCCACTTTTCAGCACCTATCATATCCTGTTCCATTTTACTTAGTTCTTCTCTTAGGCTTGTTATCTGCTGTTCCAGTTCTATCTGTTCTTTTTGGTACTTGCTGGACAACATCACAAAATTTCGCTCTGTTATCTTCTCACAGGCTCTATCTTCATACATTTTCGCAAATAAACGGTCAATCTCATTTTGTCTGTTCTCGGCTTTCTTCAATGTACTTGCCTTTTTCTTCTTTTCCCGTATTCTCTCTGCATTGCCAGCTTTCTGTATCTTGTTCAATACCTTTTCTTCGTCCTGCTGTACTGCCTTAGCCCAATACTGCAAGCGTTCCAATACGGCTTGATACAGCACATCATAACGAATGTAGTGCATAGAACAATTACCTTTGCCAAACTGCCCGTAGTAACTGCAAGCATAATAACTGTAAGGCGTTTTATTTGTCTTATTCGTTCCAAATCTCATAGACCAACCACAATCCGCACACTTGACAAGCCCTGCAAAAATCGGCGTTGCCTTTTCCTTTGTCTGTCTGCGTCTTGATTTTATCTGCTCCTGCACACGATAGAACACTTCCTTGTCAATAATCGGCTCGTGAGTGTTTTCTACTCGAAACCATTCACTTTCGGGCTTACGCACTTTCTTTTTGCTCTTGAACGATACCGTAGACTGCATATTGTGAACACTGTTTCCGATATAAACCTCACTTTTCAATATCGCCTTGACATGAGCAATCGTCCACTCATAACGCTTACTTTCGGGTTTTCCCTCAAAGATATGTGCAAAAGTACCGTATCTTGTAAAATTTAGCCATGACGCTGTCGGAACTTTTTCTGCTCTTAACTGCTTTGTGATTTTTGCACTTCCGTAACCTTGATAGGCTAGGGAAAAGATTTTTTCAATAATCCATTTTGTTTCATCATCAACCAACAGTTTTCCTTTGATGTCAGGGTGTTTCTTATATCCTAACGGAGCATAAGCACCGTAATGAGCCCCCTCCGCAAACTTTGTCTTAAATGCTGATTTGACTTTACGGCTTGTATCTCTTGCCACCCATTCATTGATGATGTTCTTAAATGGTGCAATCTCACTTTCGCCTTTTTCGCTGTCTACACCGTCATCAATCGCTATGTAGCGGACATTATGACTAGGGAAATACAATTCTGTATATTGTCCTGTCATAATATAATTTCTGCCAAGACGGGAAAGGTCTTTCGTTACAACACAGTTGATTTTTCCTGCCTCTATATCCTCAATCATTCTTTGAAAACTCGGTCTGTCAAAATTTGTTCCCGACCAGCCGTCATCAATATATTCATCAATGACATTCAAATGATGTTCTTTTGCATATAAACGCAACATACTTCTCTGTGTGGTAATGCTGGAACTTTCGCCCTGTAATTCATCATCTCGGCTTAACCTAAGATAAAGTGCAGTATTGTAAATCTGTTGTTTCATTGTCAGTTATCCTCCTTTATAACTAACCCGTGTTTACAATACCTGCTTGCAAGTAAAGTATAACACGGGTACTTTTTGTCATTCAATCTATTTCTTACAACTGCACCGATTTTATGCGATTGTCTGCTTTGCTTTTTCCAGCATGACATCAGTTAGAAGTTCTTCCATTGTTTTGCCCTTTTCGGAAAAATGCTCTTTTACTACAATCTTTGTCTTTCCTCTGTTGCCAATGCCACACTTGCCATTTTTCTTTTGAATTGTTTTTACAGCATTATCAATAACACATACCCCCTTTCTGTAAAATCTTTCTAAGCAATTCAACGGCTTTTGTCATAGCCCACAGGAGTTCCACCTCTGCATAGTTCTTATGTAGCCGTACCCATTGCGTGCGACGCTCTTAATGCTCAAGCTGTGGCTGTACGGGAGTATCATTATCTGACAGTACAGGTCATGGCGATAAAAGAGGACAAATCTTTTACAAGAACACAAATAGGTTTTCGCTCGCTCTTGCAGGGGAAAGGTCGTGGCGTATTTGTTTCAACGGCTAGCTGTCTGTCAAACGTATTGAATTACTTTATTCAGTTGTCAAAGAACGATTGAAAGAAAAAAATCGTCTTTCCTATATATCGCGTTGGAAAAGAGGAGAAACGTAACCAAAATCCAAAACTTTTTCCATTATTAGTACAAATGGAACGGTTCATTTTGGCAATCAACGGTTGATTTTCTCCTTTTTCACTACTATCTGTACAGCAAACGTCCATTTGCTAAGTTTAAATGGAAAAATTTTAACTTCTTTTCATGCACCATATAGGGATAGAAAATGTCATTTTGCTAAGTTGATGATGAAAAAAGAATATTTTCCTTTTCACACCCTAACTACCCAAACCATACCGTTACTGCCAACAATAGAATGAAATATTTTCTTTGCACCATATAGGGAACGGAAACCTTAAATTGTTAAGTTGAGAACAAAGTATTTTCATCTTTTCACATCAACACTCAACTGCTAATGCCTGTTTGAATACAAAATGATGATGTTTTTCCTCTTTTCACAGAAGACTGTCCACTAATCACGAATTTCCGTCATTTTTTCAAAACTTTTTTCTTCTTTCACTTCATATAGGGACAGCAAGCCCCGATTTAATGACCTATTTTCAAAAAAAGTTTAGATTTCCTTTTCTCGCACCATATCTGTACGCAAGTAGCCATTTTGTTGCAGATTTAATAAAAAATTTATTTTTCTTCTTTCACTTCACATAGGGAATGAAAACAGCTCTTTGCTGACTAAATCTGAAATTTTTCAATTACATTAAAAAATACCGTCATTCTCTTGTGGAACAGCGGTATCTATACGTTCTTCTATGGTTGATTTCTCTAATTGTAATAAATGTTTATGCTTGTCTTTTAGTTCTGCCTGCTCAATCATATCTTTCAGTATCGTTGTACGATTTTCTCTGTCTAATGCCTGTACCATTTTTATGGTTGGTGCGACTTGTCTTTGTAGCCAATGCAACGCTTTTTGTAAAGTGTAAGGCTCTGGCTTTGTGGTTAAGCGTATCGGCTCTCTGTTTTCCCCTACAAACCATGCCCAATCATCATTTGTTATCCATTGACTTTTTGGCTTGTCGTCCTCTCTGTCAACAAAGCGGACATAATGATTGATGATAGAAAAAGCGGTGCGTTCAGCGTCCCGATAGGTCAGTAAATCTACAACCGCATAATAGGCTCGTTCGTTCTTCATGCGTATTTCAAAACGGTTCTTAATCTCCGTATCTTCAATTTCTGTGCCATTCTTGACATACTGCTCATAATTTTTCTGATAAGCACACATATATAATTCGCTACTTGTTGAACCGAGATATAAGGTTTCTCCTGTATTCTTTGGTAAATCGCTACCGCATTTTTCTGTACCGCTGTAATCTTTCTGCATACGGAAGTAGGAGATACATTCGCCAGCCTTGTATTTTTCCTTTAACTTTGGAATATCCAATATTCCTGCTTTATCATTGATAGCCAAATCAAGCCGTTTCATCACACCACCAGCCGTCATACAATCCAGCATGAAGTCATACCATGAGCGTTCCTGTGCCAGTAGATAACATTCCATTTGCCGACAGCCTTTGCCTTTCAGTTCCAATAAAACACCTAAATGCTCCTGCATGGAACACATGATATTGATGTCGCCAAGTACATATTTGCTTTCATATCCGTATTTTCCATAATCTTCATAAAGCATGTAATTAGATTTCAGTTGTAATACATCACGGATAATCGCCAATGCGTCCGTAGTAGGAAAGCGGACACGAAAGTAATCAATCAATAAGAATAGTGGTTCTTGCGGATTGAAACGCTCAATCTGTTTTTCTATGATTTCTCTTAATTCGTCATTCAATGGCTGTTTTCCTTTTTCAATGCGGTTGTAATATTCACGGCTGATACCACAGGCAACAGCAAGCCTTGTTTGTGTTACTCCGTATTCCTCACGCTTTTGTCTTAGTTCTTCAATAAAGTTTTTATCATTCATTCTTCAATTCCTCCAATCAAAAAAGGCAACTACCATAATTGATAATTGCCTGTCATTAAAAATCTGTATAGAAAAAGCAGTCAATCCTAAGACTAACTGCTTTGTGTGTATGGATATAAAATTGCTTCTAATCTTGAATAGGTATCCAAATTTCAATAACTGAATTATCACTATTCCAATGAAAACGATAATCGTATTTTTCAAAGTGTAGGATAATATCTTTTATAGGAATATACGATGTACTAGGAATAATTTCTTCATAAATCTTGCCATAAGTTTCATATATTTTATCCATAGCACCAATATGCTCCACAACCAAATATTTATAAGACGGTATTTCTTTATACAGAAAGCCCTCTGGGGTAATGGTTCTTTGGGGAATAGAACAGAAATAATAAAGTTTTCCATTTCTTCTTTCCATAAAAGCATATTTTACCCAATTTCCTGATTGTGAAAGATACGCTTTTTTCAAACTACTGTTAAACTTTCTCCAAAACTGTGTACTAATCTGAATATTCTTTTTTTGATAATTAGTCAGTTCTACTTCCTGCCCAATAACTGCAAATGCGTTTAATTCCTTTATAGAAAAATTTATCATTTTACCTTGTGAGAAGTGATAACGGTATAACTGTACGCATTTACCGTTATAATACAATTATCAATCGTTATATACCAGTTTTTTCCTTTTCTTGTGATTTCCGCATTAGAAAGGCTAATTTTTTCTTTGCACCATTCAATTACATTTTCTACATTCAAAGATAAGTTCTTTTTAATTCTAATAACGCCAAGTTCAGTTGTGTGAAGTCTTCCTAAGTTTTCCAGTAATTCATTTTCCATATTTTGATACCTCATTTTTCAGCAAATTTATTTGTATGTTTTATACCCCAATTATAACATTCTCATATCAGCACTACAATAAAAATAATTAAGCACCAATAATCTTATTGAACATCTCCAACCGTAAATCTTTCACACCATCAGTGATAAACACTGAGCTGACAGCAATTACGACAACTACCATAATTGCCTGCACTTAAATTTCTGCAAAAGAAAACGACAATCAATTTCTTATTTTTTGAAATCAACTGTCTTTCTCATATTTACTATTCAATTTTCATAGTGATATAGGTACAATTTATATCACTACTGTAAAAATGGGGTTTTGCCTTATAAATACAGCGTTTTCCGCTTGTTAGTGTATAGTGTTTCTTGTTTTTTGTGCCCCCCTTGTTAGATAACGGGGGCTTTGAACGGCTCGCAAGCTCGCCGAACCGCCGAAGCGAACCGCCCCCTTGCAAGCATGGCGGAAAAATCTTAAGGATTTTCCCGCCAACGTGGTCGGATCGCTCCGTCGGTTTAACAGCTTTTCTGTTTCTCTCTAGTTATCTACGCATATAAATCAAATCGGTTATTCCGTTATAAGTCTGTGTTTTACAAAGCCTTAACTTTATTTCCCTGTCTATGTTGCCCAAAAGACGAACCCCATTTCCTAACAGAGTAGGAATAACAGAAATGTAATATTTATCAATCATATTTTTGCTTACCAACTGCTGAACAAGATTTGCTCCGCCACAAATCCAAATATCCTTTCCTGCTTCTTGTTTTAGCCGTTCCAATAATAAAACAGGATTTTCACTTGTAAAATGAATTTGTTGGGAAGAATTGCACTCTTTATGTGTTAATACATAAGTTGTAAATTTATTATATACCCATTCTTGCGGAGAAAGTTCAGTAACAACCTGATGAGAAGTATTCCACCCCATTAAGACAGTATCTATATCTTTGGTAAATTCTGTATAAGTGTCGATGTTTTCATTGTCATTTCCATGACCATTTAGCCAAGCTACTCCACCATTACCGTCCGCAATATATCCGTCAAGGCTCATGGCAATAAATAAAACTACTTTTCTCATTTTTTCTCTTTTATAAATACAAACAGGAATTTATTTCTCTTTTTTACTCATAAGGGAACAACTGATTGCTACAAATAAACCCATTAAAATCCATGGAAATGCTGCTCTTATAAAATCACTAACCATACTTTATTCCTCCTTAAATTCCAATTTCCTTAGTTCTACAAACTGAAATTTTTGCCTATGAATGTATCTTGTTCTTTATACGCAAACAGGCTTCTGTGTGCATAATCCAATGTCTTGAAAACGGCATTTGAATTAGTCCACAAATATCTTTATTACACCAATAATCAATCAGCCAAATTGCTTTTTCATTGTCGTTTACTACATTCAACGATTCTAAGTATCCTTTTCTTTCTTTCGGTATTTTTCTTTTCAATTCATCATAAGATAACCGTTCAAGCATTTTCTCAGTGCTTTCCCATACTTCGAAAATATATAAATATAATTCTTCCAGATTAAGCTGTTTTGAAAAGTCTGCAATCTGCTGTTTCATGAGTTCATTTCCTGTTGTAATGATAGGTGAATTGATACGCTCTTGATAATTGCCTGCAAAAAATACTTGTTCATCTTCATTTATCACTGTATGCACAACTATATCTTCAATGCGGAAAATATGCCAAATAGAATAAGCAATCGTCTTACTATGATAACCATCAGCGTTTATGAAGGGGATTGAGTTAAAATCTTCTCTGCATAATTCTTCTTTGAAAGATACTAAGGTTTGTATTAACTGACTTCGTAAAGTAAGTAAAGTATCAATACCCCTCTTATAAGTATCTTTCTTTTTTATTTGTGCCTGCATTGTTTTATTAAGTTCAGACCATTCCTTATTCATATTCAATACTCTCTCAAATTCTGATTTTATCGCCCCATACAAATTATTTCGTAAACAATCGGCGTCAGGACAGAGGAAAAAGCAGACTACATTTAGAATGTATCTGCCCATTCCTCTGGACTGCACACCGATTTTTACCAATTGAACCAAATCGCTGCGCCACAGCCTTGGCAGGCCATCGCGCAGCGATTTGGTTCAACTGGAATTTGTCTTACAACAATTTATATATGCATAAAAAGCAATATATTTATGAAAACACCCTAAATCCAAAATTTACTCAATTCATTTTTTCCTTACATAAAATGTTCTCGTATATTTCACTTCCTCACCAAGTGTTTCCCCTATCAAAACTTCAAAATCATTGATATCAAATTCTGGAAAGAATGTATCTCCATCTTCAATATTTAAATCTACTTCTGTGATATACATTTTATCTACTATTTGCAAAGCTTCCTTAAATAGTCCATATCCACCAGATATGTATACATCTCGTCCTTTAGCCAATAATAATGCATCTTCTAATGATTTAACTGAAACTAAATTATCTCCTTGATACTCTGTTGTGGTGGAAACAACAATATTCATTCTATTAGGCAACGGATGACCGATTTCTTCATAAGACTTTCGCCCCATAATAACCACATTACCCGTTGTTAACTCTCTAAATTGCTTTTGTTCTCCCTTTATTTTCCATGGTATATTACCATTCTTGCCTATAACATTATTCTTTGACCTCGCAACAATCAAACCTATCATCTATTTCATCCTCCATAATATGATGTCGTACCTGTGATTCCATCAAGTGCACCACATCTTAACAAACTCAAAATTATCTCGAACTAACCAGCTCGACAAATTCCTTTTTTGTCTTCATCTGCATTATATCATATTGTTATAAGCATTGCCATTTCTTTTCTGCTTTTGAAAAGTTACTTATCAGCCTATGTTTTGTAAAGGGTGATATTCAGCATTTCTCACGCAACAAGCCCTTGACAAACCATAGACTAATAAGTTTTAAGGTAATCAAGCAGAAATGAAATAGTCTGCTGTTTCACGGCAACAAAAAAGAGATACCAACACACTTATGTAGTATCTCTTAGTCTAGTAGCAATATTCTTTTGTTTGCAAGCAGGTAAACATGGGCTGTTTCTTAATATCTTTTTGTTTGGGAAACACCGGTCTCCCACTTAGATACCGAAGCTTTAGAGACACCGATATAGGCTGCCAGCTGATCCTGGGTTATTCCCTTTTCTTTTCTCTTTTTCACCAAAATATTTGACAGATTTAACTCCTTCATATTCATCACCTCAAATTCATTATAACCGTATACAGAAATACTACAATGGATTAGAAGTTGATTTTAGTTGATAAAATCAACCAAAAAGAAACAAGGCTGCGGTACAGCATTCCGCAGCCTTTATTTACACCGGAAAATCTCGTTCAGTTCCCTGACGGTCCCCAGGCAGTTCATGGCAAGAGTATTAAAATACAGTTCTTCGTCCAGACATCCATATACCCTGTCCTCTTCCAGGATCATGGAACCTGTCAGTTCATTTTTTGTGTAACTTTTTCTAATTCTTTTCAGTGCCCGTTCAATGTTTCCAAGCAGTTCTTCCAACATCATGTTATTCTTCGGAGTCATCTGTCTTCTGCGCATATAGGAACCGATCTGTTCCATCTCCGAAACCAGCTGGGCATTGACCGGCAGGAGCTGGCGGAAAAATTTCTTCTCTTCCGGATTTAAATGCTTTTCTGTGTAATCCTCAATCTCCTTTGAAGCCATCTGAAACTGCACAAGCAGCTCCCTCATCATGTTCAGGTCACTGTCTTTTCCCTTTCGTACTTCTCCCATTATTTTTTCATCGATATCCAGCAGGCTGTTTACACTTTTTAAAAATTCAGACTCAGCGGTGATCGGAAGGAGAAATTTATTTGCAAGAAGTACGGTCACAGCCGCAGCCCCCACATACAGAATCCTGAGTTCCATGGCTTCTCCCCTGGGCATGCTCAGTGTAGTAAGCGCCATTCCGTAGCAGGTGCTGTACATAGGCATCGTCCATGAGGTGACCGGTACATAATACATAAGGCAGGTCATGACGGCAATGACAGCGATATGTCCGCCGAGGCTTTTAAATAGTTCGGTCAGCACAAAGGTCACACCCAGCCCCGCGATGGTCCCGAGAATACGGTTGTTGATCTTCATCATGCTTTCCTCCGAATACGGCATCAGCATGAGAAAAGAACTCATCGGATACCAGTAGCCATGTTCCAGATTCGTCAGTCTGCAGACTGTAAAAGAGATGCAAAGGACGATAGAGAGTCTAAGCGCAAATCTCATATGAAACTGATCCAGCCTGAGATGGGACCTCATGCTTTTTACTCTATGAGAAACGTCCGGAATCTTCCACTCTTTCTCCTTCCGATTCATTTTTATCTCGGTGATTTTTGAGAGCGCAAAACACAACAGTTCCAAGATCCCGTTCATTCCCTCTCCGGCCCTTCTGGATGTCAGATTTTCCGTCCTGCTGAAGCTTTTGATTTTTTCTATGAGCTCACCGTTATCTGACTGGTTCATCTTCTGCTCCACGCTGAAAAATATACCGGAAAGCTTTCTGAAATATTCCCGGTTTTCTGAATCTCTGATGTCATCCTCTCCGATTATTTCATCCAGAAGGTACTGGAAACGCTGGAAAATAAGCATAAAATAATAATTCACCGTGCCGTATCCGTTGGACAGATATGTATAATTGCGGCTGGAGTAAATCACCTGATTCATATGATACATCATCCGGATCAGCTCCTCTTTATCTCTCGAATCCTTCTCCCCATCTGAAAGCCTGGCAAGCTGCACCGCCAGATTATTCATTCCTTTTCTCACAGTTCCATAATGCCTTTTCTTCTTGATGATTCTGGAATGCAGATACAAAAAGGCTGTGAGAACGGCAAAGGCATAAAAAAAAGCACATAAGCGCGCAGGCATTGCCTGTGCCGGGATCGGGCGCAGCTGAAGAAACACAAATTCCATTCCGTACAAAAAATACGCTTTGGGATTAAATTTATCTGTCAGAAGAAATACTAGAAAGAACGGTACCAGCAGATTCAGGAAAAAGCATAGGATCAGATTTAGGGATGCCGCGTACGATGCCCCGCACACGATGAGCATGATCCCGTAGCAGTGCAGCAGGTCCTGTAAGGAAAAATCTTTCTGGCTCTTTGTCCGAAATAAAAGGGTCAGAAAGGATACCATGATTACCTGGCCGATTCCAAACAGAAGAAATATCGAAAAAAACATAAATAAGGACACAAAAATAACAGGGAATGCCGCCGCCCATTTTCTCCTGGCCGTGTGCATCCTGTTCTGCCAATGTTTCATATGATCATCTCCCCTGTCCCCTGCGTTGACTTTTAAAATTGAAAGTGCTACGATTTTATCACATGAAAGCAATACTGTAAAGGAGACAGACTATGGGATTGAAACTTAGAAAGATCGTTATCATCGGAGCGGGGCACGTGGGAACTATGTGCGGGCTCAGCCTCATGTACCGGGGTGAAGTGGATGACCTGGTTTACATAGATATTGACAGAGAAAAGGCTTACAGCCAGGCGCTGGACCTTGACGATGCGGTTTCTTTGCTCCCGCATCAGATCACCGTCCGGACAGGAGACTATGGGGATGTGGAGGATGCGGATGTCATCGTTATGGCCGCCGGTGTTTCAAGGCTCCCGGGCCAGACCCGTCTGGATATGCTGGATGACTCTATCCGCATCATGAAAGAGGTCGCCTCTCATATGCAGGGCCTGCATATACCGGGAATCCTGATCAGCATTTCCAATCCGGCCGACATCGTGGCGGATTATCTGAGAAAACAGCTGGACCTTCCGAAAAACCGCTGTTTCAGCACCGGAACTTCTCTGGATTCGTGCAGGTTAAGAAGAATTCTTTCCCAGAAGATGCACCTGGACCGCAGTTCTATCCAGGCCTTTGTCATGGGCGAACACGGTGATTCACAGATGATACCTTTTTCTGCGGTCCATATTTCCGGCAAACCGCTGCTTCAGTGGATGAAAGATGATACGGTACGGTATGGAAAACTGGATCTTGTACAGATCGAAGAGGAGACTGCCAATGCGGGACATGAGGTGATCGAGGGAAAAGGCAGCACAGAATTCGGTATCGGCATCGCTCTGTCAGAGATTGTCCGCTCTATCTTCCATGATTCAAAAAAAGTCCTTCCGGTCTCTCCTCTCCTTGAAGGAGAATATGGACAATACGGCATTCATGCGGGAGTTCCATGTATTATCGGAAAAGACGGAATTGAACAGGTTATAGAGATATCCCTGACTGATAAGGAGAAAGAAAAATTTGAGAATTCCTGCGGTGTGATTCGGGAGTATATCAGCCATATATCGTAGTATACCGATCTTCCTGTTTCTTTTAATAATCATAGACAACAGAAGGACTTTTCCGGTATAATGATAAGAAGATAAAAAGGGATGTCCTGGGAAATATCACAGACAAAGCATTGGCTAATGAAGAGGGGAGACTTCATGAAACGTTGGAATAGAGTGTTAATACCAGTCTTTTTCTTGCTGATGATTTTTGCAAGTCTTTTTTCTGTGCGCTCTATTGTAAATATGCAGGGCTACGGCAAACTGATCAACTATCTCGGAATCGTGCGCGGATGCGGACAGAGGATCGTCAAACTGGAGTCCAACCGGCAGTCTAAAGATTACCTGATCGATTATGTGGACGACATCTTAACGGAGCTTTCCACCGGTGAAGGAAAATACGGCCTGACACCTCTCGAAGATCCTACATATAAGAAAAGTCTGAAAAAGCTCTCCAAAGAATGGGACGAGATAAAAAAAGAAATAGACATGGTCCGGGACGGAGCCGATTCGAAAAGACTGCTCGCTCTGAGTGAAAATTTTTTTGCAACCGCCAACGACACTGTATTTATTGCGGATAACTATTCAAATGGACAAATTAAAAATTTTACGCGGCTGAGTATCGCCCTCTCTGCCGTGGCGATTTTTACATGGGTCTGCATCCTTCTCATCTATTTCAGAAGACTGCTTCATCTGGAGCGCAGGAACACAAACCTGGAATCTATCGCCTATCAGGATACGCTTACGAAAGCCTCAAATCTTGAAAAGTTCCGGCTGGATTCCAAGCATCTCCTGGCTTCCAACCCTCTGTGTGATTATGCATTTTTCCATCTGGATTTTCAGAATTTCAAATACTGCAATGATATTTTTGGTTATGATTTCGGCGACCTTCTATTAAAACAGTATGCCGTATTCCTGTCGGAAGATATGACAGAAGGTGAGACATTCGCCCGCATCTCCGGAGATAAATTCGTCGTTTTAAGGAAGTATGAATACCGGGAAGAGCTCATCGCACGCCAAAAAGCCGTGGACAGCCGTATCCGTGCTTTCGCCATGGACTCCAAAGAACATTACAGCCTTACCATCTACGGCGGTATATGCTGTGTCAAAGATGTGCCTTCTGCCATAGAGATCGATTCCATCCTGGACCGTGCCAATTTTGCCCAGAAGACGGTAAAAGGCCAGGAAGAACGCCATTACGCCTTTTACACCGACAGCATCCGGGAACAGATGGTGGCGGAGATCAACATTCAGAGCCGGTTCAGCGATGCGTTAAAAAACAAGGAGTTTATCGTTTACTATCAGCCGAAAGTAAACCTTTCAGCTGACTCTTTTGATTCAGCTGAAGCCCTGGTGCGCTGGCAGGATAAGAGCGGACGGGTGATTTCTCCTGCCTCCTTTATTCCGGTGCTTAAAAAGAATTTTCTGATCAGCACACTGGACCAGTATGTGTTCCGGGAAGTATGTATTCTGATGCAAAACCGGCTGAAATCCGGCCTCCCCGTCATCCCGGTCTCTGTGAATGTTTCTAAGATCCAGTTTTATAATCCGGATTTTGTACGAATTTATTCTTCCATTAAAGAAGAATATCAGATCCCTGACGGTCTGCTGGAGATCGAGTTCACGGAATCAGCGTGTTTCGAGAACACAGAATATTTCCTGGAGATCATCGCGAAGCTTCACGAACACGGATTTCTCTGTGCCATGGATGACTTCGGAAAAGGCTACTCTTCTCTCAGCATGCTGAAGGACATCCCGATCGATGTATTGAAACTGGACTCCCTGTTTTTTGTCAGCAGCCCGGATTCCAAAAAAGATTTAACCGTCATCCGGGGAATTATTTCGATGGTAAAGGAATTACAAATAAGGACCGTAGCAGAGGGAATCGAACATAAAGAGCAGGTAGATTTTCTAAAAAATATCGGCTGCGACACGATTCAGGGTTACTATTTCTATAAGCCTATGCCGGAAGATGATTTTACCGCCCTCTTAAACGGGATAGGAAAATAATAGAACAAAAAAGACGCTTTCTGATGCCTACTATAAAACGGGCCGTCAAAAAGCGTCTTTTTTGTTTTATGTTCAAACTCTGTAAATGTAATGTTCCTTCCGGGGTTTTGCCTTCGGTGTCTCTCCGTCCTGGTATCCCAGAATGCAGTGGCCGATGCCGGCATAATCTCCTTCAATTCCCCATTGTCTCAGGAGTTCCCTGCCTTCTTCGCTCTCAAACTCCTGCTTCGCCCGGTGAATCCAGCAGGAACCGATTCCCAGCGCGTGTGCAGCGTTCATCAGATTTCCCATCACGAGACTGCCGTCTTCCACATATGTGGGCCGGTTTTTGTCTGCCAAAACAACGATCACCGTCGGAGCTCCGTAAAAAGGATCGATTGATTCATTTCCCAGGAATTTCGCATTCATCTTCGACAATTTTGAAATCGTTTCTTTGTCCTGTATGACCGCCATGACCGGTGACTGCATTCCCATGCCGGTGGGTGCGTTCATCCCAGCCCTCAGAATCTCCTGAAGGTCCTCCTCCTCGATTTGTCTGTCCTGATACTTTTTTATGCTTCTTCTTTCCTTTAAATCTTTGACTGTATCTTTCATTTCATACCTCCTGTTTCATATTTATACAAGAGTTTTTGTCCATGCGATTGCCAATGCTCCGTAGCCTATGTGACAGGCGATGCTCAGAGAGAGCGGGTCCATCTCAAAGTGATGTCCCGGAAAACGTCCTTTGATCTCTTCTGCCCAGAGAGCGGCTTCTTCCCTGCTTCCCGTATAGGCGGCCTGAATATTGACATCTTCTTTTTCCACAGACGGGCCAAACATTTCGTTCAGTTCCTTATCTACAGCCTCCAGCATTTTTTTCTTGGCAAGCTTCATCCCTCTTGCCTTCGTAAATGCATCCAGCTTTTCTCCCTTAATCTGAAGCACCGGCTTGATATTCAAAACAGAGCCGATGGCTGCAGCTGCGGGGGTAATCCTTCCCCCCTGCTTTAAATATTTTAATGTATCTACGGTTATAAAAATAGATGACTCCATCTTATGTTCTTCCAGTATGCTCTTTATCTCGGCCGCACCCATGCCCTGCTCTGCCATCTTTTTGGCTTCCAGCACGGACTGCTTCTGGGTGACAGAAATCCTCTGGTTATTCACTACCTGGACTTTGCCGTCAAAGTCCTCTGCCAGCATGTGAGCCGTCTCACAGGAACTGCTCAGGCCGCTGGACATAGGGATATGGACGATCTCATCATATTCTTTCAGCACCTTGTTCCACAAATCCATCACATCTCCCGGAGCAGGCTGAGATGTCTTGATATCCACGCCCTCCCCAAGTCTCTTATAAAATTCTTCCTGAGTCAGGGTAATATCCTCAAAATACAGCTTCTCATCAATATAGAACGGCATAGGCAGCACGTAGATCCCATACTCCCCTGCCTGATTCTGTGTGATTCCGCTGTTGCTATCTGTAATTACTGCAACTTTTCCCATAACGAATCCTTTCATGATTTTTAGGAACTATTGATAATCCCGTCCTTTTATCATAACAAATGTTAGGGTATACAGTCAAATATCTATTTCCCCGGATGTCCGCATTCCGATTCTTTTCCGCACAGGATACCCAGTCCGTGGGAAAGTGTGGGAAGGATACATTCCAGATTTTCTTTGACTGCTTTTGGGCTGCCCGGAAGATTTATGATCAGCGTGCGCTTCCTTATGACAGAAACTCCCCGGCTTAACATTGCCCTCTTTGTAATCTTTAACGATTCCAGGCGCATGGCTTCGCTGATCCCCGGAGCAAGACGCTCCGCCGCCTCAAGTGTGGCTTCCGGCGTCAGGTCCCGCTCTGAAAATCCGGTGCCTCCCGTGGTCAGGATCAGATCCGCCGTGTACTGGTCACAAATCTCTATGAGTCTTCCTTTCAGCGGTTCTATCCCATCCGGAAGGATTTCAGCCGAAACCACTTCATAGCCCTGCTCCTCTGTGATCCTTCGAATCAGCGGACCGCTTTCATCCCGGCGCTCACCTGCTGCTCCTTTATCACTCAGCGTGATGACTGCGATTCTGTATGCCATATTTCTTCTCCTCATGCTCTTATGATCTCATCATTTGCCCGGAGGGTCCCTCCGCGGACCACTCTCAGAAAGATGCCCTCTGTGGGCATAATGCATTTTCCGACCCTTTTGTAAATCTCGCAGTGGCTGTGGCACTCCTTTCCCCTCTGGGTCACTTCCAGAATCACCTCACCTGCCAGGAGACGATCGCCCACAGCAAGACCGTCCACATCGATTCCGGATACGATAAGGTTTTCCCCAAAGTCTCCGTCCTCCACCTTTCCTCCCTGCTCGTTGAACTCTTTTATTTTCTCATATCCGAGAATACTGACCTGCCGGTGCCATTTTCCGGCGTGGGCATCCCCCCGGATTCCAAACTCCTCAACGAGAAGTGCTTCTTCTACCGGACGTTTTACAGTCCCCTTTTTTTCACTGATACAGATTGCCTCAATCTTTCCCACTGCTGTCC
This sequence comes from Anaerostipes sp. AF04-45, assembly GCF_003461725.1. NCBI lineage: Bacteria > Bacillati > Bacillota > Clostridia > Lachnospirales > Lachnospiraceae > Anaerostipes > Anaerostipes sp. AF04-45. Next base: position 276,031 of record NZ_QTXQ01000002.1, read on the forward strand.
TCCGTTTCTGGCATATTATCCGAAACATAGCGGAACGGTCCGCTTTTTCCTCCGGACTTCTCAAGAAGGTGAATGTCTCCCATAGACATGGACTTGCTGACTGCCTTACACATGTCATATATGGTCAGAAGTGCGATCTGCACCCCTGTGAGCGCTTCCATCTCCACTCCGGTCTTTCCCGTTGTCTTCACCGTACAGACGGCCCTGATCGAATAATCTTCTTCCCGCATCTCAAAGTTCACGCTGCATTTATGGATCAGCAGTACATGACACATAGGAATCAGACTGCTGGTCTGTTTTGCCCCCATAATGCCTGCGATCCTGGCCACCGAAAGTACATCGCCTTTTTCTACCTGCTTCGTCTTGATCTTTTGATAGACCTCTTTTCCGACAAAGATTCTGCCCTGTGCAGCCGCTTCTCTTTTTGTATTTTCTTTGTCTGACACGTCCACCATGACGGCGTTGCCGTTCGTGTCAAAATGTGAAAAATCGTTCATCTCTCCTACCTTCCAAATCCGCAGTCCGGATAAGTGCACGGATCACACTGCATGCAAAATCCTCCATGCGCCATTTTTATAAAATCTTCTCTTGTAAGCTTTTCCCCGGCCAAAAGTCTCGGCACCGCCAGATCAAACACCGTGCGCTTCGAGTACATGACACAGCCCGGCAGTCCAACAACCGGAATTCCTTTTACATAGGAAAGCATAAACATAGCTCCCGGAAGCACAGGGCTTCCGTAAGTGACCGCCTCGCCGCCGCAGTCTCTGATAGCAGAGGGCGTCACGTCGTCCGGGTCCACACTCATGCCGCCGGAAACCTGGACCATATCCGCACCCTGTCCGATAAAATCAAGGATTGCATTTGTGATTTCTTCTTTCTCATCTCCCGGAAACACCTGACCGATGATCTCTCCGTCCAGTTCTTCTGCTTTTCTTTTAAGCACCGGACCAAACTTATCCTCAATACGCCCGTCAGCGATCTCTGAACCGGTGGTCACGATTCCGATTTTTGTATGACGAAACGGCAGGACTTCGATCAGCGGGCCTTTCTCTTCACAGAGTTTCTCAAACTGTAAAAGCATGTCTTCCTCTGTCACGAGAGGAATCACTCTTGTGCCTGCCAGAACCTTTCCCTCTTCCACTGTCTTTCCGGAGTGGATGGTGGAAAAGCACACATCTTTTAAGCCGTTTAACTCGTACAGAAGATCGATATTGATTCTTAAGACACCCCGGCAGGATGCCCTGAGCTCAATTTTCCCTTCTTTCGGTTCTCCGTAAGAGATATTTGCTCCGGCGGCGGCTTTTACCATCCGCTGCGCCGCATCATCCTCGTGGACATATCCTTTTTCCAGGTCCCAGACATAGAGATAACGCTTGCCGATATCCAGCAGCTTTTCGATATCCTCTTCCTTCACTACATGCCCCTTCTTAAACGCCCGTCCTTTAAACTTGCCCGGCACGATTTCTGTCATATCATGACAGAGCACCATGCCCACAGCATCCTGAACCCGTACTTTCTTCATCGTCTCACCTTCTTCGCTGTCCTTTCTCACCGGCACATATAAGCTGAAGCACACTGCCGGCGATGCACCTTGCCTTATCTGAAATCGTAAAACAGTTATCTCTTTCTCCGATCCTGGGATCAATATCCGCGATCTTAAATCCTTTTTTCACCGGGTAGCCGTCCCGGATGATTCCCCGGACGATCCCGTCAAGAGATGCGAATACAGACACCTCTGTGCCGCCGTCTTCTCTGATCACGGCAATGACATCGTCCTTTTTTACCTGTGCGGCAATCCCGGTCCGCCCGTACAGGATTCCTTCTGCCGGAGCGTGAATAACTCTTTCTTTCCCGTATCCCATAATCCTGCCGGGAACGCCTGTGTCAGCCATGGCAGGACCTTCTTCGATGACCCTTCCGAGGTTATGGCCCCGCATCGTCTCGATCACATAATCCACATCTTTGCCTGCGCTAAATCCCGGTCCCAATCCAATGGTCAGCTTTGCCATATCCCTTCTGGTCCCAAGGTTTCTTTTTGCAAGAATAGCATCCACCACCACATCGGGTTTTATCTCTCTGATAGAATCCCCCTCCGAATCAACAAGCACCACAGGTCTTGACGGATTAACCATGTCCATGGCTTCCTCCAGAGAATCTGCATGCACAGCGGTCAGGCCCTCCACAGATGCAGTTTTTTCATATACGGCTTCACAGAATGCCACCTGCCTGCGGATAGCAGACGGATGTTCTGTCTCTAAGACAAGGACCGGATATCCTGCCCTGCTCAGCTGATAAATGGTCCCGGTGGCAATGTCCCCGCCGCCTCTTACAACGATTGGCTTCATAACATATGAGGTCCTCTCTTTATAAATTTTCCTTGTTTTTCTTTCACAACTTTTCCTCCATCGGTCACAAGGCAGCCTCGCAGGAAAACTTTATCGATGGTTCCCTTTATTTTTATCCCCTCAAACGGGGCATAATCCACATTCTGTTCCTGTGTCCGGGCAGTGATGATATCTTCACCCTCTGGATCAAGCACAGCGATATCCGCATCGCTTCCTTCGATGATACAGCCTTTCTCTGGATAAAGTCCGTAAAGCTTCGCAGGGTTCTCTGACAGCACCCGGCACATCTGCTGGGGTGTCAGCCTGCCTGAGCCCACTCCATAAGTATAAAGTAAAACGGCTCTGGTTTCCACCCCCGGCATCCCATTTGGAATTCTGGTAAAATCATCCTTTCCCATATTCTTCTGTTCCACCGTAAAACTGCAGTGATCCGTGGACACTGTCTGAATTTTTCCCGTCCTCAGTCCTTCCCAGAGTACTTCCTGGTGTTCCTTCTTCCTTAAAGGCGGGGAACAGACATAATTTCTTCCATCTTCTCTGCGCTCATAAAAAGACTCATCCAGCAGCAGATACTGGGGGCAGGTCTCCGCAAACACCGTCTGTCCGCTGTTTCTCGCCCTCTCGATGACATCGAGCGCCTCCCTGCATGTGAGATGGACGACGATCACCGGAATATCCACCTCTTTTGCGATTGCCAGCAGCCGGTTGACTGCCTCCGCTTCCGCCCCGTCAGGCCTTACCCTCGGATGGGCATCGGCTCCCAAATCCCCTCTCTTTTTCGCCTCTTCTGTCAGCGCATCGATCATTCCTGCGTTTTCACAGTGGACGCCTGTAATGCCGCCGATCTCTTTCATTTTCCTGAGCGCCATAAAAATATCATGGTCATTTAGGATCATGTCCTGGTACGTCATATAAAGTTTAAACGATGTGATCCCTTCTTCCATCATATGCTCCATAGACTCAGCCGTCTGCTCATTCCAGTCGGAAATTGCCATGTGGAAGGAATAATCACAGGAACTTCTGCCGTCCGCCCGCATATGCCAGTTTTCGAGTGCCTTCTCCAGCGTTTCGCCTTTATACTGGGTGGCAAAATCAATGACCGTCGTAGTGCCTCCCTTTATGGCCGCCCTGGTCCCTGTGTCAAAATTATCTGCCGTCACTGTCCCTGCGACTTCCAGCTGAAAATGGGTGTGAGCGTCAATGAAACCGGGAAACAAAAGTTTCCCGGTCACATCGATAACAACGGCCTCCGGATCATTAAGATCCGGTCCTGTCTTTGCTATTTTCTCATTTTCAATCAGAACGTCGGCTTTCTTCATCTGGTCTCCGGACACAAATGTCCCGTTTTTCAATAAGTATTTCATCGAAAACCGCCTCCTTTTTATATGATCATGATTTCTTTTTTCTTGCATATGGTGTGTTCTTAAGCGGAAGTTTCTGCTCAAATATACCATTCTTTTTATAATACGCAGAGGCCACAGCCGGTGCCGTTGGGATGGACGTGATCTCTCCGACTCCGATGGCTCCGCATGCAACCGGAAGGCCTGCTTTCTCTACGATCCGGCTCTCCACCTCCGGCACTTTATCTGCCCTGAAAAGTCCCAGGGTTCCGTATTTTGCCGTCGGCTTCAGCTTTTCATCGATCGGATACTGTTCGGTCAGCGCAAATCCAAGGGACATCACCACACCGCCTTCGATCTGCCCTTCCACCGAGAGAGGGTTGATGGCTTTCCCCACATCATGGGCCGCCACCATCTTTTTGATCGTTCCGTCCTCATTCAGCACACAGACCTGAGTGGCATATCCGTAAGCCACGTGGGACACCGGATTTTTCTTATCGCTTCCCATCGGATCGGTCTCTGCCAGATATTCCCCATAGAATTCCTGTCCCTCCAGATCCGTGATGTTCTTTCCCCTGACCGCTTCGTTGTAGAGAGCGCATGCCCTCCTTACCGCCTCACCGGTGACCAGCGTCTGCCTGGAACCGGAAGTCGTCCCGGAATCGGGAGCCAAGATGGAGTTGGAAGCCTCATAGACGATATCATCTCCGGACAGTCCGGTCTCTTCTCCGACTACCTGGACCAAAACAGTCCCAAGTCCCTGTCCGATACAGGATGCACCGCTTCTTATATGAAGTTTCCCACTAATCACCTTCAAAATACATCGTCCGGTGTCCGGGATGCCCACGCCGACTCCGGCGTTCTTCATGGCACAGGCGATGCCTGCGTCCGGATACTCGTCGATAACGTCTTTTACTGCCTCCAATGTCTCTGCCAGTCCTGTGGAGTCATCCACAATCTGTCCGTTGGGAAGTTCCTGTCCCGGCCGTATGGCGTTGCGGTAGCGGATCTCCCACGGGGAAATTCCCACTTTCTCCGCCATCAGTGTCAGAACCATCTCCAGCCCGAAACAGCTCTGGGTCACGCCAAACCCCCGGAACGCGCCTGCCGGTGGATTGTTTGTATAGTACGCCCGGCCTTCGATCTCAAAATTCTGGTAATTGTACGGACCTGCCGCATGGGTACAGGCCCTCTGAAGCACGGGTCCCCCGAGGGACGCATAGGCTCCGGTGTCAGAGATGATACTTGCCTTCACTCCCTGAATGATTCCATTATCGTCACATCCCATGGTAAATTCCATATCCATAGGGTGACGCTTCGGATGGATCAGAATGCTCTCGTCTCTGGTTAGTTTCACCTTCACGGGTCTTTTTAAAAGGTAGGCAGCCAATGCCGCATGGTGCTGGACCGTCATATCTTCTTTTCCTCCAAAACCGCCGCCCACCAGCTTATTTTCCACATACACCTTTTCCGGCGAAATGCCGAGCATTTCATAGCATTCTCTCTGGGTATCATACACCCCCTGATCCGAGGAGTAAACTTTCACTCCATCTTCTTTATATGGAAAAGCCACTGCGCACTCCGGTTCCAGAAATGCATGTTCTGTCCACGGAGTATGAAACTTTTTGCTGATCACATGTCTGGAATTTTTAATGGCTTCCTCTGCATTCCCCCGGCATACGTATTCTCTTGCCAGGAGGTTGCCGTCACTGTGCACGAGGGGCGCATCGTCTCTCATGGCTTCGTAAGGGTTCTTCACCGGAGTGAGTTCTTCATATTCGACCCTCACCAGTTTTTTCCCCTCAGCTAACGCCTCCTCGCTCTCAGCCACCACGAGGGCAATGGAATCTCCCAGATATTTTGTCGTTGTACCTTCCGGAATCAGTACATACCAGTCCCGTTTCAGATGTCCGGTCCGGACATTCCCCGGGATATCCTTTGCCGTGATCACGGCCTTCACACCGGGAACGGCAAGGGCCTTTGAGCCATCGACAGACAGTACCTTTGCCCTGGCATATTCCGAGCGGACGGCGCTTGCAAAAAGCATGCCTTCCATCTCGATGTCATCCGTATACTCCCCGGTACCCAGTACCTTTTCTCTCACATCCAGCCGATGGACTCTCTCTCCCACCTTCCACTGTCCGTTCTCCTTCGGAATCTTCTTTCTCTCCCGGAAAAGTCTGGCCGCAAGTTCCACCGCATCCATGATCTTTTTATATCCGGTGCAGCGGCAGATGTTATTCCTGAGTGCGAAAGCAATCTCCTTCCTCGTCGGATTCAAATTTACATCCAGGAGACCCTTGGCGCAGATGACCATTCCCGGAATACAAAAACCGCACTGGACGGCCCCCGCCTCCCCGAATGCATAGACGAAAACCTCTTTTTCCTCCTCGGGAATACCTTCCACCGTGAGGATCTCTTTGCCGTCCATCTTTGACATCATCGGGATGCAGGCTTTCACAGCCTTCCCGTCCACCAGCACCGTACAGGTGCCGCAGGCTCCCTGGCTGCACCCGTCTTTGACAGATTTAAGCTTCAGTTCGTCTCTCAAAAAACGGATCAGTTTCTGGTCCTTTTCCACAACATATTCTTTTTTATTGACCATACATCGGAACATACCTATCCCTCCATTCCCGTCACATCTTACAGCGACTTAAGGTTCTTGAAATTCTTTTCTTTGACCGTAAATTTCAGAGGAATCCTCCTGCGGACCCTCACTTTTTCTTCCTCCTGCGGAATGATCAGGTTCAGTACAACTGTGATCAGGGTCGCCAGTACAACCGCTGATTTTCCGAAAACCATCATGACCCATGACGGAAACAGTGAAAGAGAATCCGGAGCCAGTGTAATGCCCATTCCGACAGCCACTCCAAGACCGACGATCGCCGTATTCCGGTTGTTGAGCCCGGCTTTTGCTATCAGTTTCACTCCTGTCATGGCAATAGAGGCAAATACAGATATGGTCGCCCCTCCCAATACACACTGAGGGATCGTGGTCAGCAGAGACGCGATCTTCGGAAGCAGTCCTGCTGCCAGAATGATCCCTGACGCCAGATAAAATACTCTCTTCGTCACAACCTTCGTGGTTCCCACGATTCCTACATTCTGGCTGAAGGTAGCTGTGGGAAGGCCGCCGAACAGCGCACCGAACAGGCTGCCCAGTCCGTTTCCGATGATGCCTCCGGAGAGTTCCCGGTCCGAAGGTTCTCTGCCCAGGCCTCCCTGTGTTGTGGCCGTCAGATCCCCGATGGCCTGCACCGAGTTCACGACAAACAGGATCGACATGGTAATCATGGAAGAGGGCTCAAACTTGATCCCGAAATGAAGGGGCCTCGGAAGCTGCACCCAGGACGCCGAGAGGACCGGACTGAAGTCCACCATTCCGAGAATGACGGCGATCACATATCCGACACAGATACCGATCAGGATCGCGGAAAGTTTCAAAAATCCTTTCGTAAAATGGCTCAGTCCCACGACTACCGCCAGCGTGATCAGGGCTACCGCCCAGTTCTTAACACTGCCGTAATCCTTTGATCCGGTGCCTCCTGCCATATATCCCACCGCTACCGGATATAGGGAAAGCCCGATAGTAAATACTACCGTTCCCGTCACGATCGGCGGAAATAAAGAACGGATTCTTTTGATAAAAATACCTACGATGACTGCAACGATTCCGCCGGTCAGCTGTGCGCCGAACAGTGTAGCCAGATCAAATTCCTGGACTACCGCCTGCATGGTTGCCAGATATGCAAAACTGACACCCATGATGACAGGCAGGCCGGACCCTACTTTGTTTTTTAACGAAATAAGCTGCAAAAGCGTCGCCACCGCAGCGACGATCAGCGCGCCCTGTACAAGGACGATCTTATCCTCAGGTGAGATCTCACCTCTTGATAATGCGATCCCGGCTACGATGATGGCCGGTGTGACACATCCCACGATCATCGCCACTACATGCTGCAGAGCCAGAGGGAGCGCCTGTTTGTACGGCGGCTTCCCATCGGTCAAAAACAGCTCTTTTACTCCTGTCTTACTCTTAAAACTATCAAACATATCTACTATCTCCCTGCTGTCCGCTCAACAGCCCGCTTTGCCGGACTCCCCGTTCCGGACCGCAGACTAAAGCAGATAAAATGCGTAGTCTTCACAGATGACGGTCATCAGCCTTCTCAAACCTTCTGTCACTGCAGAACTCTCATCCTCCAAGTTCACTGTCATTGTTTCTCCCAGATACCTTACCAGACATTTCTTTTCTTCACGGTCCAGTACAAAAAATCCGTCATTTTTACTGTTTTCCATATCCTTTTCATTGGCAAACAGAGTAAATTTATCCAGATAAGGCGCACTGTCGTACGGGCAGAAGCTCCTGCAATTCCCGCACTCATTGCACATATAGTCGATATGAACGACCTGGTCTTTTTCGAATCCCGGCACATGGATGGATACATTGGCCCGGTTCGGACAGACATCCACGCAGTTTTCACATACAACATCGCAGCCGAGACATCTTTTGCTCTGGTTTTCTTCTTCCTTTGAATCCTTCAGTATTCCTTTCTTCTCACAGCAGTCTGACTTTTGCGCAGGATTGTCGTTTCCTCTGGAAACTGAAGATCCGAGAATGTCAGAAGCCGCAAGCATGGCATCTCTCATGCCTTCGACTACCGTAGCCGGGCCGCAGAGTCCGTCTCCGATCACGTAAATGCCTTCCTGGCTGGTCATCAGCGTTTCCGGGTCGGTCTTTGCCCTTCCCCTGCTGTCCACCTGAATTCCGTTTTCCTGATAAAAATCTGAAGGCACCTGTTCTCCCACCGCGGCGATCACCGTATCCGCCGGTATTCCTGTGCGCTTACCGATACTCTTCACACTTCTCCGTCCTGTCTTATCCGGGTCGGAAAGTTCCATAACCTTACAGACCAGTTCTCCGTCTTCCAGGAGTACCGGTGACAAAAGTTCCTTAAATTCCACACCGTCTTCCACAGCCATCAAGAGTTCTTCTTCATCGGCAGGCATATACCGTTTCGTCCTTCTATAGACCAGATAGACGTGCTCCACGCCCTTTGTCCGCTTCGCCGCCCGTGCCGTGTCCATAGCAGTATTTCCGCCGCCGATCACTGCAACGTTCTTTCCGATCATCACATCCCCGTCTTTTTCTTTAAACTCTTTCAGGAATTCCAGCGCATTGATCACGCCGCCTTTTTCCAGTGAGAGTTCTCCCGGTTTGGATGCCCCCACAGCCAGAATTACCGCGTCATATCCCTGCTTCCTCAATGCCTGTGCATTTTCAATCTCTACGTTCAGCTGTATGTCAACGCCGAGTTTTCGAAGGAAGGAAGCGTCTTTCTCCACAGATGCAGCCGGAATCCGGAACTCCGGAATCACATGGCGCACCACGCCGCCCAAAGAATCTGTCTTCTCGTACAAGGTTACTTCCGTTCCTGCCTTCGCAAGGTAATACGCACACGCCATGCCGGCCGGTCCGCCTCCGATAACAGCGGCTTTTTTGCCGTTCTTTTCTGCCGGATTCAAAGAGTTCAGGACATCTTCATAACCTCCCATGGCTGCCTTCAGTTTATTGTCTCTGATATGTACAGGTTCCTCATAAAAATTTCTCGTACATTTGCTCATGCAGTTATGGGCACAGATGGTTCCTGTGATAAACGGAAGAGGGTTTCTCTCCATGATGACTTCCAGCGCCTCTTTGTATTTTCCTTCGTCGGTCAGCGGCATGTATGCCGTAATATCCTGATGAATCGGGCATCCCTCCTTACAAGGCGCCACATAACAGTCCAAGAGCGGAACCGGCTGTTTCATTTTCCTGGAAGGAAGCGGCTTTGCGGCTTTTACATGGTGCTTATCTGTCCTGGCCTTCACGGCAAGCTCTGAAACCGCATTCACGTCAACGCCTTTGAACGGAAGCATGACTCCGCGTTCCTGAAGCTTCTCCGCCATCTGAGAAAGCCGCTGGTAACCGCCCGGCTTCAGCAGAGTAGTGGCCACCGTGACCGGCCATATTCCTGCCCCCACGATTTCTGCAATATTATAGGCATCCGCGCCTCCGGAATAAGAAATCCTTAATTTTCCTCTAAACTCTTCAGACAGCTTTGCTGCCAGGGAAATAGACAGTGGAAATAATGCCTTTCCTGACATATACATCTCCCCGCTCGGAAGCTGGTTTTCTTTCACATCCACCGGGAAAGTGTTGGTAATCTTCACCCCAAATTCCAGGTTCTTTTCATCCGCCAGCTTCATAAGCCTTGTGAGCATCGGCACCGCATCCTCATACTGTAAATCGTCCTTAAAATGAAAGTCCCCGAACACCATGTAGTCATAGCCCATGCCGTCCATGGTCTTTCTGGCAAATTCATACCCGAGCAGTGTCGGGTTGCATTTGATAAAGGTATGCAGGCCTTTTTCTTTTAATAGGTAGTCGGCGATGCTTTCAATCTCCTGGGGAGGACATCCGTGAAGAGTCGAAATCGTCGCAGAATTGCATATATCGGACGGAATAGCTTCAATATCTTCCTCAGTGACATTGTGAAGCCGTTTTGCCATAAGCTTGGCTTCCCTCATACATTCTTTGAAAATACTGCTGTCTTTTGCCTCCGTCATCGTGTCGATAAAGGTGTTGATCTTTTCAGACTTGATGCCTGCCAGGTCATAGCCCACACTGATGTTAAACTGGAATCCGTCCGCAGCACCGAGACCGTATTCTTTTGAAATAATATGCAGCAAAAACCACGCCTTTATGTATTCTTCCATCGCCTGGGGCACATAGAGCTCTGTGGACCATTCACAGTTATATCCCTCATCCTCTGCAAGTATACACGGTTTATTGACACAGGCAGACAGTTCTTCTCCGTCCATGATCTGTACGGTTTTAAGTTCAAAAAATCTGCTGCCCGCCACGTAAGCTGCCGCGATGTTCTGGGCAAGCTGTGTGTGGGGTCCCGCCGCCGGTCCGATCTGTGTCTCCAGTTTCCGTCCGAAAATTTGTACGGTCTCAGACGGATCAGCCTCGTAAGGCCTGCGGACACCAAAGATTGTTCCCTTCTCTTCCTTTTCTCTCAGCACCCAGTCAAGGAGCTTTCGAAAGGGAACTGACGTCATAATATCACTCATAAATTCATCCTCCTATCGGTTATTGATCGTATCGGCCAGTTTCTTTGCCTCTTCTCTGCATTTTGCCATGGCCTGGGCTTCATCGGCCACCAGGAGCCTGCGGTCTTTCATCAGAACCTTTCCGTTTCCGATGGTAGTCACTACATTTCTTCCGGTCATACCAAACAGGATATGCCCGTTTACATTGCTTTCATTCATCGGTGTCAGCGGATCGTAGTCAGCGATGATGACATCTGCGGCCGCACCTTTTTTAAGAACTCCAAGCGGGGACTTAAAATACCTGCCCGCGATCTTTGCATTGTTTTCAAAAAGCATCTGCGGCACTTCCGCCCATGCGGTATTCGGATCGCACAGAGAATGTTTATGCAGTAAATTTGCCACCTTATAAGATTCTGTCATATCATGGGTATAGCCGTCGGTTCCAAGTCCGGCAAGGATTCCCTTCTGTACCATCCTCATCGTCGGAGGGCAGCCGCAGGCATTTCCCATGTTGGATTCCGGATTGTGGACGACCATCGTGTCCGTATCCCTGATCAGATCCATCTCATGCTCATTTACATAAATACAGTGTCCGAGCAGAGTCTTCTCTCCCAGTACTCCGCAGTCCATCAGCCGGTCGATGATCCTTTTTCCGTAGTGCTTCAAACAGTGATGAAGGTCCTCGATGCCCTCTGCCACATGGATATGGTATCCCACTTCCTCCGGCTTGTTGGCCGCCGCCAGTTCCATCGTCTCATCGGAGATGGTAAAAGACGCATGCATTCCCATCATGCCGGCAATCATGTCTGTATCATCCTTCAGAGTATGCTGAATGAACCTTGCATTTTCCATAACCGCTTCCTTTGCTTTGTCCATTCCGTCCCTGTCGGAAACTTCATAGCACAGACAGCTTCTCACTCCCAGTTCTTTTGCCGCTTCTTCTATAATAAAGAGACTGTCCGTAATGCTGCCGAAGCTGGCATGGTGGTCGAATACCGTCGTCACACCGTTTTTAATGCTGTCAATGTAGGTAGCCCTGGCGCTCTGTAAGATCTGTTCCTCCGATAGATTCCGGTCTATAGTCCACCACATGCCGTCTAAGATGTCTAAAAAGCCTTTCGGATCGTATCCGTCAATGGAAAGTCCTCTGGCCATGGCGCTGTATATGTGCTCATGGGTATTAATGAAGGCGGGCATAATGACGCCTTTCTTCGCATCAATATACTCCGCCTCTTTATATGCCTTTCTTATGTCCTCTGTTTGGCCGACTTCTATGATCTTATTTTTGTCCATCACAACAGCGCCGTCCTCTAAAAATGGGCAGCTGACATCTCTTGTGATCATTCTTCCGTTCCCGACAATTAACATAAATTGACCTCCTATTCTTTGTGCAGGTACTCTTTCGATAATCTAAATATAGCATCCTAAAATTTAAAAAACAACCGTTCCGGAGCATGTATACAAAATATTTTTGTGACATCTAAAAATTTTTGTATTTTTTTATTGCAATCCTAAAAAAACGTGCTATGATTAACTTATCAGGCAACCAAAACACTCAGAAAAGGAGTGATCAATATGAATCCGGAGCTGGAACTATTAAAGCAAATGGCGCATACGATCGCCATGCAGTTCGGCAGGGACTGCGAAGTCATTATTCATGACCTTACAAGTAAGGATATGGAACATACCATCGTACACATCGAAAACGGACACGTCACAAACCGGAAATTAGGAGACGGCCCTTCCGCGGTCGTTTTAGAGACACTTCACAAACATCCGGAAGACATCAAGGACCACTACGCATATCAGATTAAGACATCCGACGGCAAAATATTAAAATCCACAACAACCTTTGTAAAAGGGGATGACGGAAAAGTACACTATATCGTGGCCATCAATTACGATATCAGCGCTCTTTTAATGATCGACGCTTCCCTTCAGTCTCTGATGCATGTGGAGGAACAGAAAAAGGATGAGCCTACCGCTATCGTGGGAAATGTACACGACCTGCTGGACAGTCTGATCGAACAGTCTGTCACTCTGGTTGGAAAACCCGCTGCCCTTATGAACAAGGAAGAGAAAGTAAAGGCCATTCAGTTTTTAAATGATGCCGGAGCCTTTCTGATCACAAAATCCGGTGATAAAGTCGCCAAGTACTTTGGCATCTCAAAGTTTACTTTATACAGCTACATCGACGTCAACAAATAAAGGAGATCTATATGGAAACAATCAAATGGGCAGTCAATGAAATGCCTGAAACCGATGACCGGCATTTAAGCATCATGGCACTGGATGAGATAAAGAAAGCCAGAACGTTCCATGAAAGCTTCCCCCAGTACAGCAAAACACCGCTGGCCAGGCTGGACCAAATGGCGGGTTATCTGGGGCTTAACAGTATTTATGTTAAGGATGAGTCCTACCGTTTTGGGCTGAATGCATTCAAAGTCCTCGGAGGGTCCTTTTCCATGGCCCGCTACATAGCAAAAGAAACAGGAAAAAAGGTAGAAGCCCTTCCTTATAATGTTCTCACTTCCGAAGCGCTGAAAAAAGAATTCGGTCAGGCAACCTTCTTTACCGCAACAGACGGAAACCACGGAAGGGGCGTCGCATGGGCCGCAAACAAACTCGGACAAAAGGCTGTGGTATTTATGCCGAAGGGCTCCACACAGACCCGGCTTCGAAATATATTAGCCGAGAATGCCCAGGCTACCATAGAGGAAGTCAACTACGATGAATGTGTCCGCATGGCTGCCGCCGCCGCAAAAGAGACACCTCACGGCGTAGTCGTACAGGACACAGCATGGGATGGATACGAGGAGATCCCTTCATGGATCATGCAGGGCTACGGAACCATGGCAATGGAAGCCGACGAACAGCTTTCTGAAGACGGCTGCGGACGGCCTACCCATGTGTTCATCCAGGCCGGCGTCGGATCTCTGGCCGGAGCAGTCCAGGGCTACTTTGCCAACCGTTATCCGGAAAACCCGCCGAAAGTCATCGTAGTGGAAGCCGAATCAGCTGCCTGCCTCTACAAAGGTGCCGCAAAAAAAGACGGAAGCATCCAGATCGTGGACGGTGATATGCCGACCATCATGGCCGGGCTTGCCTGCGGGGAACCGAATACCCTCTCCTGGGATATTTTAAAAAACCATGTGGATACTTTCACTGCCTGTCCCGACTGGGTAGCCCGAAAAGGAATGCGGATGCTCTCCGCTCCGCTGAAGGGAGACCCGCAGGTTATCTCCGGGGAATCCGGCGCAGCTCCTTTCGGACTCCTTGCAAGCCTCATGACCATGGAGGAATATAAAGATCTCCGTGAGCATTTAGAACTAGACCGTGACTCAAAAGTTCTCCTCTTCTCAACCGAAGGAGACACAGACCCGGACCGCTACAAACAGATCGTCTGGGAAGGAAAAGATCAATAAGAACCTGAAATCTCAAAGCATTTAGGAGGATATTTAGAATGGATTTTAATAAGATCAAAGAAGCCGCACAAAACTACGAAGCAGATATGACAAAATTCCTGAGGGATATCGTAAAATTCCCAGGGGAAAGCTGCGATGAGGAAGCTCATGTCAACAGGATCGCCGAAGAAATGAAAAAACTTGGATTTGACAAGGTGGAGATCGATCCGATGGGCAATGTCCTCGGATATATGGGAACCGGTGAAACACTCATCGGATATGACGCCCACATAGACACTGTAGGTGTGGGAAATCTTGATAACTGGGAGTTCGATCCCTATGAGGGCTTTGAGTCCGAGACAGAGATCGGCGGACGAGGTACTTCCGATCAGCTGGGCGGCATCGTCTCCGCTGTTTACGGCGCAAAGATCATGAAAGATTTAGGCATGCTCAGCGACAAGTATACGGTCCTTGTAACCGGAACCGTCCAGGAAGAAGACTGCGACGGCCTCTGCTGGCAGTACATCGTCAATGAAGACAAAGTCCGTCCGGAATTCGTCGTCTCCACAGAGCCGACTGACGGCGGCATTTACCGCGGCCAGAGAGGGCGTATGGAGATCCGCATCGATGTGGACGGAGTCTCCTGTCACGGTTCTGCCCCGGAACGCGGCGACAACGCGATCTACAAAATGGCGGATATCCTTCAGGATGTGCGTGCCCTCAATGAAAATGACGCTGAGGACGGAACCGAGATCAAAGGTCTCGTAAAAATGCTGGATGAGAAGTTCAATGATCAGTGGAAAGAAGCACGCTTCTTAGGACGCGGCACCGTGACCACCTCAGAGATCTTCTTCTCCTCTCCGAGCCGTTGTGCCGTTGCAGACTCCTGTTCCGTATCTCTGGACCGCCGCATGACAGCCGGCGAGACATGGGAGAGCTGTCTGGATGAGATCCGCGCTCTGCCGAATGTGAAAAAGTACGGCGCCAAAGTTTCAATGTATGAGTATGCAAGGCCGTCATGGAAGGGACTTACCTACCCTACTGAGTGCTACTTCCCTACCTGGGTGATCCCGGAAGACCACGACGTGACCAATGCGATGGCAGAAGCTTACGAAGGATTATACGGAGAACCGCGCATCGACAAATGGACCTTCTCCACCAACGGTGTCTCCATCATGGGACGGTTCGGAATCCCTTGTATCGGTTTCGGTCCGGGACACGAGGATCAGGCTCACGCGCCGAACGAAAAAACCTGGAAGGCAGAGCTTGTGACCTGCGCCGCTGTATACGCAGCACTTCCGTCCATTTACTGTGAAAAGAAATAAACCATTTTACTGTCATTGATCAGATTTGATTTTTTAGGAGGAATCTACTATGAAAATGAATACATTACAGGACTATATCGACCGCTTAAACCAGCTGAATTTTAAAGAAATGTACCAGAATGACTTTTTCCTGACCTGGGAAAAAACTGACGACGAACTGGAGGCTGTATGGCTGGTAGCCGATGCCCTCCGCTTCATGCGTGAGAACAACATTTCCACCAAGGTATTTGAAAGCGGTCTCGGGATCTCTCTGTTCCGCGACAATTCTACCAGAACACGTTTCTCCTTTGCCTCTGCCTGCAACTTACTCGGACTTGAAGTTCAGGATCTGGATGAAGGAAAATCCCAGATCGCTCACGGTGAAACTGTGCGGGAGACAGCCAACATGATCTCCTTCATGGCAGACGTGATCGGAATCCGGGACGATATGTACATCGGAAAAGGAAATGCTTATATGCACGAAGTGGCTGATTCCGTAGAACAGGGAAATAAAGACGGAATCCTGGAACAGCGCCCTACTCTCGTGAATCTCCAGTGCGATATTGACCATCCGACCCAGTGCATGGCAGATATGCTCCATATCATCCACGAATTCGGCGGTGTGGAAAACTTAAAAGGAAAGAAATTAGCCATGTCCTGGGCCTACTCTCCTTCTTACGGAAAGCCCCTCTCCGTTCCTCAGGGTGTCATCGGCCTGATGACCAGAATGGGCATGGATGTAGTGCTTGCGCATCCGGAAGGATACGATGTAATGCCGGAAGTTGAGGAAGTCGCAAGAAAGAACGCAGAAAAATCCGGCGGAACTTTCACAAAGACCAACAGCATGGAAGAGGCATTTAAAGATGCCGACATTGTCTATCCAAAGAGCTGGGCTCCTTTCGCAGCTATGGAAGAACGCACCGAACTTTACGGAAACGGTGATTTTGACGGTATTGACCGCCTGGAAAAAGAACTTCTTGCCCAGAACGCAAAGCATAAAGACTGGGCATGTACAGAGGAACTGATGAAAACAACTAAGGACGGAAAAGCCCTTTACCTGCACTGCCTGCCTGCCGATATCACCGGTTTAAGCTGTGAGGAAGGCGAAGTGGATGAGAGCGTCTTTGACCGTTACCGCAATCCGCTCTACAAAGAAGCAAGCTACAAACCATATGTGATCGCAGCTATGATCTTCCTGAGCAAATTTGAAGATCCTCAGGCTATCCTCAACAAGCTTGAAGAAAATAAAAAGCCAAGAATCTTTGAATAATCTGAACTGCTAATTTCTAGTTTACCGCCACTTACATTCCGACAATGACGTTTGTTCGTGGCGGTTTCTATTTTCAGGAGGTATCCCATGTATACTAGAAAAAGAATCGTCATCGCTTTAGGCGGCAACGCTCTGGGAGATTCACTGCCGGAGCAGATGACTGCCGTTAAATCCACATCCAAAGCTATCTGTGACCTGATTGAAGACGGCCATGAGGTTGTCATTGTCCACGGAAACGGTCCCCAGGTCGGCATGATCAACAACGCCATGAGTGCATTAAGCCGGGAAGATGAGAACCAGCCAAACACTCCTCTGTCCGTCTGTGTGGCCATGAGTCAGGGCTATATCGGATATGATCTCCAGAATGCCATCCGGGAGGAATTGAGGAAGCGAGGGTTCCTCCGGACACCGGTAGTAACGATCATCACACAAGTCCGGGTAGATGAAAAAGATCCGGCCTTCGATAACCCATCTAAACCGATTGGCCGCTTCCTCTCCAAAGAAGACGCGGATTTTCAGGCCAAAGAATACGGCCATATCATGAAAGAGGACGCAGGCCGGGGCTACCGCCGGGTCGTAGCTTCCCCAAAACCGAAAGAAATCGTAGAGCTTGGGGCTATCCGCAATCTGGTGGACTCCGGACGTGTCGTGATAACCTGCGGCGGCGGCGGAATTCCTGTGACTTTAAAAGGCGACCATTTATCCGGCGCCAGCGCGGTCATCGACAAAGACTTTGCCAGCGCTCTGCTGGCGAAAGAACTGGACGCGGATGTGCTGATCATCCTGACAGCCGTGGAGAAAGTAGCCATCAATTTCGGCAAAGAAAATGAACAATGGCTGTCCGATCTGACCATTGAGGAGGCAGAGCGCTACATCGGGGAAGGACATTTTGCTCCCGGTTCTATGCTTCCGAAAGTACAGGCCGCTATCGACTTTGCAGGTTCTAAGGCAGGACGTACTGCCATGATCACTCTTTTGGAAAAAGCAAAGGACGGAATCATGGGAAAAACTGGCACACAGATTCACAAATAACCAGAGACATAAAGGGCACCCCTTTCCGGGAGTGCCCTTTTCCATGCCTGTTTATACTTCTTTTTTCTTGACCGGAAAACATACTTCTGTTACCAGATCCTCCGGTGTCCTGGCATCATGCGGACTCACATGGTAAATGCAGACCGACGGCCCGTCAAAGTCATACCCGTTTTCACAGATCCATTCCGCTACCGCCTTATTTACTCTCGTAATCTGGTCATAGCTTCCTTTGTATGTCACAGATGCTATCTGCATTTCGTCCACATACTTGAATTTTACATGCTCCGTGTCTTGATAGGTTCCATCGACAGACACCTGGATTTCCACATCCACATCACTTTCCTTAAACCCTTTGTCATGGAACACAGCAAGTCCATAGCCTGGATTTTCCGGTTTCACGTTCTGCCCCGCAATCTCCTTATTTAGTGTCTCCCACAGCATTCCTTCACAGTCGTAGGCAGGAATCACCTGTCTCACACTGGCTACATACCTCTTCGGCAGTGTTTTTAACGTCACATTATAATCCATAAAGTTTCCATCCTTTCTCAGCCACTGAATCGTATTGTCAAGAAGTCTGAGTTTTTGTTCCGTTTCCTGAGCCTGACAAAGAAGTTCTTCCCTCTTGATCATCAGGAATTGTTCCATCTCTTCCTCATTTTCGTATTTATTCAGGATTTCACCTATAACAGACAGTCCAAATCCCATAGTCCTTAATGCCTGTATAGTATCTGCCTCCGGAAGCTGGGATTCGCTGTAATATCTGTATCCAGTACTTTCATCTACCGACTCCGGTATCAATAGTCCGATCTTGTCATAATGGCGCAGCATACGGATGCTGACTCTTGACAGTTTTGAAAAATCTCCGATTCTTAACATCATTTACACCTCTCACATATGTGGTTGTTCCTGAGCTCATCTTCAATATAGACTATATCACTGTGTCAGAGTCAAGGGACGATTGAAAAAAATTTTTATTTGCTTACTGTCCGGACTGTGTTTCCTCTTTTCAGAAGCGATATCTCTGTGGAGCTGTTTTAAATTTTGGGAGATAGAAAATCAGCTGTAATTTATAGAGATAAGTTTTTGATATTTTCCACATAATTTCCGTTTGGCTCTTAGAATGCCTCTCTCCAATCATGTGGAAAATGGACGTAATATCTGTTGGAGAAGGACCTCTGTCAAAAAAAGGTTCCGCCTGCGATACTTTTTCTCCATTGTCGGAAGGAGGCCTTTCCAGAGCCGACTGGAGATAATGGAGAAAAACTCGTAACTTTCTTCAAACCGCTGTTTTCCTTCGTCTGTGACACCCGTCTGCTGCCGCAGATTTACCACCGGGACTTTGGCTGCCCCTGTCATGACTCTTGTAATCTTCAGGGTTTGCCCATTTGCCAGCTTAGAGTGGAAAGCTGCCCCTTTATCCGTTAAAACAGTATCTTCCCAACGATTCATAATTTTCCCTCCTGATATTACATCATAGTTTACAGAATTCATTTACTACTTTGCCGGATCATGATCTCTGTAAAAAATATATCATGGTAAATAAGGGCATAGTAGGCATTTTCCATAAAATATTCCGTCCGTTCTTTGAACCCATTGCTAAAATAAAATCTCTCTGTTGATACAATAAAACGCATCCAATATAATCAAAGGGAAAGGAGATGCGTATATAATGTTCAAAATCGGAGAATTTTCCAAGCTCACGCAGGTTACAGTCCGAATGCTCAGACACTATGACCAGACAGGCCTTTTAAAACCTGCACAGATCGATCCAATGACCGGATACAGAATGTATTCCGTGGAACAGATTCCTGTATTAAATAAGATCATCTATTTGCGGGACAGTGGGTTCCAGGTCTCTGAAATCAAGGAAGCCCTTCATGCCGAAAATCCTACCTCTTTGACAGAGCTTCTTGATAAAAAATTTACGGCAATACTGAATACTATAGAAATTGAGAAAATACGGCTGAAAAAAATAGAGCTCGCGAAACATGAACTCTTGGACAGTCAAAACGAACTGCATTATCAAGTTTCAATAAAATCTATCCCCAGCTGCCGGGTGCTCTCTATAAGAAAAATAATCCCCGACTACTATGCGGAAGGGGACCTGTGGAAAAACTTGTCCGAATTTGCCTGCAGTCATCATATAGCAATAACAGATGATGCGGCATTCTCTATCTATCATGATACAGAATATAAAGAACAGAATGTCGACGTTGAATTGTGTGTTCCTGTCCAGAGCTTCAGCGAGAACAAAGGCGGCTTTATATTTCGGGATACAGAACCTGTCCCGTTCATGGCCTGTACAATGGTATATGGACCTTTTTCAAATATTGCAGGGGCATATCAATCTTTTGCAGGCTGGCTCCAAAAAAATGAACAGTTTCAAATGTCGGGCCAGAATCGCCAAATTGTACACCGCGGCCCCTGGAATGAACATAATCCTGAAAACTTTCTCGTCGAAATTCAGATTCCTCTAAAACCGCCGCTTTCTGCTTTCCATTTATCCAATGCTCCATTTTCCCTTGACCCTCACATCGTGTGAGGGTCTATATTTATTTTGTTATCAAATCAAACAGTAAAACAGGAGGTACTTTTATGACATCATTTAACATTCGGTCCATAGGAAAAATTTATACTGACGAGAAGGGAACATTCATTAAGATCGATCCGCCGTTTATCCCCGCTCTTGAGGCTTTGGACGGCTTCAGCCATATCAATGTCATATGGTGGTTTAGTGAGTGTGATTCGGACTCTGATAGAGATACTCTGGTGACAGAAAGGCCTTATAAAAAAGGTCCCAGACGAATGGGGATCTTTTCAACCAGATCTCCCCACCGCCCCAATCCGATCGCTTTAAGCACCGCAGAGATTCTTCATGTTAATCATCAAAACGGTGAAATCCAGATTGCTTATATCGATGCCAATGACAATACCCCGGTCCTGGATCTAAAACCCTATACACCAAGCCTTGACCGGATAGAAACACCTGCCGTACCCGAATGGTGCCGTCATTGGCCAAGAAGTTCTGAAGAATCGGCAGACTTTGATTGGGATCAGGAATTTAACTTCCAGGGGCACTCCCCATCCCGGGTTCCGGATTAATAATTAATTAGAATAAAGAGAACAGGGCCGCTTCAACGTCCCCATAGAACAAAAAAACGGTTAAGTTCTAAATTTGAACTTAACCGTTACTTATAATGCAGAAGAAGAGACTCGAACTCTCACGGGAGTAATCCCACTGCCGCCTGAAGACAGCGCGTCTGCCAGTTCCGCCACTTCTGCATGTCTCAAGCATGATTAATAATACACGATTCCAAAGAAAATATCCAGTCTTTTTTTGATTTTTCTTGTACTTTTTTACATACACGCCTGAAACTATTGAAAAACTACTGCTGTTCCTGCATCCACTGTTCGATCTGGTCCCTTGTTTGGGCTGCTACCAAAGGCTCTCCGGCCTTCCCGTCTTTGAATAAAATCATCGTAGGAATCGTCATCACTCCAAATCTCTCTGCCAGTTCCATCTGCTCATCAATATTGATCTTTCCAATCTGAACCGAATCTTCCCGGTCCTCTCCAATCTGTTCTAAAGCAGGGGAGATCCTTCTGCAGTAACCGCACCAGGGTGCCCAGAAGTCTACCAATACCGTTTTTTTTGCTTCTAATACCTCTGATTGAAAATTTTCTTTTGTTATATTTATAATACTCATGCTGTTTCCTCCATCTCTTTTGTAAACTGAAACTTTTTCTGTTACATTTCTTAATGTAACTATATCAGTTACATTTAAACTTGTCAAGCAGTGAATGAAAATAGACAGCCAATTTATTTAAAATTGACTGTCCAATCTCGCATCTAAGACTCCCGCCCCAGCTGTTTTATGATACTCTTATCTCTGTTTCTTTCTCCTTCTGACCACACCAATCATCATCCCTGCGGCTCCTAACATACAGCATATGATCCACATGATCTTGCTTTCCTCTCCGGTCTGTGCAGTCCCTTCCTCTGCGGTTCCCCATCCTTCTCCCGTCTTTTTCCGGGCTCTGCGCTCTGCCACTTCTCTATAGTTCCAGCTGGTCTTGGTTTTCTTCTTCGGCTTCTTTTCTTTTTCTTTCTTCGGTTTCTTTGCCGCAGTTGTCGTCTCCTCTTTCGACGTGGTTCCTTCCGCTTTCTTTTTCCATTTTGCCTTCAGGGTCAGATTCTCATGCACCGGCGTATTAAAGTCCCATTTCACTTCGTTTCCCTCCGCATCGGTGTAATACCAGCCCTCAAAAAGATATCCGGCCTTCTTCGGTTCCTCCGGCTGGCTCGCTTCTTTCCCTCCTGTAACTGCCCTCCGTCCGTATCAAACGTTACCGTGTGTTCTCCGGTCAACGCAACCGCCACTTTCACCCTGGGTCCAGCCTCCATGGAGAATGTCACATCAAAGGAGCCGGTCTTTCCCGCCGCCTTTGCCCGGTTCAGTTTCAAAAGCTGTTCCTCATCGATCTTTAAGACCGCGTTGTCTCCGTTTTCATCTTTCCCTCTGGCCCTGCAAAGCTCCGTCAGTTCTTCCTCTCCAAAGCTGTTTCCTCCGGTCGGATGGCTCACACTGTCTGCCCCGCAGCTTGGCTTCCCGCTTCCCTGGGCTGCCCCGTCAAGCCCTTCCTCTGTCAGATAGACTGTGACCGTTGCCTCTGTCCCGTCAGGAGCTGCAAACGTCAGTTCAAACTCCCCGGTCTTTTTGGATGCTTTTGCCTCGTTCAGCTTCTCGATCTGTTCCTGCTTCGGAAAGGTGATCAGATCCGTTTCGATCACACTGTCATCGCCTGTGACCGCCTTGACTCTGCTCAGTTCCTTTAGCTGCTCTTTTGTAAATGGCGCTCCGCTTGTTTTACTTATGATATGTTTGGCTTTGATCATCTCTCCGCTGTCCGCATCCTGCACGATCTCATCATACTCTCCATGGAGGCTTACAATGATCTTTACGCTCTTTTTATCCGGCGAGGTAAAGGTCAGCTCAAACTTCCCGGCTTTTCCCGCAGTCTTTGCGTCGTTGATCGTTTTCAGTTCCTTCTCATTCGGAATCAGATGCTCATCTTTATAGGTGGTCCCCTCAGCATCCTTTCCCTGTACCGAAGACAGAGTCCGCACATCGTCTGCCGTCAGTGCAAGGCCTCCGGTCTCTTTGGAAAAGCTGTTGGCTCCGATCGTAACCTCCAGATGTTCCGGGTCCACCTTCGCGGCATCCGTTCCCTCGGCCTTTAAGCAGACTTTGACTGTCGTCTTTGTCCCGTTGGGCGTCGTAAACACCAGCGGATATTCCCCCAGTTTTTTCTCTGCTTTCGCCTTGTTGATGGCCTCGATCTGCTCCGGGAATTCAAACCGCAGATCATCCATCGAAAAATCCGTCCCGTTTTCCTGCTTTCCTGTGACCTTCGTTAAGCCCTTTAACTGTTCTTTGGTAAATGCTTCCCCTCCAGTCTTACTGATCACATGGTTGGCACCGATCTGTTCTTTCGTATCCTTTTCGATCTGATTGGTGTCACGGAATAGCCCGAAATAGACCTTCGTATAAAACTTTCCGACCTCAATCGCGGTGTTCTCTTGAAACGGGGTCCCATCCACAAAGGTGTAATCAGTAAGGGACGTCCCGTCCTGGATATATCCCTGATATCCGAAATCCGGTGCCGCTGTTACATTGGATACTTTATCATTGCCTCCTGCGGATCCGATACCAGGCATACTTGTCGCCTCATCGCCTATGGCAACGACCACCGTATCTCCTCCGCTAACCTGGATATTTTTTGTATCCATGTTTCCGCCGCCATAGCTTGCTCCGATCCCCGGAGCATTGGCTCCTCCCTGCTCTTCTACATAACCGCCCGAAATATAGATCCCGTCTACTGTATTTCCATAGCCTGATCCGATCCCGGAACCCTTATCTGTTCCGGTCCCTTTGATATTCCCTCCGGAAATACGGATATTGCTTGTATATCCTCCCCCACCGCTTTCCGAAACACAGGCAGATCCAATCCCTGCCGTATGCAGTCCGGCATATGCCTCAATATTTCCGCCTTTGATTGTCAGATTAGAAAATCCGCAGTTTTTCTTATCCGCAATATTTCTCAAAGTACTGCCGATAGCGCCTACATGCCATATATCTGGATTTCCTTCGGCAAGAAGTGACCCACAGGAACTATTGCAGCGATGGCCTTCTATCCCTGCATTCTCACACTGTATTGTCAGTGTCCCATCCATTCCGTCCTTCGCCAGCGCGGCTCCTGTGCTGCCTGAAAATCCGTCCGCCGAGCTCCCCGAATTGCAGATCAGCCGGTTCTCCCCGATCAAGTTGATTGTGACGTCTGCATGGGAGACATTGATACAGTCCCACTTGGACGTAGTTGTATTCACTTTCCCAATAGTGATGCTGACATTATCCAAGGTTATATCTGTCTCTACTCCTTCCAGCACTTCAATGTTATTGGAAGTTGTCGTACCTGTGATCCAATATCCTTTCGGATTTAGGCATGTCTCATCCTGTGAAAGGCCGCCCCCGGTGGCACCATTCTCTGTGATGCGGATATCTCCCTGACTCACATCGAGCAGTGTCTGCCCATTCTCTGACAGCATTTTCTTCTTCACCGGCTTTTTTGCCTTCCTCTGCGTTGAGCCCGTCTCCTGCCGTTCTGTCGTTTCGGTTCCTCTGACTTTGGGCATTTCTGTCGATGCCGCTTCGGTCCCTTTTTCTTCCGTCGTCTCCTGTTCAGTCTCTGGGGCTAATGTCTGAATTTCAGAAATACCCCCCCCCGGATTTTCCAGCCATTTCCTCCTCATGAGCCTGCGGCACAGCCCCTGTGCCGGCTCCCATGGTCACGATCAGAGAAACTGCTGCCAGACATCTCATCCATTTCTTTTTCATTGTTCTTCATCCTTTCTTTCTGCCCTCAAGTGCACTCTTTTTTGGTCACGCTTTTATTATTTGACTTTATAAGAACATTGGACAGCACAAAAGGTTAGAAAAAGGATGGGCATTTCTGTCTCTGCCCATCCATCTTTCTATTCACCGTCTAACAGTTCCGCAAGCTTTCTGGAAATCTCCAGAACAATCTTTTTATCTCTCGGCCCGCAGTTTTCGATCACCGCGTCAAGTTCTTTCACAAAAACATCCTCTTTCATTTCCGGTGAGTGATAACTGTCCATCAGCAGATAGTCCACAGAAACTCCCAATGCATTGCTGATTTCAACCAGCGTGGGAAGTGAGACTTTTGTCTTTGCCGTTTCAATATTTGAAATATGACTGACCGACAGATCAACTTTCTCAGCTAAATATTCCTGAGTCATGTTCTGTTTTCTTCTCACTTCTTTTATTTTCCGTCCCAGCGCTTCATAATTCATTTTCATACACTACTCCACTTCTTATATATTTATGAATCGGAAGCAGCAAACTCCGGTTTCCATAAATATTTTTTATTTTTACAGTACATTTTCCTGTCTCTATTGTCTCCGTTATTTGTTTTTGTTAGAATAGCTTATATAAATAAAAATTATTTATACAGTTTAAGAAGGTGGTTTTTATGGACAAAAAATACTTATTTAAGTTCTGGCTTCTGTGTACTTTTCTCATCTTTTTTTCCTTTTGCCTGTCATTGTACCAATACAGGCGAAGGGAAAAATGGGCAAAAAAAGTCGTCGAAGGGTGGCGTATAAAATACCGTCCCTTCGACGATGATTCCTCAGGATTTTTATAATCTTTTCATGATCTCATAGCATCGGTTGGTCACATAGCCTGCCCATGTGTTCCCGACACAGTAACACTGATTGACTCCTTTTACTGTGGGGCCGTGGTAATAAGCCCCTCCCTTAACGAGATACTTTTCTTTCAGCAGTTTAGCAGTCATCAGAAGATTCTCTTCCTTTGTCGGTGCATTGATGCCTTTGGCGCTGTCAGATGTGACCCCGTAGCCTGTGAGGTTGTGGTCCTCTCTGGCACGTCTGCTGGTCCCCCATGCGCTCTCATGGATTGCAATACCCATCACCACGACTGCATTGACCCCATATTTCTTCTCACATTTATAAAATGCCGGAGCCTCTTCCTCTAAGGCAGATCCCTTCAGCATCAGGCGAATCTCTTCTACTGACAGGTTGCTTTTCTTCAGAAGATTCATTGGATCAAATACACGGGGCTCATCCGCCTTCAGCTCTTTGATCTGCTTCTTCAGTGTCCTTATCTTTTTCCTGCTTTTTTTCAGTTCTCTCAGCCTCTGCTCCTGTGTTTTGTCACAGTTTAAAATCTGCTGGTCCAGATACTGCTTTAACTGGATCGTCTCCTCATCTTCGATGACATCCGCCACCTTCATTTCACCGGCCACATCAAAATTATAATTTTCTGCGATGTCTTTGAGATAACCGTTTTTGGTCTTTACTGACAGTTCCAGCAGCAAATGATTGACTCTGTGACCGATCTGAGTGTCATTCCCGTCCTTCTTCACCCCGGTCAATGCCACTACACCCGGAATCGCTACACTGCCGCTCTGCTCATTCAGCGCCTGATAAAACTTCTGGATCTCTTCCTTTAACTTATCCGCATGAAGGAGACTCTGCTCCAGGCTTTCTTCCTTCAGGAGCTGTCTTTTTAATTTTTCCTCTCTGGCAAAGGCTGTCTCTGATCTGACGGAAACAGCATCTTCCGGAGCAACGATTTTCTTTTCTTTGTCTTTCTTCTTATCTTTTTTCTTTTTTGATTTCTTCTTAGATTTTTTCTTCTTGTTATGTACTTTTTCTGTCTTTGCTTTGTCCCCCTTTTTCTCTGTGGCAGTCTTTTCTGAAGCCGTTGTAGGTTTGGGCTCCTGTGCTGCCGTCTGTTCTTCTGTAGTCGCCTCTGTCTCTGTTTCTGAAGCACTGGATGATGAAGTCTCAGCAGTCTCCTTTGCTTTGTCCGGTTCTACGGCGTATGCCGGTACCGACACGCTCAGAGTAAGAACGACCATACACAAAATGCCTGCGGCCTTTCTTAAAGCTTTACTCACGATAATACCCCCTTATATATTACCCATGATACATCGGCTGTCATAATTTTGCAACTCTCAGAGCTGATTTCAGACTTTTTTAATAAATCTAAAAATCCCAGAAACTGAAGTCTCCGGGATTTTAATTTTAGATATTCTTTTGTTACTGGATGATCCTTCTTGCACATACAGGAGTCCGATAGAACGCATTTGAGACTTTGATCCCTCCTTTTGGATAAGGAGCTGAATTACTTGCGTGCACAACCTGTCCGCCGCCGATATAAAGGGCTACGTGGTTGATGCCTCCTCCGCTTCCGTAGAAGACCAGATCTCCTGCACGGAGATTGCTTGTGGAAACTGCGACTCCTTCAGAGGCCTGTGAGCTGGATGTTCTGCTGATGCTGTATCCGAACTTGGCCAGAACCTGCTGTGTAAATCCGGAACAGTCGATTCCGTTCGTGAGACTGTTTCCGCCGTAGCGGTACGGGTTCCCCACAAACTGCAGTGCGTAGTTTGCTACTCTTTTGCCTGTGGATGTTCCTGAAACGCCTGCAGATGCCGGAATTGATTTCCTGCTCTGGCTGCTGCCAGTGCTCTGTGTGTCTGCGGAACTGCTTCCTGAGGACTGGACAGAACTCTGAACAGACTGCTGTTCCCGAGCTTCCCGGGCTTTCCTTTGTGCTTCCAGCTTTGCCTGACGTTCCGCCTTTATCTGCTTCATAGATTTTGCTTTTTTAAATTTATATTTTACATCTACATAATCTTTTGAAACATATCCGGTTTCACCATCGACTTTTACCTTTGCCCAGTCGCTGTTCTGTTTCTTCACCTTATAAGTTTCATCCTCGGAGATTAATGTCACAACATCAGCATCCTTAGAAGCTTTTTCCCTGACTCTGAGAGTCTCTGTTGTAACTTTTGCTACCTTCTTTATATTTTTTTCTGCAAAAGCCTGTATATCATCTTCAAAGACAAGATAGTCATTTTTCACATACCCGGTCACATCTCCGGATTTCACCTTCGTCCATTCTGTGCCTTTTTTTACAATCGTTCCAAGTGCTCCTCTTTTCATTTTTCCTAAAATCTTGGAATCTGTATTCGGCTTCTTTCTTATGTTCAAAGTAGAGGAGCTCTTTACTTTCGCAACTACTTTATCTGCATACTTGCTCTGCGCCTGGTTGTTTTCTTTTTTCTGGTCCTCCGCTGCCGGCTTTGCTGTCTCTTTTGGCGCCGCATTTACAGGAGCCGATGTCAATATCATACCTGCCATGGCCACAACTGCGGCAGACAGTTTCATCTTCTTGATAATCATGTTTCCTCCTCAAATTCTAAATGTTACAAAATTGTTAACTTTGTTGCTACAGGTGCTATTATAACACGCACAGCCCCTATGTCAATACTT
Source organism: Anaerostipes sp. AF04-45 (assembly GCF_003461725.1). Lineage (NCBI taxonomy): Bacteria > Bacillati > Bacillota > Clostridia > Lachnospirales > Lachnospiraceae > Anaerostipes > Anaerostipes sp. AF04-45. Next base: position 304,208 of record NZ_QTXQ01000002.1, read on the forward strand.
TTTAAATATTTTCGTAATATATTCGTAATATTTAATCATATTTTGTAACATTGTGGAGAAAGATGGCAGCCGCTGTCACATTATTTAAACTGGCTCCTTTTATTTCCTTTAAACTTATGTAATCTTCTATTGTTTCTTTTCCCCTCCATTTATTAATTCCGGATGTTTCAATTTATCCCATTTCCCTTCCTCTGTTGCTGCTACAATTAGAATGTTAACCAAAAACAAACAAAAGAAAACAATATATGCCCCGGTTAAGCTTCCCGTCAATTTCATAACAACCGCATTTACAACAAAATTAAGACATCCAATACAATAATTAATTGGAAAAATCACACCATTTACTTTTGGATAATCCAACACACCAAAGATAGATGCCGGAAATGATAATGACATATTAGTACTTCCTCCCAAGGAGAAACCAACAATAAAAATGGAAGCATATACTAACGGGGGCCAAAAACTTGCTAATAGATTTAATAAAATCCCAAACGCAAACACTCCGCAGTAAATCATACAAGCCTTTTTTGTACCTATTTTTGTATCGATATATCCAATTCCATAACTGCCTATAATCCCAATTAATCCAGCTACAGTCATTGCTCCAACTGCCATATCTGTTGACAGTCCCAAATACACATTCCGCTGTACAAATTGTGTAATAATTCCGAGTAATCCTAATGTAATAAATCCTGGTACAATTGCCGCAATCCATACTTCTTTACATTTCAGCATTTTAGAAATAGTCCAATCGCTGACATAGTCATCTTTGTCTGATATATCTTTATATTCCGTTTCATATTTTTCTTTCGATACATTATCCGGATACATGCCTGCATCCATTGGATTATCTCTTAAAGTAACAAATGCGTATATTCCTAATACAACTGCTGCCGCCGCAAAAACAGATAAACTAACTTTATATTCTGCCCGTCCTAATAAAAATGTCATCAATGGTGCTAAAACTGCCGTTCCAATATTGGCTCCGATGGTGCTAATCCCATTGACAACACCCCGTTTCCTGGGAAACCAATCTGATTGCATAGGACCCGTACAAAGATAAAAACAACCTTGTCCACAACTAACCATGATACATTGAGAAAGTGCATACATAACAATATTGGCTGCTCTTAAAAACAAAAAATAAAATGTCAGCCCAAAAATGATAAATAAAACTGCACTTACTTTTCGTCCGCCAAAGCGATCACGAAATTTCGCAATAACCAGCATCATTGCTACCCCGACAAATCCTGCAACAGTTCCCATTGCTAAGCAGACTTCATAGTCAAGGCCCGCACCTTTCGCAATCGCCGGCAGTGCAACATTTAATCCATCATTAACGCCTGCGTTTGTAACCAGCATGGCTAAAATTGCAAAAATCATAAGATGCCAGCCTTTTCCAAGATTAAAACTTTCTTTTATAGATATTTTTTTGTCCTTCATTTTTCCTCCTCTGTAACATATAAATATTACATTTGAGTTTCTTAACCGTTTCAATCATTGATTTTAGATGCATCAAAAGACGGAATTTATTAATATATATATTCCATTGTTTCCTTTAACGATTTTAAATTATCTTTTAATGACTGATACATATTTACATAGTAAGGATATAATTGATCATAAACCCGGCTCCAATCCTCTTTCGGACGAACAATGTCGTTTACTTTGATTAATTGCTCTACTGCTTTTGATAAATCCTCAAATACACCCACTTTATACCCAACGATCAAAGCATCTCCGACAGGAACATCTCCTGAGGCTTCATCTAACAAATACACTGGTATATTTAACATTGAAGCTTTAATCTGGGACCATGTATAACTTTTAGCTCCGCCGCCGCAAATTCTTAATATATTTGCTTCTCCGCCTGATTCCTTAACCGTTTCCATGACATTTCTTAAGGCAAATGCTGTTCCTTCAAAGATAGAACGAATGATATCACTTCTCGTTGTATTGATTCCCATTCCGATAAACATGCCTCTTGCTGCTTCATCCCATATAGGGGCTCTTTCACCCAATAAATAAGGGAAGAAGAACAATCCGTTTGAACCAGGTTTTGATTCTAATGCTAATTCATTTAAATAGTTATAAATATTTAAATTATGTTGTTGACAATATAACCTTTCTTCTGCTGCCATTGTATCAATAAACCATTTAATCGCTGCTCCTGTCGTTGTAATTGGGGCGTCAAAAATCCAGGGCATTCCATCAACTGCACATGGTTTTGTAACAACTGGTACATCCGGTTTACTTTGATTTGCACTTCCAACAAAAACCAGAGAACTCGTTCCGGATGATTCTCCTGCATCTCCTAAACGGCTCAATCCTAACGCATACATGGATGCCATTGCATCACTGCATCCGGCTACAACCGGAATTCCTGGAACTAATCCCGTTTCTCTTGCCGCATCGTCCGTAACAAATCCGATAATATCGTCAACTGGTACCGGCTGCGGAAGATATTCATTCAAATTGATTCCTAACACATCGCCAACTTTATCTGACCATTTCATGGTGTTGATGTCTAAACACTGTGTTCTTGATGCCTGATCCACATCCATCGTCAATTTTCTTGTTAATTTAAAATTAATGAAGGAACTGGCCTGTAAGAAACATTGTGTTTGAGCAAAAAGGTCCGGCTCATTGTTTTTAAACCAAAGAATTTTGCTTGGTAAAAATGATACTGACGGCTGTCCGCCCACAATTTGAATAAATTCTTCTTCTCCAATCTTCTGTAAAATTGTATCTAACTCTTTTGATGAACGATTATCTTGATATGTCATCGCATTTCGCACCGGATTTCCATCTGCATCAATTGGCAGCATACTGACCGTATGTGAACTGATAGAGATTCCACGAATTTTATTTGTTATTTCTTCCCCCGCCTGTTCCGCAAGCGAGTGAAAGATTTCTTTTGTATTTTCCCACCATTCATTGGCATCTTGTTCCTGCATATTAGGTTTTGGAATCATAAATTTACTTGGCCGGCTTGCTTCTGCAATTATTTTTCCGTCTTCACCTATGATAATTGCTTTTATATTCGTTGTTCCACAATCCATTCCCAATAGGTAATTCTCTACTTTTATCACTGCATTTCCTCCATCCCATCCGACGTACAGAGTTTTCTATTCTTGTGAATCTAACGCCTGTGCATCTGTAGTTGGCGCTTTTATACATGCTATAATTCCAATAACAGCCAGTGCCGCAGCTGACAATAAAAATCGATTTGAAATATCACTACCTAACATATTGGCTGCAGGATTTACTACATATGCTGATACAAAGTTTCCAACATTATATGAAGCTGATACGATTGCAATCGCCAAAGATGCCTGAACTGCCGGTACCATATTTGCGGCAAATGTAACAGCTCCCGGATTCCGAATTGCAAAACCAAGACCCGTAATTAAAGCTCCTGCACACACAACTGGTAAACTTGTTGAGAATCCAACCATCGCTGTTCCCAACGCCATCATAAGAATTGCTCCGCCAATAGTAAATCGTCTTAAACGCTTTACAACAGATCCTAAGACTAATCCTCCTGCAATCCCTACAATCTGCATAATAGAAGCAACTGTTCCTGCTGTGCTTGCATCTCCGATTCCTTTTCGATCTATGTACATTGAAATATTTGAGTTAAAAGTTGCTACAAAGATGCCTGTTACCAAACATAAAAGTCCAAAATAGACCATTTCTTTTGAGATTCCTGCTTTTTCCTTCTTCTCCTCTTGCTTTGTAACCTCACCTTTTGGCACAGTTGCTAAAACAATCAGAACAATCGGAATACAGATTAAAAATACCAGATATCCTCTTCTCCATCCTGCCATTGCTGTAAACATTCCAGAACCTTTGGCAATCAATGCTCCACCGATACTGACAAAAATGGATTGGAATCCCATAACTCTTGATTTGTCAAGCCCCGTAAAATAATCTGAAATTAAAGATGAACTAACAACTACCACAAAGGATAATCCCAATCCGATAATTCCGCTGGCAGCATATAACATCCATAGTTCTGTATTCAATACCTGTGGCAGCAATGCTCCAGCTAACATAAGGATTGTACCAATAATACCAATATTTTTCTTCGTAATGTGCGGCTCTAAATATGGTTCCAGCAACATTCCCGGTAAACAGATTAAATTAATAATCTGTAATACGATTTGTATTGATGTGTCACTAGCGTTCGGAAAGAACTTTCCGATTTCTGCAAGGATTGGTGCCAATGCACTATTACAGGCCATTGTTAATGACATTACCAATAATCCGGCAGCTATTAATGTTTTATTTTTATTATTTCCCATATTTTTATCCTTTCTCAGCGTTTCCAAATATATTTCCTGTCTTCATCTTTTAAATATGCTAAAACTTCCTGTGACATCATTTCTCCAGACCAATGATCAACATCGGTTGTGAGACCTGCCATATGCGGTGTGCAAACAACATTTCTCATAGAAAGTAACGGATGATTTGACGGAACAGGTTCTTTCCAATAGACATCAATCGCAGCTCCGCCGATTATACCTGTTTCCAGTGCCTCTACAAAATCCTTTTGATCAATAACAGCAGCTCTTGCAGTATTAACAATAATTGCTGTTGGTTTCATTTTTGAGAACCAATCTTTATTTACGATTCCTTTTGTTGAATCCACAACCGGCAGATGAATACTAATCATATCACTTTCTTTTAACATTGTATCTAGATCTACAGCTTTACATCCGTCTGCTTCAATTTTATCAGCTGATAAATATGGATCATATGCTAAAATCTCCATACCAAAGGCTTTTGCCCTTACAGCTACTTCCCGTCCAATTGCTCCGTAACCGGCAACTCCTAATTTCTTTCCATATAATTCAAAGCCAATTCCATAGTCTGTGTAAGGATGATTTTCATCTAATGGTCCCCAAATTACATTTTTTACATCTGGAACATCATAAATATCTGACATTTTCTCTCCAAGATGTTCTCCTTTTTGAAGTCCTGCTGCACTTAATGTCAGTTTTCTTGCCGCCGCTAACATCAGTCCGATATTATATTCTGCAACAGCTACACGATTTCTTCCTGGTGTATAAGATAGTGGAATATTTGCTGCTTTTAATACTTCGTTGTCAACAGTGACTGGCGTTCCTTTTGCAACTCCAATAAACTTCATCCCGGAACTAATCCACTGATTAAGGGTATCTGTTCCGGCATTCTCATCTCCTAAAACAACAATTTCGTATCCGTCACATTCTTCACGTGTCATCTCTTCTGTGACATTTCCTTTTCCGTGTTTCAGTTCTCCTGCAACGGTTACATCACAATATTGCTCAATTTCTTCTAATCGTTTCTCTGGTAATTGTGTACATAATACTAATTTCTTTTTCATCTTCATTTCCTTTCTGTCCTCATTTATACACGCAGTGCTGTATAATAACCCGTGTTAACTGCATCATATATCTTTCCTACTTTTCTGCAGTCTCCGATTACATATGTTTCTTCTACGACTCCATCAAATTGATCAACTTCATCATATGGAGATATAAATCCAAGTGCACAGACGATACTATCTGCTTCAATAAAAATTTCATTTCCGTCTTTTTCACATTTTACTCCTGATGATGTAATTTCTTTCACCATTGTATCAGTATAACAAGCTGCTGATTTTTCAACCTCAGGCATCAATCCTCCTCGATAAAACGAATTCACTTCCTCTGCTATTTCCGATTTCATCTCTATAATACTGACTTCTTTTCCTTCATGGTGAAATCCAACAGCACCTTCTGCACCTACAAGGCCTCCTCCCATAATGACGATTTTTGATCCTAATTTTTCCGGATGAAGTTCCGCATCAATTGCCATAATGACATTTTCTCCATCAATTCCTTTGATTGGCGGCCGGCTTTCTTTGGCACCAATGGCAATCATTAATACATCCGGATTTCGTTCTTTCACATATTCAGGCGTTACTTCAGTATTTAAAATAACCTCTATATCAGCTTCTTTCACACGGCGTTCTAATACTTTAATTAATTTTAAAATATCTTCTTTAAAATAAGCTGCTCCTGCCGGATGTAAATTTCCTCCCAGCTTCTCTGATTTTTCAGCAAGTGTAACCTGATGCCCTCTATTGGCTAATGTTATCGCAGCTTCCATTCCTGCCGGGCCGCCGCCAACAACCAGAACACTTTTCATAATATCCGCAGTTGATTTATGAAGCTTTGCTGCCAACTGTTCTCCCATAATTGGATTAACTGCACATTTGACCATTTCTAATTCGCCTGTTGCCCCAAAACATTCATAGCATCTTAAACATGGTGTAATGTCTTCTGCTCTTCCTTCATATGCTTTCTTTGGCAAATAAGGATCTGCCAGACTTGCACGGCCTAACTCAACCGCATCCGCCTGTCCGGCTGCAATTATATCTTCCATTTGGGCAGGGTCATTCAGTGATCCTACACATGCCACCGGCGTATTTACATGTTTTTTTATTTGTGCTGCCAAATAGACATTGACTCCGCGTGGATAGAAAGCAGAGGGATGAGTACGGCAAAACATATCCGGATCTTCATGATTTCCGCATGAAACATTAATTAGATCAACCTTATCATCAATCATTTGAGCCACTTTAACACAATCTTCTAATCCCAATCCATTGTCCGTAAAATCATCACCTGAAATTCTTGCTTCAATCGGAAAATGTGGTCCTACCGCTTTTCTTACGGCATCTACTGCCATTAGGAAAAATCTTGCACGGTTCTCTAAGGAACCGCCAAATTCATCTTTTCTTTGGTTCATAACCGGAGATAAAAATTGTGAAAACAGCCACCCATGCGCCGCATGCACCTGCACCATATCAAATCCTGTTTCTTTACATAATCTGGCCGCTTCTCCATAAGATTTAATAATTTCATAAATCAACGTTCTCGGCATTTCATGGACTTCTCCCATTGGTGTCATTTCATAACTTGGACCATACGCAGTTTCGCAAGTTGCAACATTCCCTCCAACACTGGCTAATCCGCCATATTTTCCGCCATGTGATAACTGAATATTGGCATATGCACCTGCATTGTGAATTGCCCTTGCCGCCTCATTCATCCCCTGTCTGACCCCAAATGCATCTAATTGTAATTGCTTATTATGGGATTTCCCTGTTTTAGAGTGTATAATTGCTTCTCCATATGTAACAACGCCGGCACCACCCATTGCTTTTTCTTCTAAATAAGCAATCATTTCTGGTGTAAAATGTCCATTCAAATCAATCATGCTGGGACTTGTCGGTGCACAGATAATTCGATTTTTCATTTTAATATTGCCAATGCGCAATGGAGAAAACAAATGTGGATATTGCTTTTTCCCTTCACATTTTCGTTTCATATTTTCTCCTCTTTTTTAAAAAGCCTTCTTCAGAATATTTAGAATATCTTGCTTTGTTATGTTTTGTTTTGGATTGAATCCAAGAACAGGTTCTTTTAATACATCCTCCGCCAGCATATCAAAGTCTTTGTTCTCAATCCCCTGTTCTGACAAAGTCTTAATCCCTAACTGTTTTGTCAATTTCAGCAGCTCTTCTGATAACAAATATTGATCTTTTTGTATATTCCCTGAAAGAGATAATCCAATGGCTTCTGCCATTTTTACCATTTTTTCCGGACAACTGTCTGCATTGTATTCCATTACATATGGTAAAACAGCTGCATTTGCCATTCCATGAGCTAAATGAAAATGAGCACTTAATGTATGGGCAATCCCATGCACCAAACCTAAATTTGCATTAGAGAACCCAAATCCCGCAATCACGCATCCTAACATCATTTGTTCTCTAGCCTCCATATCTTCTCCATTTGCATATACTTTTGGCAGATTTTCGTGGAAAATTTGAAGTCCTTTTAGTGAATGATATTCTGTTAATGCTGTTGCTTCATTGGAAATATAGCTTTCTACTGCATGAGTAATCGCATCCATTCCTGTTGCTGCCGTTACAGAAGACGGCATTGTTTTTGTAAACTCCGGATCTGCAATTACTTTATTTGCTGCTATTTTGTTATCAATGATAACGTATTTACAAACCGCTTTTGTATCTGTCAGCGCAACAACATTCGTAATTTCACTTGAAGTTCCGGCTGTTGTTGGAATTGCAATCAATGGTAAAACCTGATTCTTTACCAATCCCATTCCACCATATTGTCCGATTTCTCCTGGGTTTGTCATAAGAATATTAACTGCCTTTGTTAAGTCAATACTGCTTCCGCCTCCAACAGCAACAAAAACATCAATTTCATTTTCTCTTGCAAGCATAGCTGCCTCTTCCACTGCTTCATTGGTGGGGTTTGGAATCACTCCATCAAAAACTGTTACTTTTACATCTGCTTTTTCAATTTGCTCTAAAATCTTTTCTGCAATCCCTGCGGCCTTTACTCCGCTGTCGTATACAACCATTACACTCTTAGCTTCGTACTCTTTCAATATTCCCGGCAACTCTTTTGCCGCATCTTTTCCAAATATAATATCACTGCTTACATAAAATTTTTCCGCCATCTAAATGCCTCCATCACTATCTTTACACTGCTTTATCCGCTGCAATTAATTCTTTCATCTTCTTTTCCCCTGCTTCCGGCATTGGCTCGTAATTTCCAAGAACTTTTGCATAGTATGTTGTTACTGCCATTTCTTCTGTATAAATTGTGGCATCCATGGCTGACTTCATGTCTTTTCCACAACAAAACATTCCATGATTTTTAATTAAAACTGATCTTCCATCCTCTCCCAGTGCTTCTGCAACTTTATTCGCTGCATCATCACTGCCCGGCATGGTAAAAGGAACAACATGAACCGGTGTAAACTCACATTGAGGCGGTGTAATTGGTCTTAATGATTCATCACCCATTGCCATAATAGTTGCAAACATTGCATGTGTATGAACTGTCGCTTTTACATCCGGCCTCGCTCTAAGAACCGCTGTATGCATTGGTACTTCTGATGATGGTTTGTATGGGCCATCCATCCATTTTCCGTTTAGGTCAACAATGGCAATGTCCTCTGGTTTCATTGTTCCATATGCAACTCCGCTTGGTGTGATTGCCACAACATCATCTTCATCATCTCTTAATGCGATGTTTCCTGATGTACCATTAATCAATCCTTGTTCTACTGCCTGTAAAATCGCTTCTAATACCTGTTTCCTTATTTTTTCATATTTCATTTTTGTTTCCTCCTTTATTTTGTAATTTCATTGTATGCTAATCTTTTCTTTGCCTCAAACACGCTTTTTCCGTTTTATTAAGGAAATTTTTTTGTAATATTTCTTATATTTGATACAATAGAAATAACAAATTTTCTAATTGGGAGGTTACTATGGATACATTATCTCTTTCTCTCCGGCAGCGGCAGCTCATCCATTTTTTACAGCTTCGTACAACTTACACAACCGGAGAAGAATTGGCGGAACACTTGCACGTATCTTCAAGAACAATTCGACATGATATTATCGAAATCAATGATTCATTAAAAAATACATCTATCTGTATTTTGTCAAAACGCCGATGGGGATATTTATTGAAAGCAGACTGCGAAAAGGAATTGAAGCAGCTTCTACATATGACCACTTCTTTTTTATCAAAAGAGGAACGTGTCCGCCATCTTGCTTTTCGTCTGTGCTTAGCAGAAAGCAACTTAAATTTATATGATTTTGAAGAAGAAATGTTTGTCAGCAGGACAACTTTAGAACATGATTTAAAAGAATTACGTGCATCTTTCACACAAAAAGATCCATATATTAAATTAATCAGAAATAAGACGTTTATTTCTTTTGAAGAAAATGAACGAAAAAAACGTTATATTCTGAATCACTTATTATCCGATCACTGGAATTACAGCTCAACAGGAACAATGTACTCCGAAAATTTTTATCTTGATGCAAAAATACTTCGTCTCATCATCCAGGAAACGAATTATTATTTGGCAAAATACCATATTATTGTAGAAGATATCAACATGATTAAACTTAATTTAGCTATTGCAATTATGTACTATCGCATTATTTCAAATCACCCTGTGACAGAAAAAATGGAACTTACCTATGTTGACTCAGAGATTCTTCATCCTGCCAATTGTTTATTAAACTCCCTTGAAAAAAAGCTGAATTGTTCTTTTGGGACAGAAGATCGAAAAGACATTTATCTAATAATCTCCTGTGCACGATTATTAGATGCGAAAAAATTGACATTCAAAACTGTTGACCAGTATTTTGACCCATCCATTCTTAAACTTACTGATGCTTATATTAAACAAATCCAACAGAATTTCCATATTGATTTTTCTGCAAACGAGGATTTTTATATTACAATTTTACAGCATTTTCGCTATTTAAGTTTGCCGCTGCATTATTTTAATGAGATTTCTTTACAGGTAAATGCGGTACGATCCAACATTTTAATTGAATTAGAAATCGCTTACAGTGTTCAGGAATTAGCACACAGTTATTATCAGCGCTATTTGAATGAAACTGAAATATTATATCTGGCATTCTGCATTGCCGGAGCTTTACGCTATTATAATTATACAGTTCCAAAACAAAAAACTGTTGTCATGTGCCATTTAAATTTGCCTTCCATCTGGGATTTAAAGTATCGAATATTAGATAAGTTTAAAGATTATTTAGAGATTACTGAATTATTGCCAATTCATATGAAAGATACCTTTGATTTTTCAGATACAGACTTGATTTTAAATACTTCCGGAAAAGAAATTACGAATGACACAGACTGTCATTGTATCTCTATTTCACCCTTTTTTACGATTGAAGATCAGAACAACGTTAATACTCATATTATCAACCAACAAATTCATCAATTTTATGATGATTCACTCCCCAGCTCTTTAGACTTATTGGAAAATGGATGTTGGCACGAGAGAATTGACACTCAAGATTGGAAATACATAATTGAACTTTTATTCTCCGATTTTTCAGAAAATAGATATGTATCAGAAAACTATTTAGCGGACGTTCTGCAGAGAGAATCTATTTTGTCTTTCTCATTACAGCCTAGTGTAACAATAGCTTATTCAATGAAAGCAAGTTCAAAAACCGTACTTTCTATAGCAACATTAGAACATCGCATCAAAATCAATTCTCATAAAACACGTATTGTCATTTTGGCTGCTTTTCGATTAGAAGAGCGTACAATGTTATTTCGTCTGATCAATGAACTTTTATATAGCGGTGCTAACTTAAACGATTCCAGATTCTTGAAAACAAAAGAAGAATTTCTTGATTTCTTTGAGAGAAACTTAGAATAAACATACTTTCTAATAATAAAACCTCCAAACTGTGTAATTTTACTTACATCAGTTTGGAGGTTTATATAAGCTTTGGGACACTCCCAAAAATATCTTAAGCCAGTTTTCCCTTTGCAACATCAACTAATGCTGTAAATGCTTCCGGATTGCTGATTGCCATCTCAGAAAGCATCTTTCTGTTGATGTCAACTTCAGCTAACTTTAATCCGTGCATAAATTTGCTGTAAGATAAACCGTTCATTCTTGCAGCTGCGTTGATACGTGCGATCCATAACTGTCTGAACTGGCGTTTTCTCTGTTTTCTTCCTGCGTAAGAAGATGTGAGAGCTCTCATAACAGACTGTTTTGCAACTCTATACTGTTTTGATCTGGCACCTCTGTAACCCTTTGCCAGCTTTAATACTTTATTATGTTTCTTTCTTGCGTTCATTCCGCCTTTGATTCTTGCCATTTCTTATAGTACCTCCTTCAATATTCTATCTTATAAATACGGTAAAATCTTCTTCATTACTTTTGCGTTTGTAGAATCTGTCACTGCAGATTTTCTAAGATTTCTCTTTCTCTTAGGAGATTTTTTTGTTAAGATATGGCTCTTATATGCCTTATTTCTTTTTAATTTTCCTGTTCCTGTCTTTTTAAATCTTTTTGCTGCTGCTCTACATGTCTTTACTTTTGGCATGATAATTTCCTCCTTGTACTTTCTTCTTTCTTCCTGGCACTAGTTCTTAGGTGCTAAAAACATAATCATACTTCTGCCTTCAAATTTAGGACGTTTATCAACGGTCGCTACGTCATCTAAAGCTTTTGCAAACTCATCAAGGATTCCCTTGCTGGAATTTACATGAGCAAGTTCTCTTCCTCTGAAACGAAGCGTTACTTTAACACGGGCACCCTTAGACAAAAACTTTCTGGCATGGCTGATTTTTGTATTCAGATCATTTGTATCAATGTTCGGAGACATCCGAACCTCTTTTACCTCAACGGTCTTCTGCTTTTTCTTCGCTTCCTTCTCCTTGCGGGCCAGTTCATACTTATACTTTCCGTAATTGATGATCTTGCACACAGGCGGTTTCGCTTTCGGAGAAATCTTCACCAAATCCAGTTCAGCCTCATCAGCCTTTTTCTGAGCTTCCCTTGCGGACATAATCCCTAACTGTGACCCATCTTCTCCGATCAGCCGTACTTCTTTGTCTCTGATTTGTCCATTGATCATTAAATCGCTAATAACGTTACACCTCCATAAAAAATAAGTGGATAGTCAGACTATCCACTTTACATTCAAGCATGATTATAGAATCAATTTCTTAAATATTAACCCAAGTCACTCTGGTGCTAAGGTGAGAGTGGATACTCTTCTTTCTTGTTCCTGCTGCTTCTCGCAACTCTTACTATCATACAGTTAAAAACTGATTCTGTCAACCACTTTTCGTTACTCTTTGCTGAATTCTACCAGTTCCAGCCCTTCGTTGCGGTCCAGAACAAATTGGATGCCCCATTCGTTTTTAAATAAAAGAAGCGGATTTCCTCTCATATCCCGGACTTTCTTTACCTCTGCAACGCCTTTTAACTTATTCATGTCTGTCTGGACATCCTTAATCCAGCGGATCGCCTGGTACGGAAGCGGCTCCAGACGGATCTCACAGTTGTATTCGTTCTCCAGGCGGTATTTCAGCACGTCAAACTGGAGTGTCCCGACCACTCCTACAATAATTTCCGCAAATCCTGCCTGATGCTCCTGGAAAATCTGGATGGCGCCTTCCTGGGCGATCTGTTCCACCCCTTTGACAAACTGCTTTCTCTTCATGGAGTCCAGCTGAATGACCCTGGCAAAATGCTCCGGCGCAAACGTAGGGATCCCCTCATACTCAAAGTCGTCTTTCGGCATGCAGACCGTGTCCCCGATGGAAAAGATGCCCGGATCGAACACACCGATGATGTCTCCGGCGTAGGCTTCGTCTACAATCTTCCTTTCCTGCGCCATGATCTGCTGAGGCTGGGAAAGGCGCATTTTCTTTTTGCTCTGTACATGCTTTACTTCCATGTTGGCTTCGAATTTACCGGAACATATTCTCATAAATGCGATTCTGTCCCTGTGGTTTTTATTCATATTTGCCTGGATCTTGAAGACAAAAGCAGAAAAATCATGTTCCGCAGGAGCAATCTCTGTTCCTTTCGATACTCTCGGAAGCGGCGCTGTGGTCATTTGAAGGAAGTGCTCCAAGAATGGCTGCACACCAAAGTTCGTCAGCGCAGATCCAAAAAATACCGGGGAAAGTTCTCCCTTATGCACTTTTTCCATATCGAGAGGCTGGGATGCACCGTCCAGGAGTTCAATTTCTTCCATAAGATTTTCGTAGAAGTCCTCTCCTATCATCTGCTCAGCCTGTCCGTCATCAATGGAAATGATGGTCTCTTTCGCCTCCTTGGAACCACCTGTAGATACCGACTCAAATCCCAGAATCTCTCTGCTGTTTCTCTCATAGACTCCCTTAAACTCTTTTCCGCATCCGATCGGCCAGTTAACCGGACAGGTGTCAATCCCGAGCACCTTTTCAATATTATCCAGGAGTTCAAATGTATCTTTTGCCTCCCGGTCCATTTTATTGATAAAAGTAAAAATAGGAATGTGCCTCATGACACACACTTTAAATAATTTGATCGTCTGTGCCTCCACACCTTTGGACGCGTCAATGACCATCACCGCACAGTCTGCAGCCATCAGAGTCCGGTAGGTATCCTCGGAAAAGTCCTCATGTCCCGGAGTGTCCAGAATATTGATGCAGTAGTCATCGTATTCAAACTGAAGAACAGAGGAAGTCACAGAGATTCCCCTCTCCTTTTCAATTTCCATCCAGTCTGAGACTGCATGTTTTGCGTTGGCCTTTCCTTTTACCGAACCTGCCGTGTTGATCGCTCCCCCATATAACAAAAACTTTTCTGTAAGCGTTGTCTTACCTGCATCCGGGTGAGAGATGATCGCAAAAGTCCTCCTCCGTCCGATTTCCTTTTCTATGCTGCCTGCCATTCTATCTTCCTCTTTCCTTATTTCTTAAATTTATCCGCTATCTCATTCTATTTATTTGATAACATACCTAGTCATATTAGCATAACGGCAGACAAAATTCCACCCATATTTATATCAATGGCAGCTTTTATATAAGCATGACTAGAACAAAGTGGCAAGCCACTTCAACTCCCCAACCCCCCAATCTTTGAGGGGCTTGACAACTTTGTGTGCCAGATGCGATTTGACGTAGTCAAATAATTTCCTTACGCATCTGTGTACATCCCGCGGAGCGTTTTTTATTTCATAAGAAAGGTCGTAGAACTTTCCTATGAAATAAAAAAATGAAACGCCTGCAGGAAATCTGCAGACGCTTCTCTTAGATCTTCTATTTTTCAATAATTCCCTGTTCTACAAGGTAATCATGTGCCGCTTCTCTCGGTTCCTTTCCAAGTTCATCGACCTCATAATTCATTTCCATCATGGCATCATTCGTCAAGACAGCACTCAATTCGTTAATAACCTTTTCGAGTTCCGGATACTTTTTAAGCGTATCCTCCCTGATAACCGGCACTGCATAATATGGCGGAAAATATTTTTTGTCATCTTCCAGCACTTTCAGCTTAAACTTCTTTAGCAGGCCGTCTGTGGCAAACGCATCCACTACGTCAACTTTTTTATTTTCCAAGGCTGTATATCTCGGTGAGCCGTCAATTCCCGTCTCATTCTTAAACTTAAAACCATAAGTTTCACATAATCCCGGGATACCGTCGGCACGGTTTAAAAATTCCAGAGTGGATCCGATGCTCAGCTGTGAGCCGACTCCCCGCAAGTCGCTGATTTTGTTCAGATTATATTTTTTTGCGGTCTCTTTGGTCACAGCCAGTGTATAGGTATTGTTAAACTTCGTCTGATCCAGGACTTCAAAATTATTCTTTTCCTTAAAATATTTCTTCAGAGTATTGTAGACTTTATCCATGTCATTGGTGGATTCTTCTTTCAGAATATTCATATATGCGGTTCCTGTGTATTCCACATACATGTCAATCTCCCCTTTGTCCTGTGCCTCATAGCAGACTTCACTGCCTCCCAGGTTCTCACGGCGGTCCACTTTGATGTCCGTTTTATCCTCGATCACATCGGCGTAGAGGTTGCAGAGGACCAGCTGTTCCGTGAAATCCTTACTTCCGATGGCAATCCTCTTATCATCTCCCTTGAAGCTTCCAATTATAGAATTGCCCATGATGGCAGCCACCAGAATTCCTACCAGTACAAGCACACCTTTCTGGCGTCTTCTCTTTCTTTTTAACTGTTCTTTTGAACCCTCATATCCCTGCTGCAGGCTGATCGGCGTCACAAGTTTTTCAATCAGTCCTGTGAGATAATCTACCAGAAGTGCCAGGATACAGGACGGGATAGCCCCTGCCAGGATCTGGGCGTTATTCACTGTACGGATTCCTGAAAACACCAGATATCCGAGTCCTCCGGCACCGATAAATGCGGCCATAGTCATAAGCCCCACCGCGGTTACCGCAGAAATCCTCACACCTGCCATGATGATCGGCAGGGCCAGAGGAATTTTTATTTTAAACAGCACCTGTGCTTTTGTTAATCCGATTCCCTTAGCCGCTTCTACCATTTCCGGACTGATACTGTTAATACCGGTAAATGTATTCTTTATGATCGGAAGCAGGGAATAAATAATGACCATCACAACAGCCGGCAGGGTACCGATTCCCAACAGAGGAATGGACAATCCCAAAAGCGCCATGCTCGGGATCGCCTGTACTACATTTGCGACTCCAAGTACTGGTTTATTCAGGTTCTTTACATAGCTGATCAGGATACCGAGAGGGACACCGACGAGAATGGAGCAGCCCACTGCGATGGCGGTGAGTTCGATATGTTCTGTCACCAGAGATAAAATCTGTTCTTTATTTTGTATCATATACTGAATAAATTCCATCGGTTACACCTCCTTCTCTGTCATGTCTTGTTGGCCTTCATCTGACGTCCGGTCCTCTGTGTCTTCCTCATCTTCTGTTAGATACTGCTGGCTCAGCGTAGAGATCAGATTGCTGTTTGTGATCAGTCCAAGTACCTTTTCATTTTCATCAACTACAGGAATATTTCCTACATCATATTCGTCAATCAGTTTTAAAAGCTGCAGGATATTGTCATCCGGACTTGCAGTCAAAACATCTGTCTTCATCATGGTCTCCGCTGCAGCCAGCGGATTCTTGGCACGGTACAGGGCTTTTCTGTTGATCATTCCCTGAAGTTTCCTGTTTTCGTCCACTACTAACAGCGTATCTACATGCCGTTCTTTCATCCTTTTGACACATCGGGTCCTGGACAGGTCACCGGTACAGGTGACGGGATTTTCAATCATAATATCCTCCACCTTTATGTACTCCGGTGACCCCCAGATACGGTTCTTCCCTACGAAGTTTTCCACGAACTCGTTTGCGGGATTTTTCAGGATTTCTTCCGGTGTATCATATTGGAGAATATGGCCGTCTTTCATGATGCAGATTTTGTCTGCGATCTTGATCGCCTCATCCATATCGTGGGTGACAAATACGATGGTTTTGTCCACTTTCTCATGGAGAGCAATCAGCTCGTCCTGAAGGCTGACCCTTGTCATTGGGTCCAGTGCCGAAAAAGGCTCGTCCATCAGCATAATCTTAGGATTGTTGGCGAGTGCCCTGGCAACGCCGACACGCTGCTGCTGCCCGCCGCTCAGATCATTGGGATACCGGTCCAGAAATTCATCTCCGTTAAGGCCGACCATATCCATAAGATATTCCGTATTCTTGCTGATCTGTTCTTCGTCCTTTTTTTCTAATCTTTGAATCAGTTCGATGTTCTCTCTGACCGTCATGTGGGGAAACAGCCCGGCCTGCTGTATCACATATCCGATACTGCGCCGCATCTCGACTTTATTCATATCTTCAATGTCTTTTCCGTCGATGAAAATCTTGCCTTTCGTCGGCCGGATCAGCCGGTTGATCATCTTCAGCGTCGTGGTCTTTCCGCAGCCGCTGGAACCGATGATCGCTACCAGTTCCCCATCTTCAATCGTCAGAGAGATATCCGACAGGACTTTATTATCTTTAAAACTCTTAGTTACATGTTGAAACTCTATCATTCAATTCACTCCTTTTGTATAAACAGTCAAAAGGATCTGTATCTCTCCAGATCCTTTTATTCTGTTTTCTATAAAACAAATTTCATTTGTCTAATATAGAATTGTCAGCACTGTATTTTCTAGTTTACCATATTTAAAAAACTTTTTCCACTCAGGCACAAAGGGGCACTGTACATCTGCTGTACAGTGCCCCTTGTGATACGTTCTTAAAACTGGTCAAAAAAACTCATTTGTCTGGCTTCATACGGACGCCGGTATGCCGTAATGATATGACGCATATTAAACAGGATGCCCGCATCATTGCAGGCGGCCGCAAACCGGCTCCACAGCTGTTTTGCATGCGGACTGGCACACTGATACCGGTCTCCATATCTCTTCTTATATTTTTCCCTCAAATTGTCATCCGGAAACAGTCTGTCCAGTTTCTCAAAATACCATTCTCTCTGATTCTGCCTCAATGTCACTCCAAAGGCAGGATAGATAAAATCTGCTCCGCATTCTTTCGCCTTCTTTACGATACCAAGAATATTTTCTTCTGTATCCTCGATCCACGGAAGCACCGGCATCATTAAAATTCCTGCAAAAATCCCCGCGTCTTTGAGTTTTGCAAGAGCCTCAAAACGTTCAGATGACAGGGATACTCCCGGCTCTATCTTTTTACACATGGAATCATCACAGGTTGTAATGGTCAGCTTGCAGATCACCGGGGAGTGTTCTTTTATTTCTTCGAGTATGTCAATATCTCTTGTGATCATGGCGCTTTTCGTAGCGATGGCGCTGCCGAATCCAAATGCGTTCAGAAGCTCCTGAGCATGCCTGGTCAGCATCAGCTCTTTTTCAAAAGGATTGTACGGATCACTCATGGCTCCGGTTGCCACAACTCCCTTTTTTGTTTTCCTTCTCAGATCATCCCGGATGATTTCCAGGGCATGTTCTTTCGCTTTCACCTGATCAAAATTCTCAATATGATAACAGTCACTCCGGCTGTCACAATAAATACAGCCGTGGCAGCAGCCACGGTATATATTCATGTTATAATCTCCGCCGAACCAGGAGTCTCCCGGTCCTTTGGTGATGATATGTTTTGCTTTTACATAATCCATTCTTATGAATCACTCCTTCAGTGCAATATACATATGGATTTCTGAGTCTTCCAGCGTGCCTCCCGGCTGATACTCTTCAAAGTCTCCAGTAAAGCTGCGGTTTAAATCCATTTTCCACAGCCTGGTCCAAAACTCGCTCACCGCTTTCTGCATATGTCCCCGGACAATAAACTTTGCATATTTTCCTTTTGGAATTACAGCAAAGGTGAGTCCTTCCTGATTCTGCTCTGTGCTGCTGACCTCACATCCTACTGTAATCTGATATTCCTGCATATTCTCATCATTGTAATCAGAATACAGGCCGATGCTCTTTTCGTTTACTTTGTTTGAGATATTAAAAAAAATTCCTTCTTCAAAAAAACGCCCCCACAAGGATCCGATCACCATTCCGGCATCCGGTGCATCATTGGATGTCCTCGCGCTGATCCCTGCAACCATCTTTTCTTCTAATTCTACCACTTCATAGTTCATAATTGTTCCTCCATTGTTTTTTCTTTATTGTACAACAGAGAACCTGACAGCTGTCTGTCAGGTTTTAAATGTTTTCTTCATATTGTCCCGCCATAAGGCGGAGACGGCGTTTCATTTCGCTGCGGACTTCTTTTGGCCCCAGCACCTCAAGCCCCGGCCCGAAGGATAGAAGCCATCCATACAGCCATTCTTCATCTGCACAAGGAAATGTGATATAAAAAGTCTCCTTCTCCTCTCTGATCCAGTCCGGATCGAATTCATCATAGACGCGGAATCCAAGACTTTTCTCTGCCCTGACGGATACTTCCATATCCTTTTTTTCTTCCAGAGACGGCATTGTTTTCATATCCCGAATGTCTTTTCTCAAAAAGCGTTCTTCTGTTTTTACCAAATTTTTAAGCCTCTTGAGCTTAAAGATCCGTATCTCCCCGCTCTTTTTGCAGAATGCCGTGAGATACCAGTCCATGCCGCGGAAATACAGCTGCATGGGCTCTGCTTCCCTTCTGGAATATTCGCCCTTTGCATTATAGTAATCAAATGTGACCACTTCCCTGTTAAGGATCGCTTCTTTCAGTGTTTCAAACAGTTCCTTTTCTCCTCTTGGGTTCCACCGTGAAAAGTCCACATAGACCCAGTTCTCATCGTCCTTCTGGAACAGGCTGGACAATCTGGATAAGAGTTTTTTGGCATCCATGTGGTTCGTGACTGCCATGCATTGGAGTGAGAGAAGGATCTGACTTTGTTCCTCTTCCGTAAGGGCAGACTTGTCCATGACAAAGTCTTCCAGCAGGCCAATGCCCCCTCCCTTTCCCTGAGTGCAGTATACCGGTATGCCCGCACTGCTGAGTGCATCGATGTCCCGGTAGATCGTTCTCACCGAAACCTCAAACCTCTCGGCGAGCTCCGGCGCTGTCACTTTCTTTTTCTCCAGCAAAATATAAATGATCTCAAATAAACGGCTGCTTGTCATGATGTTTCTCCTTTGCACCATTATATCATATAAGGTATAATATTCTGAAAAGAAACTTGTTTATTTTTGTTCAGCAAAAGGAGCGTAATATGAGTTCATATCAAGTAAAAAACGATGTTCTTTCAGTTTCTGTCGACACATCCGGGGCAGGCCTTACTTCTATTAAAGATAAAACAGGCTTAGAGTATTTATGGCAGGGCAATCCTGATTACTGGAGCGGACAGGCTCCGATTTTGTTTCCAATCTGCGGCAGTTTAAGAAACGGGGAAGCGCAAATTGGAGACGGAAAATCCTGTTCCATGGGCAGGCACGGAATCGCCAGAAGATGTGAATTTACTCTCCGGCGCCTGGACAGTGACAGCATTTCTTTGTTTCTGCATGCTGACGCAGAAACCATGAAATCTTTCCCCTTTGACTTTGAGCTGGAAATGACGTACCGGATCAAAGACCGCAGTGTGATAGTCGAACACACCGTAAAGAACTGCGGATCTGAAGTAATGCCGTATTTTGTCGGAGGACATCCCGCGTTTAACTGCCCTCTCCATGGCGGAGAAGCTTTCGAGGATTATATCATAGAATTTGAAAAACCGGAGACGGCCGGATGCCCGGTTTTGACAGAGGACGGCCTGATCAATGTAAACAACAGAAAGGCTTTTCTTGATCATGCATCTTCCTTCGGTGTAAAACACGAACTCTTTTATGACGACGCCCTGATCTTTGACACTCTGGAATCCAGATCGGCTTCTTTGCTGCATAAAGAGACGGGAAAGGGAATCCGTGTGGATTTTGAAGGCTTTGATTACCTCGGCATCTGGTCCAGCGCCAACGACGGCCCATTTGTGGCAATTGAACCCTGGTCAGGCACTTCTACCTGCTCTGATGAAGACGATATTTTTGAACACAAACGCGGAGTCCGCATGCTGGCCCCGGAACAGTCAGAGACACTTGCCTATACGATTTCAGTTTTATAAAATGAGGAAGACATATGAATCACTTATCACTTGATTATAAAATGATCTGTTTTGATCTGGACGGTACTCTGCTGGACACCAAATATTCCATTCTCGCAGGCTTCAGAGACCTGTACGAAGAGATATGGAATGAATGCAGGCCGCTTAATGAGCTTGAGTTTGTTCTCGGCGGCGACAGCCTGGCCCTGCTGGACTCTATGGGTTTTCCTGAAGGAAGTATTCACGGGTGGTTAAAATATATTGACTGCTATGCACATACGATCCATCCGTTTGACGGAATTTTAGATACGTTGTCTGCCCTGAGTCAAAAAGGGCTTATCCTGAGCGTTGCCACAAATAAACTCCGAATTGAATATGAAGAAACGATGGAGCGCCATGGGCTGAAACGTTTCATGGAGCACTCCATCTGCCTGGACGAGGTTTCCCATGCCAAACCGGATCCGGAACCTCTGTTATATTTGGCAGAACAGTCTGAAATACCGATAAGCCAAATGCTCTTTATCGGGGATACCAGCTATGATATAGACTGTGCCAGAGCTGCCGGATGTGATTTTGCCCTGGCAGGATGGGGAGCTTCTGAGGCATTAAAAAAAGAATATGCTGTTGTGCTGGAAAAACCGGACGAACTTCTGTCACTGATCCAATAGAAAGAAGGACTTAAACATGAAACAAAAGGTATTAGAGACGCTTGACCGCCTCCACATCCCATATGAGTACGAAGATCACCCTGCTGCCTATACCATGGAGGAGATCGAGGCTCTGCATCTGACCAGACCCAATGAATCCATCGCAAAAAATCTCTTTTTAAGAGACGGCAGCGGCAAGCGGCATTTTCTTGTTCTTGCTGCCGGAGACAAGCCTGTGGATCTGAAAACACTCCGGCAGACCATCGGTTCATCCAGATTAAGTTTCGCATCGGAGGAACGTCTCATGAAGCATCTGAAGGTAACGAAAGGCTCTGTCTCTCCCATGGGAATCTTAAACGATGAACACCTGGCTGTAGAAGTTTTCATAGATGAAGAGTTAAAAGACAGCTCCTGCATCGGAGTCCATCCAAACGATAACACTGCCACGGTGTGGATCAGTTGTGCCGATTTGGAACAGGTCATCCGCCACCACGGAAATTCTGTTACATATATCCCTGTCTAAACAAAGCGGCAGACCCACTTCATCTCCCGGCACCTCAGTATTTAGTGCTTGAAAACTTTAAAAAGCAAGACACTCCATCCTGCATAGTGTCTTGCTTCTCTGCTGTTAATAAGTAATTTCTTCAACTTCTGCCTTTGAATGAATTTCTTCCATATCTTTAACCCGGAATCTTCCTGTCCCCGGATTCATCGCGTTGGCCGCAGACACTGCCACTGCATAAGCCAGTGCTTCTTTGTCTGATTTTCCCTGGCAGAATGCCGCTGCAAAGGCTCCCACCATGGAATCTCCGCATCCCACCGGATTCACCGCGTCCAGTTCAGGAGGCTTTCCATGATAAATTCTATCTTCACATATCATCAAAGCTCCTTTGGCCCCAAGGGATATGACTACATATGGGATGCCCTGGCTTACAAGCTTTTTGCCCGCCAAAATCAGGTCTTCCCGGTTTTTAATCTCCACTCCAAGCAGGTCTTCCAACTCTTCTTGATTAGGTTTTATCATCGTAGGTTTCGCTTTGAGCCCTTCTCTCAAATACTCACCGCTGGTATCTAAAATAACCTGTTTCCCTTGCCGTTTCACTATTTCGATCAGCTCTTGGTAGCAGTCTGCCCCAAGCCCCCTTGGAGCACTTCCTGAGATCGTGACCACATGGCTTTCCCTTACCAACTCTTCAAAATCCTTTAGGAACCGATGCCACTCCTCTTCCTCCACCGGTGCACCCGGTTCCAGAAATTCCGTGGATGTACCGTCCCCGGCCAATATATTAATACAGCTTCTGGACTCGCCCTTTACTTTTGTAAATCTGCTTTGAATTCCGTCTTCACAGAGCATTGCTTTGACATAATCCCCGTTAAATCCTCCGGCAAAACCGGCCGCTAAAACATCTTCTCCGCACAGGTCTGCGATCCTTGCCACATTGAGCCCTTTTCCTCCTGCGGTGTTCCTGCACTCATCCACCCTGGAGACGGTACCGGGACACACAGCTCCTTTTATTTTGTATGCTTTATCCACAGATACATTCAGTGTCACTGTTAAAATCATAAATCATCCCTCACTGTCAATCAAAATCTTGCCTTTTACAGCGCCTTTTTCCTTGTAAAGTTCAAAGGCATCCGCTATCTCAGATAAAGGCAGTTTCTTAAAGATCAGTGAATCATCAAATTTCAGCTGGCCGGTCTTAAAATAATGGGCTGTGAGCTCCCACTCTTTCCCCGGAAACGGTGCGCTGTAGGACATCCAGGACCCGGTCAGGGTAAATTCTTTCCGGTTCATATTTTCCCATTCTTCCACACTGAAAGATAATTCTTTCGTCGGTGTTCCGATAAAACAGACTCCCGCTTTGTTGGCTGCCAGACGGAACGCATATTTCATGGTCGTGGTAACCCCTGCAGTCTCATATACATAGCCGAACCCTTTGCCCCCGGTGAGTGCCATAGCCTGATCCATGAAGTCTTCCTCCAGAGTATTAATGCCATTATCGATGCTAAGTTTCTTCGCAAGCTTAAGTCTCTCGTCACTGATGTCAAAAACCGTGACCCTTTTAGCGCCGAAAATCTTTGCCCACTGGGCCGTGAACAGTCCGATGGTGCCGCCGCCCAGGACTGCCACATCTTCTCCGCCCTGGTAGCCGGTCCTTAAAAGTCCGTGGAGAGCCACTGTGGCAGGCTCAAAGAAAGCCCCCTGCTCAAAAGATACAGAATCCTCAAATTTTACCGCATTTTTCTCCGGCACCGCCACATACTCGGCGAAACTTCCGAATTCCCTGGAGCCGATAAAACTGTAATGTTTACAGAGGGAATAATTCCCCTTCCGGCAGTCCTCACATTCCATGCACGGAACCAGCGGCACACCGGCCACACGGTCACCCGGCTTTAAGGAGGATACTCCCTCTCCTACGGTTTCTACCACACCGGAAAATTCATGTCCCAGCACATTTGGGAAGAAATGACACGCATCCCCGTTGACTCTCGGCACATCAGATCCGCAGATCCCTGTATATTTGACTTTGACCAGCACCTGCCCTTTTTCCGGCACCGGGGTCTTGATTTCCTCGAACCGGATATCATTTTTTGCATGGACCACTCCTGCTTTCATTCCACTCACCTAAGCCTTTCCTTCACTCTTTACAACCTTCATTTTTGATTTGACATAGTCCTTTACCATTTGTTTTCCCGCAGCATTATATTTTTTAGGATCGATCGTATCCGGTTTTTCTCTGAGCACACCGGTAACCCCTTTTGAAAAGGCAATCCGTAGATCTGTGGCGTAATTCACCTTACAGATTCCCCGTTTGACACATTCCGCCACTGTCTCGTCTGGCACACCGCTTGTTCCGTGGAGTACTAATGGTATGGAGACTGCTTCCCGAATTTCTGACAGGCGCAGAAAGTCCAGTTTCGGTTCTCCTTTGTAAACTCCGTGGGCTGTGCCGATAGCCACAGCCAGGGAGGTGATGCCCGTTTTATTTACAAATACTAATGCTTCGGAAGGTTCTGTGTAGCCTCCGGCCCCTCCGTCCAGGTCGTCTTCCTTTCCCCCGACTTTTCCCAGCTCCGCTTCCACAGGCACTTTGGAAGGAGCACATGCATCGACTACGGACTTGGTAAGCCGAATATTCTCCTCAAAGGATTCATGGGAACCATCGATCATAATGGATGTATATCCGGTCCTCAAGGCCTGCATGGCCAGTTCAAAGCTGTTTCCGTGATCCAGATGCATAGCAATAGGCACGCTGGCACGCTCTGCCGCGGTCCGTACATTTGCCAGAAAATAATCCAGTCCCGCATAGTTTACCGTGGACGGCGTAGTCTGCATGATAACCGGGGAACGAAGCTCCTCGGCTGCCTCCATGACCGCCATGACCATCTCCATATTCTCTACATTAAAAGCGCCCACTGCATACCCGTTTTTCTGGGCATCAAGGAGCATCTGTGTTGTTGTCATTAATGGCATCTTTTTTCCTCCTGATCTTCGGTTATCAGTCCGGGCGGGCAAAAGCCCGCCCGGTTTTCTGATGTTTTACTGTTCTTCTTTTAATGCTGCCGCTCTGGCCTTGGATGTCCTTACAGTGAATACGAGACAGACTGCGTAGATTACGGCGATGACAGCCAGCCCTGCAAGATTTTCTCTCGTAAAGATCTGTGTGAACATATAGGTGATCGGTGACCCTCCCTGGTCAAGCGCTGCAATCCTGGATGCTCCGTTTGTCAGGTTCACAGACTTAGCAAGTGCCGTCGTCCACGGAATTGCCTGGTTTGCGATCCAGATGGTCACATACATGATCACAGAGCCTGAGATCAGTGTGCGGAACAGATTTCCCTTGTGCACTGCAACGGCAATGGCGATAAAGAATCCGATGGTTGCCAGATCACCAAATGGAAGAATGACATTTCCAGGCACAATCACTGCGATCAAAATGGTCAGCGGGATAAAGATCAGCCCTGCGGTTACTACCTGGGAATCCCCTAAAAGAATCGCCGGATCGAGTCCGATATAGAACTCTCCGTCCCCGGAACGTTTGGTGAGTATTTCCTTCATTCTCTCTGAGATCGGCATCAGGCCTTCCATGATACATTTTGTGATTTTCGGCATCAGTACCATGACTGCGGACATCTTGATGCCCAGCTGGAGCGCAGCCTGAAAATTATAGCCTGCCAGCGCACCTACTAAAGTTCCGAGGAGTCCTCCGATAACGATCGGTTCTCCGAGCACACCTACTTTTTCCTGCAGTTTATCGGCAGTAATACTGATCTTGTTCAGTCCCGGTATCTTTTCGATAATGGCATCAATCGTGCAGGCAAACGGTGCCAGGTAGGCGGATGTTCCGTGGGGAACGGTGAGCCCTTCCAGTTCAAAATAGTCTTCCATCAGCGGCGCATACAGGTCACCGAATTTGTATGTAAAGATTGCGTGGACCACTACTCCTGCAATACCGATGGCAAAGTTTCCTGTCACCGCATAGGCGATCGCCCCGGTAAATGTCATGTGCCAGATGTTCCAAATATCAATGTTTACAGTTTTGGTAAGCTTGAGTACAAGCATCACCACATTTACAAGAATCGCTACCGGGATCGCAACGGTTGCGATGCCGGATGCCCATGTGATCGGTGACATCCCCGGCCACCCCACGTCTACAACGCTCATGTGAAGCCCAAACGTCTCTGACATGGCCTTTGCCGCAGGCCCCAGGTTGGCATTCATCATGTCGACAATGAGTCCCAGTCCTACAAATCCGACTCCTACCATCAGTCCGGCACGGATTGCCTTTCCTACTTTCACTCCTACAATAATACTCAGTACTGCTATGACGAGAGGCAGCATAACCGATGCACCCAGGCCAATGATGTAATTAATCGCGTCTCCAAAAATACCCATAGTTTTTCTCCTTTACCTCCATGATGTTTCCTGCATGTCTGTTATTTCAGTACTTCTAAAATCTTTGCTTTGGTTTTATCTGCTCCAATCCCTGAGATAAACGGCATTCCTGTGATCAGCGGCACACCGTAATCACGTTTTACTTTTGAAGTCGTCACGATCAGATCTGCTGGAAGATTGGATTCAATCTCCGAGATTCTCACCTGTGCGATCTCCACATCAATCCCATTTTCCTTTGCCAGATCCACCACTGCGTTTGCCGCTACTGTGGATGTTGCCACTGCTCCTCCGCATGCTACGATGACTTTCTTTTTCATAATGACTTCTCCTTTTCTTTGATGATATTTATAATTTCTTCCGGGTTCTGCGCATTGCTGAGTTTTTCTACTACATGAGGGTCCTGCAGAATCCCTAAGATTGCCTGTAATAATTCCAGATGCCCTTTCTCATCCACGGCCAGCATGAAGATAACCCGTACCTCCACGGTCTCATCATCCGTTCCCATCTGTACGAAGGTGACCGGCTTTTTCGTGGTGGCGATGGCGATGCCCTTTTTCAGAACATGGCTCACATCCGTATGTGGAATGGCAACTCCCACTTCCCCCATGTCGACGCCTGTGGGAAAGTCTTTCTCCCTAATCTTTAATGCCTCTACATAGCTGTCCTTACAGTAGCCCAGAGAGACTAATTTTCCCCCCGCCTGCTCAAAAATATCCGCGCTGTCTCTGGCTTCAATCTGAGGCAGAATCAATTCCTTGCTTAAACGTTCCCAAACCATGTTGTCACTCCTTTATTCTCTGTTCATAAGTTTTAATAATCGCCGCCGTCTCCCGCGGACTTTCGGCATTCCACAGTTCTTCCTTAAATCTCTGGTTCGTCAGCATATTGACTAAATGAAAAAACGCTTTGATGTGCTTTTTGTGGTCCACGGTGCTCAGGCAGCAGAAAAATCTCACTTCTTCCCGGTCGCCGTCCTCATCCTCGATGACCACCGGTTCCTTAAGCCGGATCATATTCATTCCAACTTTTTTGCTGCCCAGCTCAAAGCCCTCGTGGGGCAGTGCAAACCCTTTGGAAATGACAATATAACTGCCGTTTTCCAGTACGTTTTCTATCATGGCGTCTACATACCGCTCTTCGATATATCCTTTGAAAAGCAGCGGTTCAGCCGACTTTCTGATGGCATCCTTCCAGTCTCTGCACTCAATATTGAGCTGGATATTCTTTTCTCTCAATAATTCCCACAGAAACGGCTCCCGCTCCTCATCAAAGGACTCTCCAAAATACTCATAGATCTTCATGGAGACTTCCTGAAACAGCTCCGGATCTCTGATCATAGGCCGAAGAATCGCAGAAAGTTCCTCTGGATTTCTGTCTTTTTCGGGCAGCTTCTTTTTGCTTCCTCTGTTCTTTTTCTGCAGAAGCTCGATCTTTTTATTCACTCTCAGGTAATCTTCGTCGGAAAACATCGGTGTCACAAGCACATATTCTCCCTCATAATCCTTTAAGGGAATCGTGGACACGATCATATCAATGTCTTCATAATGGCTTTTTCTTAAATCATGAGCAGAGACAACATCGACAATGTGAAAGTCAAAGCGGTTTCTCATTTTTGCAAGAAGGAGCTGCGATGTCCCCACTCCGCCATTACAGACAATGACAACACGGAACTCAATTTCCTTTTTCTTTCTCCTCTCCAGAGCGGCACTGATGTGAATCACGATGTAGTCGGCCTCAATCGCCTGGATCTTTCTTCCCACAAACCGTTCCAGCATCTCAATGTTGTTCTTAACCGCATACAGAGTTTCCTGATTTTGTTCTACGATCTGTCTGAGAAAATCGTCTCTCTGAGTGATATTAAACTCCTTTGTAAAAATGGATTCCAGATGATTGACAAGATTTTCATAAAACACAAAGTCCCGGTTAAGATCCACATGAAGCTCATTGGATATCTGCTCGATGAATTTCCTTGTGACCAGCTGCAGGCCGATGATCCTCTGGTTCCTGCTGTCTTTTTTTATGTAGCTTAAGCTGTCCAGAATATCGCTCAACAGTTCCTTTTCCCCCTGGCTCTCAGGAAGTTCCCAGTACTGGCACACATACCTCAAAATATCCTCTGCCATCTCGTACTTGCTCTTCTTTACCTCTAAAGACTCGGTGATCTGATGCCCCTTTTTCACTCTCTGGATCAGTATGGTCAGATACGAGAGCAGGTAGTTGAAAGATGCATCGGTTAAAAATCTTCCGTGTGCGTGCTCCTGTTCATTGATGATTTTCTGCAGGTTCTGTTTGTCTTCTTTTTTCAGCCTGTGGCTGATATTCAGTCCTCTGATGAAGCTTTGTACCACAGAACCTGCGGCCTGAAAAGATCCGTCCTGGTTCAGAAGCTTTAAAAGACATGCCCGCTTATCACTCTCCTTTCCGTGAAGAACCAGTCCTTTGTTGGAATGGGATTCCACAGTAAGATGCTCCTTTAAAAGCATCTGCTTGACACTCTCTAAATCGTTGATAACTGTGGCCCTGCTCACATACAAAAGTTCTGCCATGTTTGATAAGGTCGTGTAGTCCGAAGCTTCGATCAGGATCGCCGCAATCAGCGGCTTTCTCTCTCCTTTGGAAAGGCGGTATGTGTAAAAATCGTTCTGATTAAACAGACCTGCCGCCAGTTCGATGTCATCCTCCACAAGGAGTGTCCCATTGCTTCCCAGTTTTACTAAGGAAAGCTCATGCTGTTCCAAGAAGTCATTGACATCATTGATGTCATTTCTTATGGTGCGCTCCGACACCTGGAATTTCTCTGCCAGTTCACTGATACGGAATGTCTTCTCCAAATCCATGAGTCCCAGCAGAATCTCCCTTGATCTCTTGTTCATTTTTATCCCTCCGTTGCTGTATCTTTACTATATCATCGTCCCCTTTCAAAAAACAGTCAAAAGGATTTCGGACATTTTTGCAAAAAAATAGACAGGTCTAAAACCTTTCCATACGTTTTGAAAAGTTTTAGACCTGTCATTTGTTACAGAAGCTTTTGCAGCAGCCGGTACAGTTCTTCTTCGGAACCGACACAATAATCCGGCCGCACCCCGGACACCGGATACGGATGATTTCTCCGGTTCATCCAGATGGAATAAAGACCGGCACTTTTGGCTCCCTCTACATCATTTCGGTAGGAATCTCCCACATACCAGACCTCGGCATCCTGAAGCTTCATCTTATCACATGCATACCAAAAAATCTTTTCGTCAGGCTTTGCGGTCCCCACATCTCCGGATACGAAGATTACCTCGTCCAAAAACCACTCCCCAAGACCCAATGTTTCTATTTTCTCCCACTGGTGTCCGGATGGTCCGTTGGTGATCACGCCTATGGGAACCCTGTCCCGGCAGAATGTCAGCATTTCTTTTATAACCTCAGAGACACTGATTTGTTTTTGATATCCCGCATAGAATTCTTGAAATTTAAGTGCGTCTTCATCTGATATTTGTATATCAAACTCTTTGAGCGCCTTACTGATCCTGTAAATATACATCTCATCCATTGTCATCTGCCCGCTCTGGGAATGTTCAAAAGCCTCGTCACTGTACTTTCTGCTCAGCGCAAACAGCCGCTCCATATCAATCTCATATGTTTCACCAAATAACTGACGGAAAGCTCTTTCAAAGGGCTCCCGCTGGTCATACAAAGTATCGTCCACATCAAATAAAACCGCATCCATATTTTTTCTCCCTTTTTATTATATAGGATGATTATAACCGACATTTTATGAGAAAAAAAGACAGAACACGAAAGATTTTATTCATAATGAAGGGCTTCCACCGGTTTTAAATTTGCAGCCTTATTTGCAGGGTATAAACCGAAAATAATCCCCACTGCGGCCGAAAATATAAGTGATATCACGCAGATGGCCGGAGATATGCTTAAGGATGTATCTACAAATGCGTTTCCTACAGCAAGTATCAAAAAACTCAGAATAATTCCCGTAATTCCTCCCATAAATGACAGTACAACAGCCTCGGTCATAAACTGGGCCAGAATATCCTGTTTCTTTGCTCCGATGGCCTTTCTGATGCCGATCTCCCTTGTCCGTTCCGTTACCGACACCAGCATAATATTCATGATCCCGATTCCTCCCACTAACAGAGAGATACCGGCGATTCCTCCAAGCATCAGCGATAAGGAAGAGGATACATTACTGACGCTCTCCGCAATTTCGGCCTGATTGACGATCGTGTAGGAGTCTTCGTCTCCTGTCTTGTTTAACAAAAACCGGTCCACCGCATTCTCAGCCATCGTCAAAGTATCTTCTCCCGACGCAGACACGGTAAAACTCTGTATCGCAGCCTGCTGTAAAAGCCTCTGAGCCGTTTTAAATGGAAGATAAACGATCGTATCATTGGAATCCCTCTGGGATTCCCCGTCTTCTTTCAGCACGCCGACAATCTTAAAATTCTTACCCTTGACACGGATTGTTTCATCGACACAGTCTGTACTCCCAAACAGATCCTTTGCCGCTCCGGCTCCGATCAGACATACCTGGAGCCTGTTTTCATTGTCTACGGTAAGAATCTGTCTTCCGGACGTGATCTCCGTACCCTCGATCTCCAAATATTCCGGTGTGATTCCTTTCAAAGAGACATCGGAGGAATTACCGCCGGCTTTGGCAGTCCCGCTCCCTGTTACCGTAGGGGAAACAGACTGCACCGCCGGATTGTCCGTCAGCGACTCCAAATCTGAACTCTTGATTCCCGCACTTCTCCGGCTGTTGATCGTCGCGCTGATCACATTTCCTCCCAGTCCCGAGAGTGTATCATTGACCGAACCGGCTGTGCTCTGCGCAATAGACACCAGCAGAGTCACACTGAGGACTCCGATGATAATGCCCAGCATCGTGAGGAATGAGCGAAGCTTGGTAGAAAGAATAGAGGATAGTGCCATTTTCACTGCCTGAGTAAATTTCATGCCGCATCCCTCCCGCCTGTATCAGATATAATCTTCCCGTCCATGATGCGGATCTGTCTTTCCGCTTCTTTTGCCACCTCTGGATCGTGGGTGATCAAAATAATGGTATTGCCCTGTCCGTGCAGTTCTTTTAACAGTTCCATGATCTCTTTTCCTGATCTTGAATCCAGATTGCCGGTAGGTTCATCCGCCAGGATCAGAGACGGTCCCGCCGCCAGTGCCCTGGCAATGGCGACCCTCTGCTGCTGGCCGCCGGACAGCTGCCCCGGCTTATGGTCCATTCTTTTTTCGAGTCCCACCTTCATGAGTTTTTCCATTGCTGTCTTTCTTCGTTCTTCCATCCCGATGCCCTGATAGATCAGAGGCAGTTCTACATTTTCCAGCGCCGTCAGTTTGGCGAGGAGATGGAACTGCTGAAAGATAAAGCCGACCTTCTCATTCCTGATGGCTGCCAGTTCATTTTCCTTCAATGACTTTACCGGACGGCCGTCCAGCATCACTTCCCCGGAATCCGGCACATCCAGGCAGCCCAGCATATTCATCAGAGTCGATTTTCCGCTTCCGGAAGCACCTTCAATCGCCACAAACTCCTGATCTTTGATGGTCAGCGAGACCCCGTCCAAAGCATGAACCTCTTCTCCGCCGAGAACATACGTCTTTCTTAAATCTTTTACCTCAATCATATGTCTCCTCCTATCTGGACCCGCCCGGCATTCCGGATCCGCCGCCGGGTGCCCCGCTTCCGCCGCCTTTTCCGTTTCCGCTGCCCAGGCCGTCCGGTCCCATCATCTTGTCGTCTTCACTTTTATTAGAAGTGTTTTTGGTAATCACCTGAACCTGATCACCTTCGCTGATACCGGAAGTGATTTGGGCATAAGAATCATTCATAATTCCCACTTCTACCTCTTTTAATGTACCTTCTTCGCTTTCATCGCTGACGACTGCCACATAGTTTTTCCCATTCTTTGACTGTACAGCAGATACAGGTACAAGAACCGCATCTGATGCCTCTTGAGTAGTAATTGTGGCAGTAGCACTCATAGCAGGATAGAGATCCTCCGCATCACTGAGTTCTATGGTCACAGGATAGGTGGCTACCCCGTCCGTATTGGTCCCGATCTTGGAAACTTTGGTCACCGTTCCTTTAAATGTTTTATCCTCTATTGCGTCCGCTGTCACTGATACGCTCTGTCCGGTCTTAATCTCTTTGATATCCAGCTCATCCACATCAATGTTTACCTTATAAGCTGTTGTACTCACCACTTTACAAAAGGTTTTCCCCTTAGATACCATGGTTCCTGCGGAGGCTGAAAGTTCATCCACCACTCCGTCATACTTTGCCGTCACCGTCAGATTCTTCTTTTCTTTTTTTAATTCTTCCAGCTGGTCAACCAAAGCCTCATGTTTTGCCAGATTGCTCTCGTATGTTTTTGAATATCCTGCTCCGCTCAATGTGATCAGTGTCGTTCCCGAATACACCTTCTGATTTTTGGACACTTCAATGGAACTCACCGTTCCCTTGTCTCCCGTCACTGTGATCGGGCTGTTGGACTTCAGCTTTCCAGAACCCAGCTTTTTATTGCTGCTGTTATATACAGAAGCCTTTGTATCTACATCATAGTAGTAACTGTCGGAGATCACTGCTGTGGCTTTCCCGGAACTGACACCGGAAATCTTTCCGGACACCGAATACTCTCCAAATTTTACGGTGACACTGTCTCCGGTCTTTACGGTTTGTGAGGGCTTAAACTCTATCTTGAGCTTTCCGTCCGCCGAGATTTCCATCAGAGCGCCTTTGCTGTCCATGGTCTTCGCCACTGCTGTACCATCTTTTGCATAAATGCGTTTTACCCTTCCGGAAACTTTAGAACTGATCGTACTTGACGCGCTCTCCGCTCCCTGTGAAAGGGTGTTCTCCAGAGAGGAGATCTGATTTTCCAGACTGCTGATCGAATCCTCCAGCGAAGAACTTGTGAGCACTGCTATGGTATCCCCTTTCTTCACTGAGGAACCGTCTTTCTTTTTAATCGACTGTACGCTCACATCACTGGAAAAAGAGACGGTCTGGGTGGCAGCAGATGCCACCGAACCGCTGCCCTCCACTGTCTTTTTGATCGTTCCCTTTGTGGCCTTCTGAGTCTGGATCTGATTCCCGCCTTTTGCCTTCCTGGTCAAGGCCAATCTTCCTGCAAATACACCGGCCAACACAAATAAAACCAACAAAGCGGCCGTCAGCTTCTTGTGTTTTTTCATTTTTCCCGGTATCATAACCATGATATCCTTCCATTTTTTCTTCATGAATATAAGCCTCCCTATCCTTCTTTTATAGATGTTTTTATCATATAGGAAGAATTTGAAAGGCTTATGATCAATATGTGAAGAAACTATGGAACTATACCACACAGCAGAAAGGAACCGCATCTTATGAATTGGGATGGAAAACGTTATTACTCTTTTAATTCTTATTTAAAGCAGACCTTCGGAGAAAAAGTATACAAAATATCTTTAAACGGCGGCTTCACCTGCCCAAACCGGGACGGCACCCTTGGAACCAGAGGCTGTATTTTCTGCAGCGAAGGAGGCTCCGGAGATTTTGCACCCGACGCTGCTCTCCCCATTGGTGAACAGATTGAAGAAGGCATCCGCATGATCAGGCAAAAGACAGATGCATCAAAATATATCGCCTACTTTCAGGCGTTTACCAATACCTATGCCCCATATGAAAAGCTTCATTCTCTTTTTTATGATGCGATTTTAAGGCAAGAAATTGTGGGACTGGCTGTGGGGACCCGTCCGGACTGTCTTCCCCCGGACGTGCTTGAACTGCTCGATGAACTGAATCAGATAAAACCCGTCTTCGTGGAACTTGGACTCCAGACCATCCATGAGAAAACTGCACAATTCATCCGAAGAGGCTATCCTCTTTCCTGTTTTGAACAGGCAGTAAAAGCACTGCACGATCTGGGGATCAATGTTGTCGTCCACCTAATCCTTGGACTCCCCGGAGAAACGGAAGAGATGATGCTTGAGTCTGTCCGGTATTTAAATCAGCTGCCAGTAAACGGAGTGAAGTTTTCCCTCCTTCATGTGCTGAAACACACTGATCTCGGCGCTCTGTATGAGAAGCATCCATTCCCGGTCTATGAACTGGATGACTATGTTGATTTCGTGATCCGATGTATTGAGGAACTGCGGGAAGATATCGTTATCCACCGCCTGACAGGGGACGGACCCAAAGATCTGCTGATCGCTCCCCGCTGGACGCTCAACAAAAGAAAAGTATTGAATGAGATTTCCCGGCGCATGAAGGAGACCAACAGCCGTCAGGGAAAACGTTTCATCTGAGACATTTTAATAAGACGTGAAAATACCCTTTCGGAACCATGGCTCCGAAAGGGTATTGATTATTAATGGTGCTTTTTGTCCGGCTCAGGTTTCTTTTTTCTGCCTTCATAAGTGTTGTTGTCACACGTATTGTTATTGCCGATCTCCACTCCTTTTTTAATCGGAGCGATCAAAAAACCGACGACCACGCCGAGCCAGAGCCAGAATCCGCCGAAGAAAAATGCTTCTTTTTTTGTCATAATGAATTCCTCCTTTGATTGTCTCCATTATAACATCCGGCCTGCACAAAATCAATGAAGGCTAAAGTACCTCTGTAATATCC
Organism: Anaerostipes sp. AF04-45; assembly: GCF_003461725.1. Taxonomy (NCBI): domain Bacteria; kingdom Bacillati; phylum Bacillota; class Clostridia; order Lachnospirales; family Lachnospiraceae; genus Anaerostipes; species Anaerostipes sp. AF04-45. Next base: position 339,310 of record NZ_QTXQ01000002.1, read on the forward strand.
TCCAATGAATCCACAATCACATCCGGCTTCACATCACTTTTCTCCACATCCTCCAGAGTACTCTCTCCGGAAAGCACCAGAATGGAAGTCACGGGACTTCCGTCCGCCACTGCAATATCCGTATACAGCCGGTCGCCTACAATAGCGATCTCCTCCGGGCGGTACCCTGACTGCTCCACAAAATAATTCAGCGTATGCTTGGAAGGTTTCCCAAAGAATTCAGGAAAGCGTCCCGTGGATGCCTCCACCAGCTTCGCCATGGAACCGCAGTCCGGTATGAAGTTTCCGCCTTCCATCGGACAGTTCCAGTCCGGATTGATGCCGTAATATGTACATCCATTGCGCACATAATGGCAGGCTTTCGAAATCTTCTCATAAGTAAGTGTAGTATCAAATCCAAGGATCACGATATCCGGGTTTTCGTCCACAAGCGGCATGTCAAAGGCTTCAAACTCTTTTAAAAGAGAAGGGGTTCCTACCACATAGAGGGTTTCCCCCAGATGATTCTTTTTTAAATACTGAATCATTACATGACTGGAAATCATCATTTGTTCCGGTGTGATGGATATTCCCATTCCCCAAAGTTTATCTATGTAGGCCTGCTGGCTCTTGGAAGAATTATTCGTAAAGAAATAATACTCCCTCCCTGTGTCTTCCACTTTCTTTAAAAAGTCCTGTGTAAACGGAAACAAGTCATTTCCAAGATAGATGGTCCCGTCCATGTCGAGGACAAAACATTTGATATCTTTCACTGCCTGAATATTTTGCTTCATCTGTCTTTCTCCTTAATCTTCATCATAAAAGCGATGTGTGATCTTCTCCGCGATCTCCTGCATCTTTCCTTGTTCCACTGCCAGGTCTAAGACGCTGTACCGGTCTCTGACTTTGTATCCGTCAAGCAGACTCTGATAAAACAGATCCCTGTCGATTCCGATCTCTTTTGGGGAAACCGGCGCACCTACGGTTTTTAAAAGTCCTTCCACATATCCCCTGGAAGGCGCCAGCTTCTTTGCCGCATCCGGTATTTCGTCACCCATGATCTCGAAAATTTCCGCGATGATCGGTGTAGCGATGCCCACTTTGATTCCGTGGAGCTCCGGATACTTTTTCCTTGCGATGAATTCCATCTCCCAGTAATGACTGAGCATATGCTCTGCTCCGGATGCCGGACGGGATACGCCGATCAGTCCCATGGCTACTCCGGTGAGCGTCAGCGCCTCGATCAGATAGAGAACTGCTTCTTCGTCCCTGTCTGCAAGTGCCTCTGCACTTCCGGTTACTTTATCGAGGGCTTTCTGCACGAGAGTCACACATGTCTCACAGCAGTATTCCCCGGTCATCTCCCTGGACAAATACCAGTCTGCGAGAGCGGTAAGTTTTCCGATCACATCCCCGAATCCGGCGCGGATCATATGCATCGGCGCCTGCTTCATGATGTCTGTATCTCCTAGGATACCGTAAGGAAGGGTTGCAATAAAGGAAATCTTCTTTCCTCCCAGTATCAGAGGAGCTCCGTCTGATGCATAGCCGTCCATGGAAGGTGCGGTGCAGACAACGATATATGGGATCTTTGTCCTGGCTGACATATATTTTACCATATCATTCAAAGTTCCGGAACCTGCCGCGATTAAAACATCCGTCTCCGGCTCCAGATTTAAGAACATGGTTCCCACAGCCTGCTCATCCGGGATCAGAATATCTTCCCCTGAATCCAGTACCACACTTTTCACCTGAAATCCTGCATCCTTCAACAGTGTTTCCGCAGTTTCTCCCGCTGCTTTGTATGTATTGTTGTCGCTCAGCATGTAGACTTTCTTTGCGCCAAGGCCCTTCACCATTTCCGGCAGTTCTTTGATCACTCCCTGGCCCATCACCAGCTTGTCGATATCCAGAGTATGATGCCTTCCGCAGCTGCAGTCAAAACTTGCCTTTGCCATTTCATTCATAGAATAGTTTAAGATCTCATCCATTTCGCTTCCTCCCGAATCTTACTTTCAAATATAGTTACCACCTGCAACAAAAATAATACCACTGGTAATATAACTTCATTTTACTTCCATTCTATGATAAAATCCATACCTTATTTTGAACATTTGTATAAATACTTTTAAAATTGAATTTATACATACATTTGTATAAATATCTATGAGTTTGACTCTTTGCAGCCTGCTCCAGCAGACATTACGTCCATTTTGACCAGTTTGGAGGCCTTGCATTCGAAGAGATGTTAGTTTTTCTTCTTTCAGCAAAGGCTCGGAGACAATGAGGTTCGATTCACTAAATTCGCACTTCGCCTACGGCTCCTGCTCATTAAGTTCCTTCGAACGGCCTTCGTACTAAGCTCAGTCCGCACTTCGTTTGCCTTCCCTAAGTACTCTAGGCCAGCGTCAGCGAGTTCCGAGCGGGCCGCCGCAGAGACTTTGATGAAAGTTAGAAAATCTTACATCTCTGAGACAGCAAGCCGGAAAACTCGTCAAAATGTCATATGAATTCAATCGTATTTCCCGGCGCAAAATCTGCGGATGTCAAAGGCTCCTCACCTTTTACCGCCTCCACCATAATACACCCCGGGCGCTCTGCTTCCGGGCCGCCTTTAAAACTTACCGTACAATGTCCGAGTCCCCGGAGAGTCTCATTTGCTTCCGTACCTACTGCCGTCACTTCAAATCCTTTTTCATTGAGCAGCATCATATCTCCGGGCTCAATATTTGCTCTCAGTTCTTCAATCGTATGCAGCACACAGAGATCCTCAAATGCAGGGGGTGCGTTGTCATTAAACAGAATAATAAAATTTGAATCAGGATCCCCCAAAAATGTCAGCGAGTCTTTCCCCAGCTTTTGGATTCTTGTAAAATATTTCATTTCATCTCTCCCTTACTGATAAATACGGTTGGTTATTTTTTCAGCGATCTCTTCAAGCCTTCCTGTTTTCAGGGCCAGTTCCAGAATACTGTACCGGTTTCTTACCTTGTATCCCTCCAAAATACTGTTATAGAACAATTCTCTGTCTATCCCTATATCCGTCGGATACACCGGTGCCCCCACTGTCTTTAAGAGGCCTTCAACATATTCTCTGGAAGGCGCCAGTTTCATGGCTTCTTCTGGCACCTCGTCCTTCATCATTTCAAAAATTTCCGCAATCACAGGCGTCGCGATGCCGACCTTGATGCCGTGCAGTTCCGGGAATTTTCCCTTGGCGATAAAGTCCATCTCCCAATAGTGGCTGAGCATATGTTCTGCCCCTGAAGCCGGGCGGGATACACCGATCAGACCCATAGCCACCCCTGTGAGGGTCAGCGCTTCAATCAGGTAAAGGACCGCGTCATCGTCCCTCTTTGCCAGGGCTTCTGCGCTGCCTGTGACTTTGTCCAGTGCTCTCTGCACAAGGGTCACACAGGTCTCACAGCAGTACTCATCCACATTTTCTTTTGCCAGATACCAGTCGGCAAGGGCGGTCAGTTTGCCCAGCACATCGCCGAATCCGGCGTGGATCATATGCATCGGTGCCTGCTTCATGATATCCGTGTCCCCGATGACGCCGTAAGGAAGTGTGGCGACAAAGGATATTTTCCTTCCCTCCAGGATCAGCGGTGCCCCGTCGGCCACATATCCGTCCATGGAGGGAGCCGTACAGACGATCACATATGGAATCTTTGTTCTCGCAGACATATATTTTGCCATATCATTGATGGTCCCTGAGCCAACGGCAACGATCACTGCCGTATCCGGCTCCAGATTGAGGAACATCGTTCCCACGGCCTGTTCGTTGGGGATCAGGATATCATCCCCGGAATCCAGCATTACATTTTTCACAAGATAATCCTCGGCTTCCAGAATCGAGAGCACCCGGTCTCCCGCTGCCTCAAATGTGTGATTATCACTGAGCATGTAAACCTTTTTGCCGGAAAACGGCTCCAGTACTTTCGGAAGTTCCTTTAGAACCCCCTGCCCCATGATGATATGCCTAATATCCAGTGTATGATGTCTGCCGCAGCTGCAGTCAAAATCTGCTCCTGCCATTTCATTCATTGAATAATTTAAAACTTCATCCATATGCTCTCCTCCTGCCTATTTGCTGAATTGTTTCTCGTAATAAGTAATCCTCTCGACCTTTTCGGTAGACGGCCCGTCTTTAAATTCAAGCCCCATCCAAATGTCCAAAAGGTATAAGGCCAGCTGAGGTGCGATCACCCTGGCTCCCATGCACATCACATTTCCGTCATTGCTCAGAATGGAGCGCTCTGTAGAAAACGGATCGTGACAGACCGCTGCCCTGATTCCCGGCACCTTGTTTGCCGTCATAGCCATGCCGATGCCGGTGCCGCACACGAGAATTCCCCTGTCACACTCACCGCTGGTCACTCTTTCACAGGTTTTTACTGCAACATCCGGATACAATGCGGTTTCTCCGGCCTCTACTCCATTGTCCACATATGTATGCCCTGTCTCCTCCAGTCTCTTTTTGATGGCCTCTTTTAACTCATAAGCTGCTTCGTCACATCCAATTGAAATCTTCATATACTTCTGCCTCCTTTGATTTTATGTCTTCATTTTACCTTTTTATTCAAGCAAAGTCTATATAAATTATTGAAATTATGTATAAATATTATTTTCTATCCATGATATAGTCCAAAGCTTGCAGCGAACGCAATAATAACCGCCAGCGGCCCAGTAATGACACGGGAATACAAAACAGACGGAACACCCAATTCGATCGTTTCTGACTCACACTCCGCAAGGCTCAGCCCCACCGGGATGAAATCACATCCTACCTGGGCATTGATCGCAAAAAGTGCCGGCAGTGCATATTGAGCCGGTATCTTGCCCATAGCGATCTGTGATCCCAGAAGAGTTCCCACGACCTGTGCGATAACGGCTCCGGGACCGAGCACCGGTGACAAAAACGGCATAGCACAAATAAGTGATATGATCAGCATTCCGGGAAGCGTGGCACACAACGGCGAAATTGTCTTAGCAATGACGTTCCCAAGTCCCGTAGCTGTGATGATTCCAAGGATAGTGCTGGTAAATGCCATGAACGGAAGGATATTCTTTACTACCATTTCAATCGTTTCACGTCCTGCCGCAAAAAACTTTCCGACAACCTGCCCTACTCCGATGCCGAGTCTCGTGATCAATCCCGGACGTTCAGCCGCCTGTTCCTGTTTCATTTCCCGGCTGCCGTCTCTTTCTTCTTCGGGCTCTTTCTTCTCCGTGACAGCCTCACCATCAGCATAAGACAGACAATTTTCATTCACAGCTGACACGTAAATATCCGGAGTAATATATTTTGCCAGAGGCCCTGACTGCCCCACAGGATTTAAATTAATGGTGAAAATCCCTTTTTGCGGATAAATTCCGCACCGCAGCGTTCCTCCGCAGTCTACGATAGCCACCAGGATTTCTTCATCCGGCACGTTATTCTTGTGGCCGTCGACGGCTTCCCCTCCGGTCATCTCCGCCAGTTTTGCCCCCAGCGGATGAATGCCTCCTATCGCTGTCATACAAAGAATCTTATTGCATGTTTCTGTTGCCTGGACTACAAGCGGTCCCCCGTATCCTCCGGAACCTGCGACGATTTTAACTGGCTTATTCATGGACAGCTACCTCCTTCTTTCCCATCTTCTGATATTTGTTGCTGAGCATCAGATAAATTCTTTCTGTCACCATACCGCGGATGAAAATGACGACAAGTCCTACGAGAAAATAGCGGACCGCCAGATCACCCAGAGGCAGATTCAGCTTTTGAATGCCTGCGGCGATCCCCATGTATACGAACAGCTCGCCGGCGTTGGCGTTAGGAAAGAATCCCAGCACCGGGTGACAGAAGCTGATGGCCGCGTCAAAAAAAGGAACCTTATACTTTTCTTCTACAAATCTTCCAAACGTATATGCCATCGGGTTGCCGACACAGATCATTGCGATGACAGGCAGAAATAAATACCGGCACAGCCTGTTCCCGGTGATCCTCATACAAAACCTTTCCACCCTGTCTTCTCCGATCAGCTTTATGATCGCATTGACTGCCGTCATCAGACATACGACTGTTGGAATAATCGTGGTCACCCAGCCTAAAAACGTCTGTCCTCCCGTGGAAAACAGCTTCATGAATCCATTCGCTAAATTAGATATAACCTGCATATGTTCCTCCTTACACTCTCATTTCCAATGCTTCCAGTGCCTGTATGTATCCTTTATAGTATTTCTGTTTCTTCTTCGTCATACTGCGGAGTTCCAAAAGGACTTCCCGAAAATCCCTTCCCAGTATCCGCACATGATAAACCTCAGACACCGGATGGAATCTGGCCAGAAATGAAATTCCGTCCATAGCTTCTCCGCCGGTTATCCTTCCGCCGTCATCGCATGCAAGAATGACAATATGGCCTCCGGATAACAGACGTCCTCTTTTCTGTCCGATCCCTACTGCTCCGTCCCGGTTTACTCTCCGCACGGCTTTCTCATAATCTTTGATCTGAAAAATCCCTCCCGCAGACTGAAGCAGAAACAGCACTAGAAACACTCCAAAAAGAATCAATACATGATTTGACATTTTCTCTCCTTTCTTTGATCTTTTTTTCTGTACATGTATTTTAACTCTTTTATTATTACATAGTCTATACTTTTTATTGAAACATTGTATAAGTCTTTTATATCAGTCCCATATTTATACAACATTTCAATACATATCAACACAACAAAAGACCTTCCGGAATTCTGTGGTTCCGGAAGGTCCTTACCTTTATCCTATATGAACTTATGATGATGTTTCAAATATCAAACTTCTTTCAGCATCTGTCTTGCACATTCAGAGTCTGTGATCAGGACATTAATATTTTTGGAACGCACGGCTCCGACGACAGATTTGGATTTTTCAATCCCTCCTGCAACCCCGATCCTAATGTCAATCTTCTTCAGCTGCTCCTGTGATATGCCTGCCACACGCTGATTAAAAGAATCAAACGGTTTGGTATTTCCTTCGATGTTGTAAAAATATAGAGACGCGTCTCCGACTGCCCCCATCTCGACAAAATTTTTTAATTCATTCTCCGTTAAATACCCCTCTGCCACAAGAGCTGTTCCTCCGGCCTCCGGGATTCCGATCCCCATGACCACGACCCTGAGCTTTGAAAAATATTCATAAATGTAGTTCACCGTCTCCTCCTGAAGGAAGATGTCTTTCACCTCTTTGCTGGAAAAGATACCGGGCGACAAAAACTGTACATAATCGCCGCCGAATTTTTCCGCAAATTCCACTGCGATCCGGTTGGACTGTACATCCCTTTTTTCCGTCCGTTTCTGGGATATCCCGCCGTACAGGGGCACAAATAAAAGCTTATTGCCTTTGTTATAGGTTTTATCAACGTGTGCAATGTGGTAAAGCGTCCGCCCCATGGTGACTCCCACATAGTCATCATTTTTGAGAATATGGCTCAGATAGTCAAAAGCCGCCTCTGAAAGCATGTCCATCTGCTCCTCTTTCGTATCCAGCGGTTCGCTCTCCACAATGATGGCCTCTTTCAGTCCAAATCTCTGTTCCAGCTTCTGCTCCAGTTCCCCGTAATCGTAACTGATCGGGTTGATGACCTCGATTTTTACAATTCCCTGTTCTCTTCCGAGAGCAAGCATCCTGGATACGGTGGCCCTGGAAAGTCCCAGGGTATTGCAGATCTCCACCTGGGTCTTATTTTTCATATAGTATAAATTGCAGCATTTATAAATCAGACGGTCGTCATCGACAATTTTTTTCATCTGCTTCCACCTTTATATTAATTCTAATTCTCTCAGCGCATGATAGATACCGTTTTCTTTTGTCGTCTGGGTGAACATATCCGCGGTCTCCTTCACCGCGTCACTGCAGCGTCCCATTCCGATACCTGTCCCGACATTTTTAAGCATCTCCACGTCGTTGTCTGAATCGCCGAATGCATAGAGATTCTCTTTGGAAATGCCAAGATCATCCGCTACCTGGACAACCGCGTCTCCTTTCGTGACACCTTTGAGCGTAATGTCAAAGAAATTCTCACGGACATGTTTCGCACACTCGAAGGTATCTGCGTATTCCTTTTTGAAATCCTCAAAAACATCCGGTGCTTTATAATTCATCGTAAGCTTTGATATGTGCTGCTTTTCCCAGTACTTCCATGGAGCGTACCACTCCATCGGCAGGCTGAACAGACGGCAGAAATACTTAAAAAATTCCTCGTCGTTATGTAAATAATAGGTCACATCCTGGGTATCCATCTGGATGATCGTATCTCTTATAAAGTATTTGTCTATGACTTCATGCAGCAGATCTTCCTCAATATAAATATCCCTGAGCACTTCCCCGTCCACTTCCGCATAGCTTCCATTGCAGGTGACGGCCCCGTCAAAATGCTCGATATCCGCCTCTAAAAACCGTTTGGTCCGCCCTGAACAAAGCAGGGCTGCATAGCCGTTATCCTGAAGCCTTCTGATGGCCTCCAGAGTTTTCGGCGTAACCGTCTTGATATGATCCACTTCATCGACTAATGTTCCGTCGTAGTCAAAAAATACCGCTCCTTTATATTTCTTCATAGTATGGCTCTTCTCCTTATTGATCGTGCTCGTTTACTTAACCAATACTATTGTACTTTCTTTTAATTCCCATTTCAAGCGGTATCCTACATCATAAGCACCTGCATGATCAAAATCAGGGTTATTCCAAGGGAAAGCAGAAACATCGACCTGTAAAAATCCTTCATGATAACGCTCCTTCTGATTTGTTTTTCCGTTGTATTTTATGTGATACTGTTATCATACCGGATTTCTCTTTCAGAATTCCCAACCAATTTGTGAAAAATTTCTTAACATTTTGTGTTTTTATACAAAAACAGAAGCTTTGGATGACAATCATACCAAAGCTTCTGTTCTTTTTATAAACTTTCTAATATTTCTTTCAGTATCTTATTGACAACTCCGGGATCTGCTTTCCCCTGGGTTGCTTTCATAGTCTGCCCCACAAGGAATCCCATGGCTTTTTTCTTTCCTGCCTTATAGTCCTCCACTGACTTCGGATTGTCTTTGACGATCTGTCCGATGGTTTCTTTCAGAGCCCCCTCGTCATTCATTGATTTCAATCCGTGCTCTTCAACATAGGCTTTCGGGTCCACATCTTCTTTGAAAATCTTCTCAAAGACTTCTTTTGCGACCTTTCGGTTGATCTCATTTTCTTTCACCATGCTGATCAGGGCTGCCAGATGCTCCGGTGAAAAAGAAAGATCTGTAAGGTCCATTTCCGAATCGTTAACCAGACGCATTGTCTCTCCCATGAGCCAGTTGGATACTTCCTTCGCCTCGGCTCCGTGGGTGATCGTCGCCTCAAAAATATCTGCCAGATGTTTGCTTCCCGTGATAATGTCAATATCATAATCCGGAAGGCCGTATTCTTCTTTATAGCGGTTTCTCTTTTCATCCCGCAGTTCCGGCTGTGCCTCTTTTATCTGGCTGATCCACTCATCGCTGATGATGACCGGCACGAGATCAGGGTCCGGGAAGTAGCGGTAATCCTGTGCGTCCTCTTTGGAACGCATTTGATAAGATTTTTCTTTTGTGTCGTCCCAGCGTCTTGTCTCCTGCGTCACTTCTTTGCCTTCTTCCAGCAGAGAGATCTGGCGGTCCGTCTCTCCTTCAATCGCACGTCTGATCGCCTTAAAAGAGTTCAGATTTTTCATCTCTGTCCTTGTCCCGAACTCTTCTGCTCCTGCCTCTCTTATAGAAAGGTTGACATCGGCTCTCATGGAACCCTCCTGAAGCTTACAGTCGGAGGCGCCGAGATACTGGATGATCAGTCTGAGTTTTTCCAGATAAGCCACGACTTCATCAGCGGAACGCATATCCGGCTCTGAGACAATCTCGATCAGCGGCACTCCGGAACGATTGTAATCCACAAGGGAACAGTCTTCCCATTCGTCATGGATTAATTTACCCGCATCTTCCTCCATATGGATCTCGTGAATTCCAACGGATTTTGTCCCCCCGTCCGTTTCGATCTCCACATGTCCGTCCCGGCAGATCGGAAGATACAGCTGGGAAATCTGATAATTCTGCGGATTGTCGGGATAAAAATAATTCTTCCTGTCAAACTTGCAGTTCTGTGTAATGCTGCAGTTGGTCGCAAGCCCAACAGCCACGGCATATTCGACTACCTGTTTATTTAATACCGGAAGAGAACCCGGCATTCCGGTGCACACCGGACAGGTATGTGTATTCGGCGCACCCCCGAACTCAGTGCTGCATCCGCAGAAGATCTTCGTTTTCGTCGCCAGTTCCACATGGACTTCCAGTCCGATAACGGTCTCATATTGTTTACTCATTACTGAACACCTCCTTTGGCAATTTCTGGTGCTTCATAACTTCTCGTCTGCTCAAATGCATAGGCAGCCCGGATCAGTTTCTTTTCCTGGAAGCAGTCTCCCAAAAGCTGCAGACCGATCGGCAGTCCTTTGCTGTCTTTTCCGCACGGCACACTGATTCCCGGCAGTCCTGCCAGGTTTGCAGAAATCGTGTAAATATCTCCGAGATACATTTTGATCGGATCACTTAAACTGTCCCCAAGCTTCGGGGCGGTGGTAGGTGCCGCCGGTCCGAGAATCAGGTCGTAGGATGCAAATGCTTTGTCAAATTCCTGTTTGATCAATGCTTTTGTCCTCAGTGCCTTCAAATAGTACGCGTCGTAGTAGCCGGAACTTAAGACAAAAGATCCAAGCATGATCCTTCTTTTGACCTCCGGCCCGAATCCTTCGGAACGTGTCTTTTTATACATGGCATGGAGTCCCTCTGCTCCCTTTGCGCGGTATCCGTATTTTATACCGTCAAACCGTGAAAGGTTTGAACTGGCTTCCGCCGCGGCAATAACATAGTATGCAGGGATGGCGTAATCCACGAGCCCCAGGTCAAACTCCTCAATGACGGCTCCCTTTTCCTCCAATGTACGGGCAGCATTCATGACAGCTTCCCTGACTTCAGAGTCCAGTCCTTCCCCGAAATAGTCTTTCGGGATTCCGATCTTCATTCCTTTCACATCGTCAACTAAAGCCGATGTAAAATCATACTCATCCCGCTCAATGGATGTGGAGTCTTTTTTGTCATACGATGCCACAGTTTCCAGAAGAGCCGCACAGTCGGATACATCTTTGGCCATCGGCCCGATCTGATCCAGGGAAGAACCGTAAGCGATCAGTCCGTATCTTGAAATTGTACCATAAGTCGGTTTCATTCCGGTAATTCCGCAGAAAGATGCCGGCTGGCGGATGGATCCTCCGGTATCTGAGCCGAGTGCCATGAAACACTCTCCTGCCGCCACTGCTGCTGCCGATCCGCCGGAAGATCCTCCCGGCACATGTTCCTGATTCCATGGATTTTTTGTCGGCCCAAATGCTGAAGTTTCAGTCGTGCTTCCCATGGCAAACTCATCCATATTCGTCTTTCCTATGATGACCACACCGGCAGCGATCAGGTTTTCCACCGCCTGAGCGGCATAGGTCGGAACAAAATTTTCGAGAATTCTGGAACTGCACGTAGTTTTATATCCCTTTGTACAAATATTATCTTTCACAGCCATCGGAACACCGGCCAGCGGCCCGGTCAATGTGCCGTCATCGATCTGTTTCTGCACCTCTTCTGCTCTCTTTAATGCACTCTCTTCATCATATGATACATAGGCATGCACCGCCGGCTCTGTTTTCCTGATCTGTTCCAGAACAGCCTGTACTGCTTCTACTGAGGTGATCTCTTTTGCTTTTATTTTTCTGCCCAGCTCAAGGGCTGTCAAATCTAAAATTCCCATGGCTTCCTCCTATTCTACGGTCTTTGGCACCACAAAGGCACCTTCTTTTCTCTCCGGTGCATTTTTAAGAATCCCTTCTCTGTCGTCTCCATTGGTGACGATATCTTCTCTGAATACATTGTTTACCGGAAATACGTGAGACATAGGTTCCACACCGTCCGTATCCAGTTCATTCAGCTTGTCGACATAGTCGAGCATACTCTCCATGTCCTTCTTTGCCTGTTCTTTTTCTTCGCCGGACAGCTCAAGCTTTGCCAAAATGCCGACGTATTCAATCGTTTCATCACTGATGTGATTTGCCATTCTAATTCCTCCTTTTATAAAGGGTGGGTGAACTTAAAAATCCCGCTCCAAAGCAAAATTGCTTCGGGGCGGGAATATCTTCCCACGGTACCACCCGTCTTAAAACCAGAATCTCTATTCATATTCTGGCTTCCTCTCGTTTCCGTACTTAACGCGTACCACGTGACCGCCTAACAGGCATCCTACCTTTCAGCCGCCCGGCTCCAAAGTGTTCCCGCCGCAAGGTGTCCCTGGAAAGCTTTCAGTCTGCGGGCTTTCCTCCCTGTAAGGTTCCTTTTGCCTTGAGTCTTTTTCACTGCCTTTCTCCCACTATGATTTTTAATCATAACACAGTTGATTTTATGAATCAAGCCCATTTAACGAATCATAGACATGCATATTTTCAGGTCTGACATGTTTGCTCGGAATCAGCCTGACCTGAAAATATCCTTCCGGTGGAATTTCGATTTCCGTGCCTTTCATAAGTTCTAAATTCACAAATTTTTCTGGATCTTCCCCCTTTGAATCTTCTGAGAGCCAAATACTATTTGCACCAAATTCGTCATCCTTATCTTGTTCATAAGTAAATTTGAATTCACCACCATCGCTGACCGCAACTACATCATAAGTGCCTGCCGGAAAATCTTTTCCTGCTTTCATCACCCCGTCAACTTCTACTTCTTTACTCAGAGGATTTTTCCTGGGTTCTTCCATTTTCTTCATATTAGCATCCGATGTCTCGCAGTTAATATGCCCCCTGCCTGTAACTTCTATTAAAGAGCCCTGATAAAGACGGACGTTTTTTACTTTACAGTACCGCTTTACATCCAATATTTTTTCATCTGTAAACTGTTCGTAAATGCCGATATTCTGTGCATCATTATTTGCTGAAAAATACAGTTCCTCCCCTCCTGCGGTCATTGTATAGTTTCCTTCCGGAAGATCCAATCCTACGATATATCTGCCGGAAGTAAGGTTCACAGAAAACCTCTTTCCGGTCTTCTCCAAATCATAATCCGTATCTTCATATGTATGGTCCGGCATCGTTTTTGTCCACTGTTTCTTTTCATCTTCACTCATAAAAGTCCGGACCTTTTTCATCAGCTGCCCGATATCAGCCTCACTTACCGCATCCAAAAATATACTGGGAATAACCACGAAACTCAAAATAAACTTTATAAGCTTCCCCGCACCTCTTTTTTTCTCGGTGCGGAACTGTCTGTGTGCCTGTTTATGCTGTTTTGTCATAGAGTGCTTTGGCTCTTCGTTGGGCCTGGCTCTGTAATCCGGACGGTTCCCCCTGTTTCCGGATCTTTGCCCGCTCTCCAGTCTTTTAAAGTCATAACCGCACATAGGGCAGATGCCGTTTTTTAATTTTTCATTGCAGATCGGACATTTATCATATTTCATATCCATCTCCTCCAGCCGATAAGAATATCCTGCTATCTGGCCCGATTCTTAAACTTTTTCTTTTCGATACGTTCTTTATCCTTCTGCTCGATCTCCGGGGCAATGGTCTTTGTAAACCATAAAAGCGCCAGCGCCGGTGCAAGGATCCAGAGTGATCTCTGATCATTTCCCAAAAATGAAATCGTCATAATTCCCCTGGCCTGAAACATCATTACAAACATATAAACAAAGACTAAAAGAAGTGCAATTGACTCTGTTTTCGTATAATTTTTGCCCGTACCGGGTCCCACGAGGAACCGTTCTAGGAGCAGAGCAGCTCCGCTGATCACTGTCAGGATAAATGCCACATCCGTAAACTCAACACTGGATCCCACAAAGTTTTTTACCCAGTCAAACACCAGACTGAATGCAAACATCAGAATTAAAACCAGCCACAATACTTTTTCTAGTTTTTTATATAATTTCATCTTTTCACCTCTGTAAATTATCTACGCATTTTTCAGCATTGGAATCACATCCACTACCCGCTTCACTTTCGTATCTGCCTCTTCCTGCGGCAGACAATATTCTTCCGGCACCTTTGCCACCGTAAAAATTCCGGCGCCTTTGGACGCCCTGATGCCTGCCCTGGAATCCTCCAGAGTAATACACTGTTCCGGCTCCAGGTCCATATATTCCATTGCTTTTAAATAGACATCCGGATGGGGCTTATTTCTCCGCAGCTTTTCTCCGCTGATCACAAAATCAAAATGACTTTCGAGACCGCACTCCTCCAACATTTTTTCGATACAGTCCATAGAATTTCCGGAAGCCAGGGTTGTCTTGATCTTTTTCTTTTTGCAGTATGTAAGCAGCTCCTTCACTCCCGGATTGAGAATATCCCGATAGTTAAATTTTACCTGATCTTTCAGCTGAGCAAACATCTCAGCAAACTCTTCCCTGCTGCTCCTGTCTCCCCAAAACTCCATAAAGTAATCAATAGCCTCCGCATACGGTGTGCCAATGATCTTCTCAAAATCACTCATTCCCATCTCGATACCCTGCTTTTTAAACCATGTCATAAATTTTTTTACATACACAAGCTCACTGTCCACGACGACTCCGTCCATATCCATGATCAAACCTTTTTTCATAATATCAACCCTCTCCAAATATAAAAAATAAACAACACTAAAACAAGTATACCTTATCGTGCGAAGCACGTCCACCCGAGAGACATTTTCCACATAATTTCCGTTCGGCTCTTAGAATGCCTCACTCCAACCATGTAGAAAATGGACGTAATGTCTGCTGGATAAGGACTCATCAAACTGCTGTCACTATCTAACGATAGTTTTTTAGCACTATTGGAGGAACGCATTTCAAAGCGTGACGGAAATAGTGGTAAAAAACTCGTCCACCCCGCCTCATCTAGTCTCTGCTTTCTACCACAAGCAGGGTCCCTGTCTTCATTTCAACGATTCCGCTCTCCTCAGTCAGTTCATTGCTGATCCCCCATGTCTCATGAAACAGAAGGGTATCGTCATTCAGCGGGTAATAAAATCCGTGAAGTGTCACTCCTGTAACCGTGCCCACCGGAATGAGGGAAATATAGTTCCCAAACTGTTCATTTTTATCTATGCAAAGGGGGCGGTCCACTGCCCGGATACGGTTATGTGAATCCACCATATATGCCTCCACTCCATGCTTTAACGCATAGACGAGCTGTCCCATATTGCCGAGTACATGGTCCAGCCTGGTTCCCGTACTCCCAAGTACCGTCACTTTATCGGCTCCCATACGGACTGCCTGCTCCATGGCGATCCCTGTATCCGTGTCGTCTTTTTCTCTCGGCAGAACCATAATGTTTTCTTTTTCAAACTTTTTTACCGTTTCTCTGGGACAACTGTCGAAATCGCCCAAAATAAAATCAGGGCGAATCCCGATCTGCTCTGCATAGAACAGTCCTTTGTCCGCAGCGATGACTTTATCAAATTTCTGTGTCTGAATATAAGAACGGGCGAAGACCCTGTCCAAATCTCCGCCTGTTAAAATCAAGATATGCATTACCATTTTCTCTTTTCTTTTAATTCATTGTAGATGAGTACATAGTTGTCATAGCGTGTCTTACTGATCTTCCCTTCATCAAGCGCCTGTTTGACACCACAGCCAGGTTCATGGGTATGGCTGCATCCCTGGAACCGGCATTGTCCCTCATAGGGTTCAAATTCTTTAAAATAGTATTTAATCTCGTCTTCCTCGAACATATCCACAAACAGAGAGCTGAAGCCCGGCGTATCCATGACGAAGGTGTCTTCTCCCACCCGGATCAGCTCCGAATGTCTGGTCGTATGCTTTCCTCTCTGGATCTTTTCACTTACCGCTCCGGTTTCCATATTTGCATCCGGATATAAAAGATTCATCATAGAAGATTTTCCTACACCGGAAGGGCCTGCAAGCACAGTTGTCTTGTGATCTACGGCCTCCCTGATCTCCGAAAGTCCCGTCTCTCCGGAAACACTGGTAAAGATCACCCGGTGGCCGCAGTCTTTATATACATCCATGAGAACAGACAGTTCTTTTTCTTTTGCAAGATCCGTCTTATTAAAACAAACCACCGCAGGGACTCCCTGCTTCTCCATCATGAGCAAAAACCGGTCCAGAAGATTATAATTTGGTTTTGGATTCTTGGCTGCAAAAATAACCAGCGCCTGATCAATATTTGACACAGCCGGACGGATCAGTTCGTTCGTCCTTGGGAGTAACTCTGTCAGATTTCCCAGCTTTTTTTCTTCATCCAGGACTTCGATCTCTGCCATGTCTCCCACGAGCGGCTTCATCTTCCGGTTTCTGAAAATGCCTTTTGCTTTGCACTCATATAAACCGGTGCCCGTGTCAACATAATAAAACCCTGCAATTCCTTTGATAATTCTTCCCTGCATGAACTGATCTTACTCCTCTGTATTATCTGTGGTGTCTTCTGTTGTCGGCTGCTTTCCAAGGCTTACGACCACGCCAATTCCTGTTCCTTTTGTGACCTTTTTCCCGGCTTTTGGTGACTGACTGATGATGCATCCCTCCGGCACCCTGCTGTCGTACTTTTGGGAAGAGACAATCAGCTTTAATCCTTCTATGCTTAACTCTTCTCTCGCATCCTCTACGGTCTTAAATACGATCTCCGGCACTGTGACCTTGTTCTCACCCTTGCTGACCGTGATCGTCACCTTGGAACCTCTGGAAATTTTGTTCCCCGCTCCAGGAGACTGAGAAATCACATCACCTTCCTTGACACTGGAGCTGAATTTGGTAGACACAGAAACTTTGAATCCCTGGTCTGAAAGAATCTTCGTGGCAGACTTCTGGCTGTATCCGCGGACATCCGGCACCTCAACTTTGCTCTCGCCGGTGCTGACAGTCAATACAATGGTCGTACCCTTTTCCACTTCCTGGTCAGACTCCAGACTCTGGCGGATGATATATCCCGCCTCATAAGAAGAGGAAGCCTCTGTTTTGCGCTCCACTTTCAGATCCTCATCGATGGACGCCAGCGCAGCATCGTAAGTCATTCCCACATAGTTTTCAACCGGTACCTTCTCAAGCTCTTCCGTGGTGCTTTCCTCGGTAGTCGTAAGTTTCTCTGTGCCGGCATTGTCCCCTGAGCGAAACAGCCCTGAACTGTTAATGACCAGCACAATGATGGATATGAGAATAATGGCTCCCACCACAGCAGCCAGGACGACAACCAGTTTTTCGATCTTGGAATTCATGCCCCGCGGCTCTTCCTCATCATCGTCATCCACAAATCCAGATTCCTCTTCCGGTTCTTCTTCTGTCTCCTCCGGTTTTACAAACTCTTTTGTATGAAGCAGCTGCGTCGGTGAATCATCCACAAAGGGCGCCATGCCTACATAGCTTCCTTTCGTGTCTTCAAAAACCAGCTTCAAATCCTCGATCAGTTCATTCACAGACTGATACCGGTCTTCCGGCTTCTTCATGGTACATTTGAGAATGATCTTTTCCAGGCTTTCCGGGATATCTCCGATCAGTTCCCCCGGAGGCGTAATCTCATTCTGGAGATGCATCAGAGCAATGGTAACCCCATTTTCATGGTCAAAAGGAACCTGGCCTGTGGCCATCTCATACATCGTGATGCCCAGGGAATAAATGTCGCTCTTCTCATCACAGTACTTTCCTTTGGCCTGTTCCGGAGAAATATAATGGACTGATCCTATGGCCGTGGATGTGACTGTATTGGAGTTGGCTGCCTTTGCTATTCCAAAATCCGTGACTTTTACCTGACCGGAATCTGAGACCAGAATATTCTGCGGCTTAATATCCCTGTGGATCGTGTGGTGCCCATGGGCATGACTGATCGCTGAAGCTATCTGAAGAGATAATTCTACAGTCTCTTTCGCGGAAAGATGCCCCTTTTTCTTAATATATTCCTTCAGGGTAATGCCTTCTGCCAATTCCATGACAATGTAATTGACACTGCCTTCCTGACCTACATCATATACGTTCACAATATTGGGATGGGCCAGTCTTGCGACCGCCTCTGCTTCCACCTGAAATTTTTTTAAAAACTTCTCATTATCTACATATTCATTTTTCAGCACTTTGATGGCAACGTTCCGGTTGAGTTTATGGCACTTTGCCATGTATACGTCAGCCATCCCGCCGGTACCGATCTTTTTCAGGATTTCATAGCGTCCTCCTAAAATGGTTCCTGTTTCTAACATGTGATCTCACCTCGCTCCCCCAGCGCAACGATCACCAGGGATATATTGTCCTTGCCGCCATATTCGTTGGCCCTGTTCACCAACTGGGCTGCCTTATTTTCTAATTGACTGTGATCCAACAGGAGTTCTTTGATTTCATCATCCGCAACCATGCTCGTCAGTCCGTCACTGCACAACAATAAATATCCGTTTTTCTTTGGCAGCTCAAAAAAATCGGGTACAGATTCAATCCCTGCACCGATCGCTCTCGTGATCAGATTTCTTTTTGGATGCTGCCTCATCTGTCTGCGGTCAATCTCTCCGGCCTTCACCAATTCTTCCACAAAAGAATGGTCTGTTGTCACCTGGACAAGATCCTGATCTGCAAAATACAGACGGCTGTCCCCGATGTTCATCACAAAAATACTCTCTTCTGTCACAGTGGCTGCTACCATAGTTGTTCCCATGCCAGAGTACTCTTCTTCCTGGCACTTCAGCAATATTTCACTGCTCACTTTCTGCAGTGCTTCCTTCATAATCTCAATAGGATCTGAATTCTCTATCTCTCGTATTAATTCCACAAACCGACTGACCGCAAAAGAGGACGCAAAACCTCCTGCCTTGTGGCCTCCCATGCCGTCCGCAACGATATATAAATTATCTAATTGTCCTACGGGTTCATCAGAGTGAAAGATGGTGTCCTGATTTTCAGACCGTACCTTTCCTCTGTGAGAAGTTCCAACGGATTGCATCTTAGTTCTCCTTTTTTGTGTGGATTTCCTGTTTTTCCACAGAATTCAGCTTCTTTCTTCTTAATTGTCCACAGGCAGCGTTGATATCTCTGCCCATTTCTCTTCTTATGGTAACATTTACACGATTTTTTTCAAGTATGTTTTTGAAGTCGTTTACAAACTCCGGCATAGACTGGCGGAAGTCTCTCTCCTTAATAGGATTGACCGGAATCAGATTGACATGGCATGGAAACCCGCCTAAAAAGCGGCAAAGTTCCTTTGCATTTTGGGGACTGTCATTCACTTCTGCTACAAGGCTGTATTCAAATGTGATCCTCCGGCCCGTCCGGTCAAAATAATATTTACAGGCAGCAAGCAGATCTTCCATAGAATACTGATTTGCCACCGGCATCAGGGATTTCCTCATCTCGTCGTTGGAGGCGTGAAGAGAGATCGCAAGAGTCATCTGAAGCTTTTCATCTGCCAGTTCCCGTATTTTCGGCACCAGTCCGCAGGTAGACACTGTCAGGTTTCTTTGACTTAAATTCAGCCCCTTTTCATCGGTCAAGAGTCTGATAAATCTCAAAAGATTTTCATAATTATCCAACGGTTCCCCAGTTCCCATAACGACCACATTGGACACCCGTTCCCCGGTATCTTTCTGGATATAATAAATCTGTCCAAGCATTTCTGACGGTAAAAGATTGCGGTCCAGCCCTCCGAGGGTAGATGCACAGAATCTGCATCCCATCCTGCACCCGGCCTGTGACGAAATGCACACCGAATTGCCGTGCTTGTATTTCATCAGGACACTTTCTATCATATTCCCATCATTCAGCTGAAATAAATACTTTCTTGTGCCGTCAATCCTGGATACATAGGTTTCCACTTCTTTCAGTTCCGCAGCTTCATATTTTTCCTGAAGTTTTTCTTTCAGGTTTTTCGGAAGATTGTTCATCTCATCAAGAGAGGATGCCAGCCTCTTATGGAACCACTCAAATATTTGTTTTGCACGGAACTTCTTTTCTCCCAGTTCTTTCACCGCAAGTTCCAGTTCTTCCAGTGTCATTGATTTCAGATCTCTCATTTTGTTCTCCTAAGTTTTCCGATAAAAAATCCGTCGCACGGATGTATTCCCGGCAGCAGCTGGATATATCCCTCTTTCGCCGTTTTAATGTCAAGAGTTTCGGGAAGAAACGGAGTCAGGTCTTCCGGCTCATATCCGGTCTGTCCCGCAAGCCACCTGAAATTTTCCTCATTTTCTTTCGGATTGATCGTACATGTAGAAAAAAGCAGGCTTCCTCCCGGCTTCACATAGGTCAGGGCAGTTTTTAGTATTTCTCTCTGCAATTTCACCAGGTCTTCCAAAGCGGATTCTTCCAGATTGTACTTAATGTCCTGCTTTTTTCCCATAATTCCAAGTCCGGAACAGGGAACATCGCACAGTACAACATCCATAGACTCTGCCAGGCGTTCATCCGGAATTCTGGCATCCCAGATCTGAGTACGGATATTTTCAAATCCCACACGCTCAATGTTTTCCTTTAACAGTTCCTCTTTGTATTCCGTCAGATCCCGCGCCAGGACCTGCCCCGTTCCGTGGAGTTTGTCTGCCGCATACAGAGCTTTGCCTCCCGGCGCGCTGCACATATCGAGGATCTTCTGTCCCTCTTTTGGATCTGCAGCCTTTCCCGCCAGCATGGAACTTTCATCCTGCACAATAAACCGGCCTTCCCTGAATGATGTGAGACGTCTCAAAAAATCATAGTGAGAAATACGGAGTGCCTCCGGGAGAAGCTTTCCGTCTTCCACCTTGGCGCTGTCCTTTTCCAGGGAAGCGATCAGTTCCTCTCTGGACCCGCTGCTTTCCATCCATGAAACCGTCGTCTTTTTTGGCTCCAGGAAGGAACTAACGATCGTTTCTGTTTCTTCCTCTGAATAAGAGCGGAGAAAATGACGGATGATCCATTCCGGCATGGAACAGGCAACAGACAGATACTTTACAAAGTCCTTATTCCGGTCCGGAAACGGAATCTCCTGCTTCTGTCTGGATATTGTTCTCAAAACACCGTTTACAAAGCCGGATAACTTAGAAAATCCCCGCTTTTTCGCCAGCTTTACACATTCATTGCAGGCCGCGGAATCAGGGATATGATCCATAAATAAAATCTGACAGGCACCCATGCGGAGCAGTGAACGCACCAGCGGCTTCATTTTCCTTTCCTTCGTCTTAGAATACAGATCGATCACATAGTCGATGGTCAGGCGGCGTTCCAGAGTTCCCTGGCATAGCCTTGTAAAAAAAGCCCGGTCCTTCTTTTCACTGAACTGATACTTTTCCAGTGTCTCTCCGATGGCAATATGGGACAGTTCCTCTTTTTTATCTATTTTCATCAGAACATCTAAGGCCAATTCTCTTGGATTCTGCATATTATTCTCCTAATACCGTTCCTGTATCCACCCTGGAGCCCGCCAAAAATGCCTGAACGGACATCCGTTTTTTCCCGGAAAGCTGGATCTCGTTGAGCGCTAACGCATCCTGGCCGCAGGCCACAATCATCTGTTTTTTCGTCACTTCAATGATCGTTCCGGGTCTCTCTCCTCCGTCATAAGGAACGACGTCCGCATCCCATATTTTCAGTGTTTTCCCTCCAAGTTCCGTATAAGCACTCGGCCATGGGTTCAGTCCGCGCACCCACTGTTCAATCTCAGCGGCACTTTTCGTGAACTCTATTTCCCCCATCTCTTTGCTCAGCATCGGGGCATAGGAACTCTCATTGTCATTTTGTTTCGTCCTTACCGCCGTCCCGTTTTCTAGTTTTTCTAAGGTCTCCAGCAATAAGTCCGCGCCCAGTTTCATCAGCTTGTCATGAAGGGTTCCTGACGTTTCTTTCTGATCCAGCGGGATGACCGCTTTGTCGATCATATCTCCCGTATCCAAACCTTTTTCCATATACATAGTTGTAATTCCCGTTTCCTTCTCACCGTTTAAGACGGCCCACTGTATCGGTCCCGCCCCGCGGTATTTCGGAAGAAGTGACCCATGGACATTGATACATCCGTATTTGGGGATATTCAGGATCCGCTCCGGCAGAATCTGTCCGTACGCGACTACTACAATCACATCCGGAGCCAGCTGTTCAAGGTCTTCTATAAACTGCTCATCTCTGGCTTTTGCCGGCTGAAGGACAGGGATTCCATGTTGCAGTGCCGCCTCTTTCACCGGCGGAAAAGAAAGTTTCTTTCCTCTTCCCTTCTGCTTATCCGGCTGGGTCACTGCCGCAGCCACATGATGAAATTGTGTCAGCTTCTCCAATGTAGGCACCGCAAATTCCGGCGTTCCCATAAATACAACGTTCATCGCGTCCTCCTTACTCTTCCTCTTCTTCCACATCTCTCACCGGTTCTTCCGCCACATCCGGGTAAAGGACTCCGTCCAAATGGTCGAGTTCATGGCAGATCGCCCTCGCAAGAAGTCCTTCTCCCTCCACTCTGATGGGGTTCATATCCTGGTCCAGCGCCTCACATACCACATGGTTCGGACGCTTTACGACTGCGACCTTCCCCGGAAGGCTCAGACATCCCTCATCTCCGATCTGTTCGCCGTCTTTTTCCACAATCTTAGGATTGATCAGGACCAGCGGCTGGCCTTCATAGGTGTCGATGACCACCAGCCGTTTCAGGATTCCAACCTGAGGAGCGGCCAGTCCCACACCGTATGCCTCATACATCGTATCAAACATGTCTTCGATCAGCAGCATGGTCCTGGAAGTCATTTCTTTAATCTCTTTTGATGGTTTTCTGAGGACTTCATCCCCCATTTTTCTGATGTTTCTGATTGCCATGAATACTTCTCCTTCTCAAATATCTCAAATATTCTTTGTTAATAACTGCTCATAGGATTAAAATCAAATGTAATATGAATGTCTTTCGGCAGTTCCTGCCGGTCGATCCAAAGTTCCAGCCGGTCTTTCACCTTCACAAGTTCCTTGTAGTCTTTCTCTTTTACGTACAGCACCTGCCGGTAAATATCATTGACTTTTGCCAGAGAGGCTTCGCCGGGTCCGATGACGCGGATACCCGAATTCTGAATGACCCTTGCCATGCGCTGTGCTGTCTGTTTACATTCCTCTTCCGAAGGCCCGGCAAGAAGGACTGTGAGCATCTGCCAAACCGGAGGATAGCAAAGCATCGTCCGGTAGGCTATCTCCTGGCGGTAAAACTCTTCATAGTCCTGCGCCGCCGCCGTGACAATACAGTAATGTTCCGGCGAATAGGTCTGTATGACAACCTCACCCGCTTTCTCACCTCTCCCTGCACGGCCGGCTGCCTGGGTCAAAAGCTGGAATGTCCTCTCTGCCGCACGAAAATCATTGGCATGCAGAGATAAATCCGCTGCCAGGATTCCGACGAGAGTCACGTTTTCAAAATCGTGTCCTTTGACAATCATCTGCGTGCCCACAAGAATATCGGCCCTGCCTTCCGAAAAAGTCTTCAAGATCTCTTCATGGCTGTGCTTTCTTTTCGTGGTATCCATATCCATCCGAAGCACTCTTGCTTCCGGAAATTCTTTCCTTATGGCGGCTTCTGCCTTTTGAGTACCGAGGCCGAACGTTCCGATAAACGGGCTGCCGCACTCAGGACAGGCCTCCGGCATCACTTCTTCATACCCGCAGTAATGGCAGCGGAGTTTCCCGTCCCTGTGATACGTAAGCGACACGTCACAGTGCGGACACTGCATTACAGTGCCGCAGCTTCTGCACGAGACAAACCCGGCATATCCCCTCCGGTTTAAAAACAGCATGACCTGTTCTTTTTTCCGAAGCCGGTCTCCGATCAGTTCATAGAGCCTTCTGCTGAACATGCTGCGGTTCCCCTGCTTTAATTCTTCCCTTAAATCTTCTATATACACATCGGGCAGGACCGCTTCTTTTGCACGGTCTTTCAGAGTCCAGAACCTGTATTTTCCGTCCAGTGCCTTCTGATAGCTCTCAAGAGACGGCGTTGCGGACCCTAAAATCACCGCCGCGCCTTCCATGTCCGCTTTTTTCAGGGCTACTTCTCTTGCATGATATTTGGGTGTCTGTTCACTTTTATAACTGCCCTCATGTTCTTCATCCATAATGATCAGCCCCAGGTTAGGAAACGGCACAAACAAAGCGGATCTGGGCCCGATGATAATATCGCAGTCCCCATTCTTTGCCCGGAGCCACTGATCGTATTTCTCTCCTTTGGAGAGTCTGGAATTAAGAATGGATACTCTGTCTCCAAACCGCTTCGTGAAACGGCAGACCGTCTGGTACGTAAGGGCGATCTCCGGGATGAGCACGATCGCCTGTTTCCCTTTTCTGACAACTTCTTCGATTGCCGCCAGATAGACCTCTGTCTTCCCGCTTCCGGTAACTCCATGCAGAAGATACGTTTTCCTCTCCCCTGCCGCGTAATCTGCTTTAAATTCCTGTATCAGCTTCTCCTGACTCTCATTCAGGGGCAGGGCAGCCTCCGCTTCCATCCCGCCGGGGCCGGGATTCCGGTAAAACATTTCTGTTTCGACGCGGATGATGCCATCCTGTTCCATACCTGCAACCGTTGTCCTCGGAATCTTCAGGTCTTTCGTCACACGCTCCCAGGAAACCGTCTGCTCATCCATGAGAGCAGCCAGCAGCCTGGCTTTTGCCGCATAATGCCTGCCTAAATATTCATCCAGCAGACCGGGAGCCTGCTCTTTGGGCAGCATGAGCCTGACAGATTTTTTTTCTTTTTGTTTCATCTTATCCTGCACGGGAAGCACGGTCTTCAATGCCTGGATCATGGTAGAGCCATAGTTTTCCCGAATCCAGTAGGCGAGCTTGATCATCCTGGATTCTGCGCTCACACTGTCTTCTTCTATAGACAAAATTTCCTTTATTTTCTTTGGATCGTACTCTGCCTGATCCGAAAGCCTGACAACATATCCCCTCTGTTCCCGGTTTCCTGCTCCAAACGGCACCCGAACGGACTGCCCGACCCGGATCTGCTCATATAAGGAAAAAGGCACTCGATATTGAAATACCCGATCCAGTGCCTCATGCGAAATATTAATGATAATATCTGCGTATAATGTTTCCATAAATCAGTCGATGACGTGTCCCTTTTGGCGCAGGACTTTCACTACACGGTCCACATGTTCCCTGCAGATCTCGTGAGTTTTAGCTTCCACCATGACACGCACCAAAGGTTCCGTTCCGCTCTCCCTTACAAGAATCCTTCCGTCATTTCCGAGTTCCTTCTCCACAGCTTCCACCGCTGTGATCACGTCTGCGTCTTCCCTGGCGTCTTTTTTATCCCGTACTTTGACGTTCTCAAGAATCTGCGGATAGATATCCACATCCTTTACCAGCTGACCGAGTGACTGTTTCTGTTCCAGCATGGCCTCCATGATCTTTAAAGAAGTCAGAATCCCGTCTCCGGTAGTCGCAAACTTGCTGAAAATAATATGTCCTGACTGTTCACCGCCCAGGCCGTGTCCGTTTCTGGACATATTTTCATACACATATTTATCTCCCACTGCTGTTTTTTCATAGTCGATGCCGGCCCGGTCAAAGGCCTTGTAAAGACCGAGGTTGGACATGACCGTCGTGACGACCGTGTTATTGTTGAGAGCGCCGTGCTCTTTCATGTATTTTCCGCACACATACAGGATCAGATCGCCGTTTACTTCTGCCCCGTTCTCATCCACAGCAATACACCGGTCTGCGTCGCCGTCGTATGCGAATCCCACATCCAGGTGGTTCTCTTTTACAAATCCCTTCAGGATCTCTATATGAGTGGAACCGCAGTTGGTGTTGATATTTGTTCCGTCCGGTTCATTGTTGATCACATAGACCTCTGCACCCAGTGTTTCAAATACATTCTTTGCAATGCTGGAAGAACTTCCGTTGGAACAGTCCAGTCCGACCTTTACATTTTTAAATGACCGTGTGGCCAGGGAGATGAGATATCCTATGTATCGGTTTCTTCCAGATGCGTAATCTTTCGCCCTTCCGATATCGCTTTTCGTGGCAAAAGGAAGTTCTCCGATCTCACCGTCGATGTATGCCTCGATCTGTTCTTCGACTTCCGCATCCATCTTATGTCCCTTGGCGTTGATCAGCTTGATCCCGTTGTCATAGTATGGATTGTGGCTGGCAGAAATCATAATGCCGCAGTCAAACTGTTCCGTGCGGACTACGTAAGACACACTCGGAGTCGTAGTCACATAGAGCATGTAAGCGTTGGCTCCTGAAGCCGTAAGTCCGGCCACCAGCGCATGTTCAAACATATAGCTGCTTCTCCTCGTATCCTTTCCTATGACTACTTTCGGGCGTTTCTTTTCCTTGCCCAGATGCCATCCCAAAAATCTTCCTACTTTATATGCATGCTCCACTGTCAGATCGATATTTGCCTCTCCGCGGAAGCCGTCAGTGCCAAAATATTTTCCCATGATTGACCTCTTTCTCATACTTTATTTTAAAATAACCTAGAATGTATTATAACATAAAGTCTCACCGTTGAAAAACAAAAAATCCCCGCCGGAGATCATGCTTTGACAGCACTGTCTCCAGCGGGGACACACTTTTAACTGCTTTTCCGGCTGACTTTTACAACAACGGAAATATCTTCATCCTTAATCTCACCAAGGGCCCTGAGCATTTTTTTCAAGGCGGGATACCATATATCCTTGGGAAGTTCCTTCATCTCTTCTTTTGTGAGCAGACTCGTCTGATCCTTCTCTGTCCCGAATAATCCCTCGTAACAGATCTCGTACTGCTTTCCCCGGTCGATGACTCCTAGCTCTTCCAAGGTATTCATCATCCGGTAGACAGTCGCTCTGCCGATGGCAGGATCTATTTTTGTCGCCTCATAAAAGATTTCTTTGCAGCAGGAACAATTATTTTTTAAAATCACATCCAGAATCACTTTTCTCTGGCTTGTAATCCGAAGCCCCTGCTCCCGAAGCTGCTCTATGATTCTTTCCCGGCTAAGTTCTGTGGTCATACTGCCTCCCATTCGCATCTGTCTCTCTGCGGTGCCTCTATAAATTGATAACCAATATCATTTATAGCCTTATCATACTCAACTTTTCTAAAATTGTCAAGTTTTTATTGATATCAATTTTCAAAATAAGACTTATAATTCACATGGTATTTCCCTTTCGGAAATAAGTGATGGTAGAGATCTACAAAATAATCATCTGTCATGCTCGCAATATAATCGGCCACAATCCGGTTCGGCTCCTCCTCTGCGTAGGATCTTGACGCATCATAATAAGACCTGGCCTCCTCCACGTATTCTATATGGTGTTTAAAAATCACCGATTCTTCATTTCCCGCGATCAAATCAGCATACAGCTTTTCATAGACTTCCCGGAACATCGGAGCCACATTTTCCGAATAAATACAGTCCAGTTTTTTGTTGAAATAAATTTGTTCATAGTTTTCTTTCTTGGCGATCTTCATGGCATCATAATACTTTGAATCCAGCATGATATAGTCTTTTCGGTAACTGTTTTCAACAATGTTCACGATCATGTTATTGATAATCTCCGCATTTTCTACTCCGATCTCCCCCTGAGTAAAAATATCACTGCTCTCAATCAGCTTTGCTTTCTTCGCATCCTGCCGGTCCTTGCCAAGATAGGCTACCATATCGCAGATCCTGACCACACATCCTTCCAGGGTTGAGGGGATCAGAGTTTTGATATAGTCTTTGTTTTGACTGCTGTTTCCCATCTTCTCATAAAACTCTTCAAAAGTATCCATCCGGCAGGGACGGTACTCCTGCTGTTCAAATTCTCCATTGTGACACAGGATTCCATCCAATGTCTGCAGTGAAAGGTTCCGCTCAAACATCCCGTCCAGCACCCGCACACTTTGAATATTGTGCTGAAAACACTGTCCTGTCTTCTCATGATAAAGTTCATCCAAATACCGTTCTCCCGCATGTCCGAACGGCGTGTGTCCGATGTCGTGTCCGAGGGCGACCGCCTCGATCAGGTCACAGTTTAAACCCAGGAGCTTACCGATATTTCTGGCAATCCTTGAGACAAGCTGTACATGCAGAGATCTTCTGGAAATATCATCGTTCAGGAAAAATGAAAATACCTGGGTCTTATCTGTATACCGGTTGTAGTATGGAGAGTGGATGATCTTTTCCACATCCCGGACAAAAGCCGGTCTCCAGAGGCTGGCCTTATCTCTTTCCCGATTTTTCCGGATCACCTGTTCATCCGTACATGCATAGGGATTTTTCCAGCCCACCTGCCGGTCCCTGATGATTTCCTTCTGCAGTTCTTTTGAAAGTTCATGATAATTAAGCATTTTCCTCTTCCTCCCTAAATCCCGAATCATGCCCGCTGACTCAATTTATAAAACAGAAAAAGCCTACAATTATGATTGCAGACTTTGTTTTTTTGCCATGCCTAAACGCTGGCCCTGTTTTAGTTTTGTCTCACATCCGTCTTTCGTTCTTTCCAATAAACATTCATCGATCTCTACCTTGTCGCCTCTGAAAAGCAGAACGATGGTGGAGCCTCCAAACTCAAAATATCCCTTTTCCATACCGCGGTGCATGATGCCTTCTTCGTGATGGTTTACGATCCGCCCTACCATCAGAGCTCCAACTTCCATCTGGACTGCATCGCCGAAATGCTCCGTCTTCATCATGGTAAACTCCCTGGCATTTTCTTTATAGACAGACACATAGTCATTGGCTGTCGGATTCACAGTGTGGTAGGCCCCTTTTATAAAATAATTCCTGCTCTTCGTGCCGTTGTCAAAATAGCAGTACCTGTGATAATCATCAACTGTAAGGCGCAGAATGACTGCGTAGCCGTTTCTGAAATGGTCAGCGATCTTTCTGCTTCTAAGCAGTGACTCCACGGTATAGACCGTATCTTTCACACAAAATGACGTGTCTTCTGTTATGCGGTATGCGCTTGCTTTACAGTCGCAAGGACTGAACAGAATGTCCTGATTTTCAGGAAGCAGCCGCTTTCCAGGCTTGATCCTCCTCGTGAAAAAATCATTATAAGACGTATAGATCCTGTCCTCATACTCCCTCATATCGATCTTATTTTTTCTGACAAACCGCTCGATCAGACACTTTGAGAAGCCTGTACTCAGAAAAAGACCTCCCAGCCTGGATATCCAGGGCTTTGTGAGAATCTTTAATTTGATACGGCCGATGTAAGTTCCATAAAGAAGCTTCAGAAATTTATCCTGAAAAGTTTCTTCCTCATAACAGCGGCCTTTTTGATCCACGTATTTCATTTCTTTTCTCCTTTAAAGAAAATATATTCTGACGGCGATCAGGATGCCTATAATTACAAATGCGAACATGCACTTCTTTCCCGGCTTAAACACACTGAAATCAATTACAAACAGCAGAGAAATGATCAATACTGCCAGCAGATATATGTATGGAAACTGTGCTGTAAAAAACCTTTTCAGCTGATATACGACGGGCAGAATCAGTGCTACCGATGTGACCGGAAGTCCCCGGTAATGTTTTCTTCTCTCGCTTGTCTCTGCCTGTCTCTGCTCTTCGGTGACATTAAAAAATGCCAGCCGGATCACCGCTCCCAGAATGTACATCATATATATGATTTTTGCATACCAGGCATCCATCCCCATGGAATAACCTATGACGACAGGAAACGCTCCAAAACAGATCAGATCACAGAGGGAATCAATCTCGATTCCAAATTTCTTTGCGTCATCGGAGCGTTTGATCATTTTTGCGACGGTTCCGTCATACATATCTGTAAATCCGGAGATCATCAGACAAATCATTGCTATTTTAAAGTTTCCGTTAAATGCCGCTGACATACCGAACACAGCACTGACGACACCTGCATATGTCAGTATCACTGACACATTATAAAATCCTATCATAATTAAACCTCTATTCCTTACGCTTTATTGTCACATGAGCCACAAAAGTCAAGAATGCACTGATCAGTACCAGAGCATAATAACTGATTCCCCGGCTCAGCAGCATTGCCGGATACAGCAGACTGCCCCTGAATATCTTATGGAAAATACTTAAAAACAAGCCTTCACTGATTCCCATTCCTCCCGGAAGAGGAAGCATATCCACCGAGATCGATATGACACACTGAAGTGCTACAATATCAACAAATCCAAGTGCAGAGAGTCCCAGCGCCTTATAGACAAGATATGTGATGGAAAAATGCAGAATTCTCTGAACCAAAGTCACCAAAAACATCTCAAAAATCATGAGTTTATATTCTTTAATGACTGCAGCAGCCTTATGGTAGTCCTGCATCCAGCCCTCTATTTTTCTGATCCGCTCTTCTTTCTTTTTAAGGATATGAATTTTTTCCAGCATCCGTATCATTGACAGAAGCACTCTGGACGCAAGCGTCGGTTCAAATACCAGCATCAGCATCAGTGCGACGCAGAAAACATTCAGTCCGATACCGAGATAAAAGAAAAATGCTACCTGAGATATATAGTCTGTAATCAGACTGTGCCGGAACACAAAGATTGCCGCTCCCAGAAATACTAATACAAACTTATATAAAATTGTAACGATCATCAAAACAACGGTTCCCACCGAAACATCGATCTTATCCCGGTTCATATAGTAAAGCTGAGCCGGCTGTCCTCCGGTGGCCGACGGCGTGATGCAGCTGAAAAAAAATCCTACAAACGAATAGAGAATACAGTGCCTTTTCGGCACGCGGTACCGGAGCACACGCAGCATTCTGTAAATGATAAAAGCTTCGCAGCATACAAACACGATGATCAGCCCAAAACCTAATATATAGTATACAGGGCTGACGCTTCTCATAACCTTTAAAAGTTCCGGCAGCTCTTTTCCGCGAAAGATTGCATAAAATGTAAGCCCGAACAGTGCAAAAAAGAAGATGCCATTGCCAATCCAGCGCTTCTTATTCTCCATAACCTACCTCTTTGTCGATTGCCCTCTCCAAATGTACACCACGGTTGATCTTTGTAAACATACTCTGCAGTTTCAGATACCAATCCGTCTTCTGACCGACCAGATACATAGCCTCTGCCAGCAGTATCCCTCCTATCAGGTCTATGATATAATGCTGCTTCGTAACCTGAGTGGAAATACACACCAGAACTGCAAAAACACAGGAAAAACGCTGATACCACAAAGGTACTTTTTTCTGTCCCCTGATCCCAACATAACAAAACCAGCTGACCAGACAATGGATGGACGGAAACAGATTTGCCGACGGATCAACCGTATAAACCAGATTCAGCATCTGATCCCATATCCCGGTTCCGGTTATTTCGGGCCTTGCCAGAGTCGTCGGAACCATTACAAAGAAGATACCGCAGATGACTCTGGAGAGTAAATCTCCTACTAAGAACCGGTATAAATGCTCCTTCCCAATCCTACCTATCATGATATAATTCACAGCCCAAAACAGATAACAGATCAGATAGATACTCGTAAATTCCGGTATCAGAGGTACTGCACGGTCAAATGCCGTTGTAAAATCATAATGCTTAAAATCCCTGCACAGAATCTGTGTACCTGTATAAATCAGTGAATTAAAAGTGAAAGAACAAATCAATGGGAGCACTGCATATTTGGGGATTATATTCCATAAATGGCCATCCAGTTTTTTCATATTTCACTCCTTTACAAACAAAAACCATGTCATAATACATGACATGATTCTTGTCTTATTATAGCTTTCCATCATCAAAATGTAAAGCCAAGCTCATTTATTTAATACATTTGTAAGAAAATCAGGATCTCTGCCTTTTCTTCTTTCTGTTAAACACCAGGTAGATACAAGGGATAAAGATTAATGTAAGCAAAGTTCCATAAATCAGTCCCCCGATTGTAACGATGGCCATCGGCTGTACCATTTCTGCCCCGGATCCAAGACCCAGTGCCATGGTAGAAAGACCCAAAATTGTCGTGATGGCCGTCATTAAAATCGGCCGGATTCTCATGGAACCGGCAGTTATGACAGCATCCATGAGCTCGTAGCCTTTATCTCTCAGCTGATTGATCGTATCCACCAGAACGATACCATTATTTACGATGATACCGGACAGCATGACGAAACCGATCATGGCAATGATGCTCAGATCCTTGCCCGCCACAAACAGTCCGATCAGACCACCTGTAAATGCCAGAGGAATTGTAAACAGGATAATGAAAGGAGACTTGAGTGACTGGAACTGTGCCACCATAATCAGATACATAAATGCGATTGCCAAAATCAGCATCAATCCTACCTGTCCCGCGGTATCATTTATGGATTCCATCTCACCCGTCACTTTATAACTGTATCCTGCAGGCGCCTTGTACCCCTTCAGCGCTTTGGTCACATTCTGGCTTACGATACCGATATTGTAACCGTCCTCAAGCTCTGCGGTTACATTCAGTATTCTCTCCTGAGCTGATCTTGAGATCGTAGAGAGACTGTCGGTATCACTGAAGCTGGCTACTTTGGAAAGTGCCACTTCCCTGCTCTCCCCTTTCTTCGTTCCAGTGAGCTTCATTTTCTTCAGCTGTGCTCTTGTAATATTGTCCTTGGTGTCATTGGACACTTTTACATCCCACTGTTTTTCATTCTGGCTGATTGTAGTCGCTGTGGAGCCCTCCTGAATCTTGGAGCTGAGCTGCTGATAAACGGTCGCCACCGTGAGACCATATTTTGCGGCTTTTGCTTTATCAACTGTAACATGGATATCGGGAGTCGTTTCCTCCTGTCCGTCACTGACATTCTTCGTGCCTTTGACAGATTCCACCCTTTTTGCAATATCACTGGCTGTCCTGCGGAGCGTTTTCATATCATTTCCTTTGACTTCGATGGCAATCCCGCTTCCCCCGAGGGCGCTCATATCCATGTTGGACTCCTGTACCTGGATCTCACAGTCGAATTTCTTTGTCTTTTTTAAGATCTCATTTTTTATCTCTTTATTTGTCTGCTTTTTATCTTCTTTCAGCATGATATACATGCTGGCTGTATCCTGATCTGCCTTGCTTCCCGACGAAGTGCCTCCCATGCCTGATGAACTGCTCACCATAGCTCCGACGCCGTCTACATCAGGAATCTCACGAATTTTTTTCATGACCGTATCAGACATAGCCGCCGTATCACTCAGGCCTGATCCTTTCGGCATCTCGATGGTAAGGCTCATCTGTGAACTGTCCATAGACGGCATCAGGGAAGTTCCAATCCTTGTTGCCCCGATCACTGCTCCCACAAACACTGCCAGCGTCAGTACGATGGCAATCCATTTCCTCCTGAGCACCTTATCCATGACTCCGCGGTACAAAGACTGAAGTCCGTCAAACAGCCTGTTGTCCTTTTCAGTCACTTTGTGAAGCACTCCGGCGGACATCATCGGAACAAAAGTCACTGCAACGATCAGACTGGCAATCAGTGAATATCCGATTGTCAGCGCCATATCGGAAAACAGCTTCTTCGTAAGTCCTGTTGTGAACACAATCGGCAGGAAGACAGAGATTGTTGTCAGCGTAGAAGCAGTGATTGCTCCGGCTACCCCTTTTGCTCCTTCGATCGCAGCCTCCTTGACCGGCACCCCTTCTTTTCTCAGCCGGTAAATATTCTCTATAACAACAATCGAGTTATCCACCAGCATACCGACTCCGAGCGCAAGGCCGGAAAGGGAAATAACATTCAGGGTAATGCCGCTGAAATACATCATAACGACGGCAAACACTACACTAATCGGAATGGAGCAGGCGATGACGGCAGTAGGTTTGATATCCTTTAAAAACACAAGCAGGATCAGCACTGCCAGCACTGCACCCATTCCAAGATTCTGCAGAACAGATCCTACAACCATATCTATGTAGATTCCCTGATCCATTAAGTTTGTATAATGCAGTCCGGGGTTCTCTTTTTTGAGTGTTTCCAGCTTCTCGGAAACCCTCTTTGATACGTCTGCCGTAGAGTAATTGTTCTGTTTCTGAATGCTCAGCACCGCCGCATCATTGCCATTTACCCTGCAGTAATTATCCTTTTTATTGTTGACAACTGCCACATCTGCAACATCACTCAGACGGATCGGCGCAAAGTTATCAATGCCGAGATCCATCAGCTCCATGTCTTCCAGATCTTCCTGACTGGTAACTTTATCCCCGACTCTGACCAGATATTGTGTGTTGTCTTCTGAAATATATCCCGCAGGCATTTCAAAATTCTGTGCGATCAGCATGGCTTTTACATTGTCCACAGTCAGTTTATCTTTTATGTCAGCCGCCGCTTTTGCCTGCTTTTTGCTGGCATCCAGCTGCTGCTGGCCCGCAGCAATCTGTGATTCGCCCTGTGCGATGCCGATCTCTCCTGATGTCATCTGGCTGTTGGCATTGGCGGTCTGGGCAGTCACTGTCGTCAGATTGGCGTCGATCTGTTTTTTGCCCTTCTGGATCTGCTTTAACGCCTTCTGTAAAACTTCAATATTTTTATCCAGGGTCTTTATCGTACTGTCTGCTGTTTTCAGCTGCTTTTTAATCTCTGTGATCTGAGCCTGAAGCTGCGCCTTCTGTGCGGGGTCTGTCACAGTTTTGAGCTGTGCCTCCAGCTGTTTAAGTCCTTCTTCCCCCGCCTGTTTTACAAGTTCCAAAGCTTTTTTCTGATTTTGAAGATTGGTAAGAGCACTTGTGACCTCTACCTCCTTCTGGGCAAGGCTTAATTTCCCGCTGTTTAGAGCCGTCTGTGCTTTCGCAAGGGTATCGTTGAGCTCCGTTCTCTTAGAATTCAGCTGTGCCTTGCTTCCGTCAAGTTTTGCTTTCGCCCGGTCCAGCTCATCCTGAGCCTCGTCAAACTGGCCGTCCAAAGCCTTTTGAATCTTTTTATTTAATGATTTGATCTTGTCCTCATTGATGATAACATTGATATTCTCTTCAAGCATTCCGGTCTCGCTTACAGAGGCAACACCTTCCACTGCCTCCACACCCGGAGAAACTTTGTCTTTGATCAGCTTTGAAATCTCAGACATATCTTTGTTGTCCGAATCAATCGCAGTCACAAGCACCGGCATCATGTCCGGATTTAATTTCATGATCGTAGGATTGCCTACTTTGTCAGGCCAGTATCCTTTGATCATATCCAGCTTTTCCCGCATATCAAGAGCTGCCGAATCCATATTGGCATCGCCTTCAAACTCCATATAGACAACGGACATATTCTCACTGGAGGAAGATGCCACCTGTTTGATGTTGGATATGGTTGCCATGGCCTGTTCCACCGGCTTTGTCACCGTAGTCTCCACTTCTTCAGGAGAAGCCCCCTGATAGGTAGTCATGACAAGAGCGTATGGAAGTTCCATACTCGGAAGCAAGTCCGTAGTCATTTTGGAAAAAGAGACAATGCCCAGAATAATTACCAGGATGACTCCCACAATGACAGTATATGGCTTGCGCACACTAAATTTTGAAAACATGTTTTTTCCCCTTTTGAGTTTTTGTATTATAAGAATAATACAATGTTAGCATGACCGCTCAAAGGATTCAAGTTTTTTTGAATATTATTTTAGATTCCCACGTAAAATAAAAAGAAAAAAGGAGATAAATTATAATATGAATGAAACATACCCATTTTCCCTCGAACCGCTTCCATACGATTATGATGCCCTGGAGCCGGTGATTGACGCTGAGACCCTCAGATTTCATCACGATAAACATCTTGCCGCCTATGTAGAAAAACTGAATGCGGCAATCAAACCCCACCAAGATCTGCATAACATGACGCTGGAACAGCTGCTTACAGAACCTGACAAAATTCCGGAAGAAGCAAAAACCCCTGTTAAGAACAACGGCGGAGGAGTTTACAACCATCAAGTATATTTTAACGCTATGGAAAAGGATGAATTCACAACTCCCGAAGGAGAAATTGGAAAAGCCATAGAGAGAGATTTCGGGTCCCTTGATGCCTTCATGAAAGAAATGACAGAGGCCGCATTGTCACAGTTTGGTTCCGGTTATGGATGGCTTGTAAATAACAATGGAAAACTAAAAGTGATAAATCTTCCAAATCAGGATGTACCGCTCAGTGATACTCTTTATCCTCTGCTTCCTGTCGATGTCTGGGAACATGCTTATTATCTCCAGTACCAAAATCGGCGCCCTGATTATGTGAACAACTGGTTTTCACTAATCAACTGGGACTATGTAAACAAACGGCTTGAAGACAGCAGACAATGGTTTGAAGAGCACCAGTAAACCTGCACATTCAAAAAGCAGCAGTTAATTTTTATAACTGCTGCTTTTTATTTTTCCATAGGAAAGTTCTTAAACGTCTACGCTGTAATTAGGTGCTTCTTTTGTGATATGAATGTCATGCGGATGGCTTTCTTTCAAGGATGCAGCCGTAATCTGTACAAACTGTCCCTTCTCCTGCAGTTCTTCTACGGTTTTTGCCCCGCAGTATCCCATGCCGGAGCGGAGTCCGCCGAGCAGCTGGAAAATGGTGTCTTCTGCAGTCCCTCTGTATGCCACACGGCCCTCGACACCTTCCGGAACCAATTTCTTAGCGTTTGTCTGGAAATAGCGGTCTTTGCTTCCGCATTCCATAGCTGCTAAGGATCCCATGCCGCGGTATACTTTATATTTTCTTCCCTGGTAGAGTTCAAACTCTCCTGGGCTCTCATCACATCCGGCCATCATACTTCCGAGCATACATGCACTGGCACCGGCTGCAATCGCTTTTGTAATATCTCCTGAAAACTTGATCCCGCCGTCTGCAATGATCGGAATCCCTGCTTTCTTTGCCTCTTCATATGCCCCCATAATCGCAGTAATCTGCGGAACACCGATTCCGGCAACCACACGGGTGGTACAGATGGATCCTGGTCCGATTCCCACTTTGACAGCGTCGGCCCCTGCCTCAATCAATGCTTTTGTACCCTCTGCCGTGGCTACATTTCCTGCAATGACCTGCAGTTCAGGATATGCTTTTTTCACCATTCTGACTGCCTTTAATACGTTTGCAGAATGTCCATGGGCTGAGTCGACAACCACTACATCTACGTGAGCTTTTACCAATGCATCCACACGGTCCAAGATATCGGCTGTGATCCCCACACCGGCACCACACAGCAGTCTGCCCTGTTCGTCTTTTGCAGCATGCGGGTATTTGATCTGTTTTTCAATATCCTTAATAGTAATTAAACCTTTTAAGTTAAAGTCTTTGTCCACGATCGGAAGTTTTTCTTTCCTTGCCTTCCCTAAAATCTGTTTTGCCTCTTCCAGGGTGATCCCTTCCTGCGCTGTGACAAGATTTTCTGATGTCATGGATTCCTTGATCTTCTTTGAAAAATCTGTTTCGAACTTTAAATCACGGTTTGTGATGATTCCGACCAGTTTGGTTCCCTCAGTAATCGGCACCCCTGATATGCGGTATTTTCCCATCAGGTCATCTGCGTCCTGGATCGTATGTTCAGGACTTAAAGAAAAAGGATCTGTGATGACACCGTTTTCCGAACGTTTTACCTTGTCCACTTCGTCTGCCTGCTGTGCAATGGTCATATTCTTATGAATGATACCGATACCGCCCTGCCTTGCCATTGCGATCGCCATACGGTGCTCTGTTACCGTATCCATGCTGGCACTCATTAAAGGAATATTTAATGTAATCTTGTCTGTCAGACGGGTCTCTGTCACCACTTCATTTGCGATTACTTCTGAATATCCCGGAACTAATAATACGTCGTCAAATGTGATTCCCTGGCCAATTAACTTTCCCATTTTTTCCTCGCTTTCTATGTCTTTCGTATTCTAATTTATAGTTTTATACTATAACAAATTCTAAATTCTTTGTCAACAAACAAAGGATTATTGTCCGAAAACAATAATCCTTTGTACAATCGTCTAGTCTTCTTTAATTTCGATCTTTGATCCGACTTTTAACTTAGGCATTGGCTTGGCCTCAACACAGATGCTTCCCGGAAGCCCTGCCTCAGCTGCCCCGCTGAATACTACCGTCAGATGTCCAAGAGTCTCTAAATTAGACTGGGCAATCTCTCCCACAGCCGAGATCTTAAACTCTGCACCGTCAATCACCAGTGTGTTTCCTTTGCCGATTGTCCCGTCTACTTCATTGACATCGATAAAATGGCAGAAATCTTTTAATGTATCCGGAACATTCTCACCGAACAGCACAAACATCCCTTCGTCATAAAAGGCATCAACCTGGTCTCCCAATTCATAGACAGATGTTTGAAAAATAGTTTTGCTCATATCCTGTCCTCCCGATTATCCTCTTAACTTTTTGTCAATGGCTGCCGCAGCTTTCTTCCCGGCACCCATGGCCAAAATGACAGTTGCCGCACCCGTGACAGTATCTCCTCCTGCATAGACTCCGTCTTTGCTTGATTCCATCGTCTCCTCGTCAACAATGATACCGCCCCATTTCTGAACATCCAAGCCTGGTGTTGTGTGACGAATTAACGGGTTCGGACTCTGTCCAATCGCGATGACAACAGTATCTACATCAATATCGTAGTTGGACCCTTCAATCGGAACCGGAGACCTTCTTCCTGAGGCATCGGGTTCTCCTAATTCCTGTTTTACGATCTCCATCTTCTCTACCCATCCGTCCTCATTTGCCTTAATGGCTACCGGATTATTTAAAAACTTAAAGATAATTCCTTCTTCTTTAGCGTGGTGAAGTTCTTCCAGACGGGCAGGAGCTTCCTCTTCACTTCGTCTGTAAACAATATATACCTCATCTGCTCCAAGACGCTTCGCTGTTCTGGCAGCATCCATCGCTACGTTTCCTGCTCCCACGACTGCAACTTTCTTTCCGATCTTGACCGGGGTCGGGTACTCTGGGAATTCGTAACCCTTCATGAGGTTCACACGGGTTAAGAATTCATTGGCAGAATAAACTCCCAGGTAGTTTTCTCCCGGTATATTTAAGAATCTTGGAAGTCCTGCTCCGCTGCCCACAAAGACAGCTTCATATCCGTCTTCCATCAGCTCGTCGATGGTAACAGATCTTCCGACAATCACATTGGTCTCGATCTTCACGCCAAGATTTTCAACAGATTCTATTTCTTTCGCCACTAGATCCTTTGGAAGACGGAATTCCGGAATTCCGTAGCTCAGTACTCCGCCCGGCTTGTGCAGTGCTTCAAATACTGTCACTTCATATCCTTTTTTGATCAGTTCACCGGCACAGGTAATACCTGCAGGTCCGCATCCTACGACTGCGACTTTCTTTCCATTCTTTTCGATGCTGACTTCAGCCGGTTCTGCATTTGCCATGTGGTAGTCTGCAACAAACCGCTCCATACGCCCGATACCAACAGGTTCACCCTTGATCCCACGGACACATTTACCCTCACACTGATTTTCCTGAGGACATACGCGGCCGCAGATAGCAGGCAGGGCATTCTCACTCGTGATTACTTCATAAGCGCCTTCAAAATCACCTGCAGCTACTTTTTCGATAAATTCCGGAATCGGTACATTGACCGGACATCCGTTGACACACGGTTTATTTTTGCAGTTTAAGCAGCGGGTTGCTTCTTCCATAGCCATTTCTTTCGTATATCCCAAAGCAACTTCTTTAAAGTTCTTATTCCGAACATTCGGATCCTGTTCCGGCATTGCTACTTTATTTGGACTCATATTTGCCATGACTATTTACCCCTCCCAATCTTACACTCGTGTTCTTCTTCTCTGAACATTGTCTGACGTTTCATACATTCATCAAAATCCACCTGGAATCCGTCAAAATCCGGTCCGTCCACACAGGCAAACTTCGTTTCTCCGCCTACTGTGACACGGCATCCGCCGCACATACCGGTTCCGTCAATCATGATCGGATTCAGGGATACCATCGTCGGAATATCATGCTGTTTTGTAATCTTTACAACATTTTTCATCATGATCAGCGGCCCGATCGCGATGACTTCGTCATACTTCACGCCTTTTGCAATCTGATCTTCCAGAACATTCGTAACAAATCCTTTTGTTCCAAGGCTTCCGTCATCTGTGGCAATAAATACATTTTCACAGAACTCTTCAAATTTCTCTTTTAAGATAACAAATTCTGCACTCTTGCCTCCGATAATAACATCTACAGGAACTCCCATTTCGGCAAGTTTGCGAAGCTGAGGATAAAGAGGTGCTGCACCGACTCCGCCTGCCACACCTAAAACTCTCTCTCGTTTATGTAAGATGGACGGCTGTCCTAGAGGACCTACAAAATCGGCTACATAGTCTCCCTCTTTCTTCTTGCTTAATAATTCTGTGGAATATCCGACAACCTGATAAATGATTGTGACTGTTTCCTTTTCTCTGTCATAATCTGCGATAGTCAAAGGAACTCTCTCGCCTTTTTCATCAACACGGATAATAATGAACTGACCTGGTTCACACTTCCTTGCAACGAATGGTGCGTGAATTTCCATCAATTCAACCAAGTTATTAAGTGTCTCTTTTTTTACTATTTTATACACCAAATACACCTCTTTCTGCATCTTTTAATATCTTTTTTATTATATCGTGAAACTGTACAATAGCAAAGCATTTTTTTGAAATTCTTAAAATACTCTTAACAAATGAAAAAACCTGCCTTGTTTCTGCACAGAAAAAAGGAGAAAGAACCGGCTCCTTCTCCTTAAAATATTTTGTTTAATTTTACACTGTGATTTGTGACTGTCTTTTTTAACAGATCGACATCGGTCTCCAAAACATCCTGTCTTCTTATAACCATCTTGTATCTGGATGAATCTTCACGGTTTTCAAAGAGTACATTTAATTTGGTGCAGATTTCATTCTCCAGAATCATATGAATATCGGAAAATCCAGCTTCCATTTTCGTTTTAAGATCAGATACCTCTCCTTCCGTTCGCTCCAAACGGGATTCTATGGAATTTGTCTTCTCTGATATAAAATCTATTTTTTCTGACATAAGATTTGACTTTTCTGTGAGAATATCAGTGCGCTGTAAGAGAAGGCTGTTTTGTTCACTTAGGAATTTTGTCGTCTGATCCAGCTGATCTGTTTTTTCTTCCAAAGCAGAGGTTCTTTCATTTAATTCCTGAATACTGCTTTCCATTCTGTCTGTTTTTTCGTCCAGTCTCTGGATATCCTGACTTAATCCATCTGTCTTCTCATCCAGTCTCCGGATATCCTGGCTCAGTCCGTCTGTTTTCTCATCCAGTCTCTGGATATCCTGGCTTAATCCATCTGTCTTCTCATCCAGTCTCTGAATGTCCTGAACGATCATATCTGTTTTTTCTTCCAGATTCTCTGTTTTTACCGTCAGCAGATCCACTTTTCTCTCAACACGTCCCATTCGTCCGTCAAAGGCTGTCATACTGGAATTCACCTGCTGCATCAGATTATACATGTCTTTTATCATTTGTTCTTCCGGCAACTTTTTTCGCCTCCTTCTTACATATTTTAGGAATTGTAAATATTATACTTCTTTCTTTACTCTTTGTCTACCCTTTTGTACTGAAATGCATTTTTTATGTCATGAAAAAAAGAAGGCTGACGAGTTTATCAGCCTTCTCTTTGTTTCTGTATCTCTTTTACAATCAAACACCTTATGAAATCCGATTACATCATTCCCATTCCCGGTGCTCCTGCTCCAGCCGGCATTGCCGGTGCATCTTCTTTGATATTAGCAACAACAGATTCTGTTGTCAGTAAGGTAGATGCAACAGATGTTGCATTCTGTAATGCACTTCTTGTTACCTTAGCCGGATCAATGATGCCTGCTTCAATCATATTTACATATTTTCCATTTAATGCGTCGAATCCGAATCCAACTTCCTGTTCTTCAACTTTATTGATGATAACAGAACCTTCCAGTCCTGCGTTTGCAGCAATGTGGAATAATGGAGCCTGGAGAGCTTTGAGGATAATATTTGCACCTGTCTTTTCATCGCCCTCTAATTCTTCTGCCATCTTTGCAACCTTCTTGGAAGCATGGATATAAGCAGAACCGCCGCCGAAAATAATACCTTCTTCAACTGCTGCCTTTGTCGCTGCCAGGGCGTCTTCCAGACGAAGTTTACTTTCTTTCATCTCTGTCTCTGTCGCCGCACCTACACGGATAACTGCAACACCACCGGATAATTTTGCGAGTCTTTCCTGTAATTTTTCTTTATCAAATTCAGAAGTTGTCTCATCCAGCTGACCCTTGATCTGTCCGATTCTTGCCTGAATTGCATCCTTAGATCCTTCTCCGTCAACAATCACTGTGTTTTCTTTTTCAACTTTTACAGATTTTGCACGGCCTAACTGATCGATCGTTGTTTCTTTCAAATCTAATCCGACTTCCTCAGAAATCACAGTTCCTCCTGTAAGGATTGCAATATCCTCTAACATCGCTTTTCTTCTGTCACCGTATCCAGGTGCCTTCACTGCACACACAGAGAATGTTCCGCGCAGTTTATTAACGATCAATGTTGTCAGTGCTTCGCCTTCAATATCTTCTGCGATGATCAGAAGTTTCTTTCCGCTCTGTACGATCTGCTCTAAGATTGGAAGGATATCCTGAATATTAGAAATCTTCTTATCTGTGATCAGGATATATGGGTCTTCTAATTCAGCGACCATTTTTTCCATGTCTGTTGAGAAGTAAGCAGATAAATATCCGCGGTCAAACTGCATACCTTCCACTAAATCTAATTCTGTCTTCATTGTCTTAGATTCTTCGATTGTGATAACACCGTCGTTAGACACCTTTTCCATAGCATCCGCAACTAACTCCCCGACTTCCTCATCACTGGCAGAAATTGCAGCAACTTTTGCGATCTGATCTTTGCCGTTTACTTTGCTGCTCATCTCAGCGATTGCTTCTACTGCCGCATCTGTTGCCTTTTTCATTCCTTTTCTTAAAATAATCGGATTTGCACCTGCCGCAAGGTTTTTCATTCCTTCATTTACCATTGCCTGGGCTAAAACAGTGGCTGTTGTAGTACCATCACCCGCAACATCATTTGTCTTTGTTGCAACTTCTTTTACAATCTGAGCACCCATGTTCTCGAATGCATCTTCTAATTCAATCTCTTTTGCGATTGTCACACCGTCGTTTGTGATCAGAGGAATACCAAAAGATTTATCTAACACTACATTTCTTCCTTTTGGTCCGATGGTAACTCTGACTGTATCTGCTAACTGGTTTACACCTGCTTCTAACGCTTTTCTTGCATCAATTCCGTATTTGATTTCTTTTGCCATGATTCGTCTCCTCCAAAAATCCTATTCTACAACTGCTAAAATATCGTTCTGTTTTACGATGATGTATTCATCATCTCCACATTTCACTTCAGTTCCCGCATATTTGGAATAGATGACTTTCTGTCCCTTTTCTACTTCCATTTTCACTTCATCCGTTCCAGGTCCGACTGCGACAACTTCGGCTTCCTGCGGTTTTTCCTGAGATGCTGTTGTCAACACGATTCCGGATTTTGTTGTAGTCTCAGCTTCCAGCTGTTTCAGCACTACTCTGTCTCCTAATGGTTTTAAATTCATATCATTACCTCCTAAAATTCAGATGAAATTCTTTTGTCTTATTTACCCGATTATTGTTAGCACTCACTCTCATCGAGTGCTAATCACAAAATATAGTATAACACCCTATCAAAAAATTGCAAGGGCTTTTTTGAAAAATTTTTTCACTTTTCACCGTCTGGCCGGTAGATATCTCCAAACTCTTTCCGGGCCTTTTTCGTGCACTCTCTTACAAAATCTGTCTTTGCCCTTGTATAGGCATCCCTGTCATGTTCATATTTTTTCTGAAAACCAGTCTTTAATTTCCCGTATTCTTCTGCCGCCTCCCGATGCCGTTTCAAATAATCCCGGAAATAAAGTTCATCCCAGTCCCCCGGATACCTTACATGGAGATGATAGACTTTCTTTGCAAATCCCTGTAAAGTAT
This sequence comes from Anaerostipes sp. AF04-45, assembly GCF_003461725.1. Lineage (NCBI taxonomy): Bacteria > Bacillati > Bacillota > Clostridia > Lachnospirales > Lachnospiraceae > Anaerostipes > Anaerostipes sp. AF04-45. The sequence goes on from NZ_QTXQ01000002.1 coordinate 383,146, forward strand.
AACCTTTCATAAACATCATATGCGGGGGAGGATTCCTCGGCTTCTTCTCATAGATATATCCTTCCTTCTCCACCGCCCGGATCAGGTCCTTCAGGTCGCAGTGTTCTTCAATTTCCAAAAGGATATCAATCGTAGGCTTAGCCAAAAGCCCTTTCACAGCCGTGCTGCCGATGTGACTGATCCTCGCCACCTGGCCCCGCCCAATCGAATGAAGCAGCAGTTTCTTTTCATTTTCATACATCTGCTTCCATTCTTCCTTATGGCCGCACAAAACGATGGGAAAAAGTTCCCACAGTTCTTCATTGGACATCTCTGTAAGATTTTTCATCTTCATCTCCTTCATTGTTTCCAAAAATTAAACAAAGTAGTCAAACACACTCTGCGGAGCATTCTTCATTTCTCAGAAAATGAAAAGATAAGCCGTTATAAAACGGCTTATCTCTCTTCTGCTTCTATTTAGGCTGATAAGAGCTCTTCATAGAAACAATGCGGTTAAATACCATGTGATCCTTTGTTGTATCTTTTGTGTCCAGGCAAAAATACCCCTGTCTGACAAACTGGAAGCTGTCCCCAGGAGCTGCCTCCTCAAGAGACGGCTCAACATAGCAGTCTTTTAATATTATGAGAGAATCTGGATTTAAATTAACAGATCCATCCTCGTTATACACGCCTTTTTCCTCATCTACAATATTTTCATATAAACGGACTTCGGCCTTTTTTGCAAAAGGAGCGGCAACCCAGTGAATGGTCCCCTTCACTTTTCGTCCGTCGGGGCTGTTGCCTCCTCTGGATTCCGGATCATAGGTACAGAGTACCTCTGTGACATTTCCGTCCTCATCGGTCACGTAGTCTGTGCAGGTCACAAAATATCCGTTCATCAGACGCACTTCGTTGCCGGGATACAGACGGAAATACTTCTTCGGCCTCTCAATCTTAAAATCATCCCGCTCTATATACAGTTCTCTGCAAAACGGCACTTTTCTTGTGCCCATCTCTTCATTTTCCTGATTATTTTTTACTTCCATATACTCTACCTTGTCTTCCGGGTAGTTTGTAATAACCAGCTTAATTGGGTCCAGGACAGCCGATACCCTTGGCTTTTTCAGCTTCAGGTCATCTCTGATGCAGTACTCAAGCATGGCATAATCAACGGAGCTGTGACTCTTAGCCACACCGACCAGCTCCATAAACCTGCGGATGGATTCCGGAGTATATCCACGGCGTCTCAGTGCAGACAGCGTCACAAGCCTCGGATCATCCCAGCCGTCCACGATTCCGTCATCCACCAGCTTCTTGATATAGCGTTTTCCCGTGACTACATTGGTAAGATAAAGTTTTGCAAACTCAATCTGCTTCGGCGGATGTACAAACTCGCACTCTTTTACAACCCAGTCATATAGCGGCCTGTGATCCTCAAACTCCAGTGTACAGATGGAATGGGTCACGCCTTCAAAGGCATCCTCCAGCGGATGCGCAAAATCATACATCGGATAAATGCACCAATCGTCACCTGTATTGTGATGTTCCATTCTGGCAATACGGTAAAGGATCGGGTCCCTCATGTTCATATTGCCGGAAGTCATATCAATCTTAGCCCTGAGCACCTTGCTTCCGTCTTCAAACTCTCCATTTTTCATTGCGCGGAATAATGCAAGGTTTTCTTCCGGTGTACGGTCTCTGTACGGACTGTTTTTTCCCGGTTCCGTCAGCGTTCCCCTGTATTCCCGGATCTCCTCCGGCGTCAGGTCGCACACGTAGGCCTTTCCTTTCTTGATCAGGAACTCTGCACATTCATACATACGGTCAAAATAATTGGATGCAAAATAAATCGTCTGGTCATAATCTGCTCCAAGCCACTCCACATCCTCTTTGATCGAATCTACATACTCGGTCTTTTCCTTCGTCGGATTCGTATCGTCAAACCGGAAATGAAAATCTCCGCCGTACTCTTTCGCCAGTCCATAGTTTAAAAGGATTGATTTGGCATGTCCGATATGCAGGTAGCCGTTTGGCTCCGGCGGGAACCTGGTCACAATTTTTTCGTATTTCCCTTCTTTCAGATCTTCTTCAATGATCTGTTCTATAAAATTTTTTGAGATCGCCTCTTCCATCGTGTCTCCATTCCTCCATACTTTTCATTATTCTCTAATAATATAAGACATATTTTAAATACAATCAAGGGCTTCTCTTACATTTGCGACGCCCAAAAGCCGCATGTTTGTCCTGATCTTTAAGCTGTCCACATTTGCCTTGGGAAGGATGCAGGTTTTAAATCCAAGCTTTTCCGCCTCTTTGATCCTCTGGTCTCCCTGGGATACTCTCCGTACCTCGCCTACCAGCCCGACTTCCCCGAAGATGATCGTATCTTCCGGGAGAGGTATGTTTTTATAGCTGGATGCAATGGCCAGAATAATCCCCAGGTCAATCGCCGGCTCTACCAGCCTCATGCCTCCGGCCAGGTTCACATAGGCGTCACAGCCGCCCAGCTGGAGACCGACCCTTTTTTCCAAAACTGCCATAAGAAGATTGACCCTATTATAGTCAATTCCCACCGCTGTTCTCCTCGGCATCTGAAAACTCGTGGGAGAGATCAGTGCCTGAATCTCGATAAGAATCGGCCTGGTTCCCTCCAGGGAACATACTACCACAGAACCGGAGGCGTCCACAGGGCGCCCGTTCAGCATCATCTTGGACGGATTCTCCACCTCTGTAAGACCATCTGCGCACATCTCAAACACACCGATCTCATTTGTGGAGCCGAAGCGGTTCTTCACTCCCCGCAGAATCCGGTATGCCGCCTCCCTCTCCCCTTCAAAATATAGGACCGTATCCACCATATGCTCCAGTGTCCTGGGCCCTGCCACGACACCTTCCTTTGTCACATGTCCGACAATGAAGACTGCGATATTTTCTTCTTTTGCGATCCTCATCATCTGAGCCGTCACTTCCCGGACCTGGGATACACTTCCCGCTGCCGCGGTCAGTTCTTCACTGAACATCGTCTGGATGGAGTCTATCACGACAAACTCCGGGCGGACTTTGCGGATTCCCTCGAGGATCTCCTCCAGAATCGTCTCACAGAACAGAAGAAGTTCATCCTCAAATGCCCCGATCCTCTCTGCACGCATCTTAATCTGATGTGCGGACTCCTCCCCGGAAACATATAAAACTTTCCGCTTTGCATTTACTAAATTCCTGCAGACTTGGAGCAGCAGAGTAGACTTTCCGATCCCCGGGTCTCCGCCCACTAAAGACAGAGAGCCGGTCACAATTCCTCCTCCGAGAACTCTGTCCAGCTCACCTATGCCTGTCGGAATACGTTCCTCACTCTTTATAGAAACCTCTGACATATTCATAGGAGAGGCAGAAGCCCGCCTGGGCTTTGCCCCTCCCTTTTTTGTCACTGATTGTTTTTCTTCTACAAAGGTATTCCACGATTTGCAGGCCGGACACTGTCCCAGCCACTTGGATGATTCATGTCCGCACTCACTGCAGAAAAAGACGGTTTTTGCCTTTGCCATATCAGTTCCTGCTCCTTACTGTTTCTTCACACGGACCATAGCCGTCATGCCCGGATTCAGTTCCACACTCAGAGTGAGTTTTCCTCCTAGATTGGCCTTCATGTTTCCAACATTTATATTGTCTATATATACGCGGTATTCCTGTTCAGGCTCCACTTCAAGCGTTACCTGGACATCTTCTGATGCCTCGATCTCAAATGCCACTCCGTCTGTTGTTGCAGCAAAATTGTGGACGGCGGAACCCGGTACAGATTCAAAGATCAGCTGTCCGTTTTTGTCCAGCTTTGTCATTGTCTTGAAGGTTTTCACTTTGTACATATCCCCTTCAAATTCGATCTTGTCCTTTTTGGCTTTCGTATCTAATGTGTAATCCCCGAAGCTTAATGTCCCATTTTCTTCGCTGCGAAACAACTCTGTTACCACTGACATGTTCTTATCCTCCTATTAAATCTGCATTTGTTATTTTATTATATAATATTTGCTGCTTATTTACTAGCATCCTTTATCGAAAAAGTAAGGTTTTTGTCTTTTGCTCCGATCGTAAGCGCTGCTTCGTCCCGAAGCTCACCGCTTAAGATCTTATCTGCCAGCACATCCTCGATCTCACTCTGGATCACACGGCGCAGCGGTCTTGCACCGTACGTCTCACTGTACCCTTTGTCTGCCAGCAGTGAAACGGCATTGGACGTGATCTTTACCGAGATCCGATGGTTTTTCATCAGCTGTTCCTTTAAATTGTTCAAAAAGAGTTTTGCAATTTCCCGGAGCTCATCTTTAGTCAGCATGGTAAATACAATCGTTCCGTCTATTCTGTTCAGGAATTCGGGCTTGAAAATCTGCCGCACCTCCTCCATCACACCCTGAGTCATCTTCTCATGATTCTTTTCCTTATCGGAAGTTCTGACAAACCCAAGCTGTTTCGGAGAAATGATCCTGGACGCGCCCGCGTTGGAAGTCATAATAAGCACTGTGTTTTTGAAATCGACTTTTCTTCCGTTGGAGTCTGTAATATGTCCGTCATCCAGCACCTGAAGCAGGATATTAAATACATCCGGATGCGCTTTTTCAATCTCATCCAGCAGGATCACAGAGTATGGATGCCTTCTGACCTGCTCACTCAGCTGTCCGCCTTCTCCGAAACCGACATATCCGGGAGGTGATCCGATGATCTTTGATACGCTGTGCTTTTCCATGTATTCAGACATGTCTACGCGGATCAGGTCTTCTTCCCTTCCGAACATGGCTTTCGCAAGACTCTTGGAAAGCTCTGTTTTACCCACACCGGTAGGCCCTAGAAATAAGAAGGAACCGATGGGGCGTTTTGGATCTTTCAGGCCAACCCTGCTGCGCTTTATGGCTCTGGCCACAGCTTCCACGGCCTTATCCTGTCCTATCACCTGTTTGTGAAGAATTTTTTCAAGATTCCGAAGTCTCTCCATCTCTCCCTGTTTCAGCTGGTTCACCGGTATCTTGGTCCAAAGAGAAATGATCTCCTCCACATCTTCCATCTCAATGGAAGGTATCTTCTTCTGCTGGTTTTCCATCCTGCGGTACTTCTTCTCAAGACTTTTGCCGAGTTCCTCTTTTTTGCTCTTCAGTTCTCTTGCTTTTTCAATCTGCCCGCTGCTGATGTAAGCTTCCATTTCTTTTACAATCTGCTTTTGCTGCTCCTGTTCCTCTTTCATATCCGACGGCACTTTCAAAGACTTCATCCGCTTTTTGGCACAGGCCTCGTCCAGAACGTCGATTGCTTTGTCAGGCAGAAACCGGTCGTTGACATACCGGCAGGAAAGATCCACCGCATAGGAAGTCACCTCTTCAGGAATCAGCACTCTGTGATGAGATTCAAACTTATATTTGAGCCCTTCAAGGATCTTGACTGCTTCTTTCACCGAAGGCTCCTCCACCAAAATAGACTGAAACCTCCGCACAAGTGCTGCATCCTTCTCAAAGTATTTGGTATATTCCTCGCTGGTTGTAGCCCCGATCAGCTGAAAGTCTCCCCGTGCGAGAGAGGGCTTCAGGATGTTGGATGCGTCCATGGCTCCCTCAGAACCGCCTGCCCCGATCATCGTGTGAATTTCGTCAATAAAGAGAATCACTGAAGGATCTTCCGTCACCTCGGAAATAATCTGTTTCATCCGCTCCTCAAACTCCCCCCGGTACTTCGTCCCTGCGATCACTCTTGTCAGATCCAGAGAGAGCAGTCTCTTATCCTTTAGATTAAGGGGCACGTTACCCTGCACGATCCTCGCAGCCAGCCCTTCAACGATAGCGGTCTTTCCCACACCCGGGTCTCCGATCAGACAAGGGTTATTTTTGGACCTCCTGCACAATACCTGCATCAGCCGCTCCATCTCGTCTTCTCTTCCGATCATTGGATCCAGTTCGTCGTCCTTTGCCTTCTGAGTCAGATCTGTGCTGAACTTCTCCAAAATATTTTCTCCGGCTCCGTCTTCCGTGAAATAATCATCCGGTGAACTGTTAGAAAATTCGTTCTTGGCAGATTTATAATCGATTCCCATTGTCACCAATGTATCAATGAATATGGCATCCACCGGAATCTTTTGCTGTGCCAGCAGCTGAACCGCTTCATTTTCGCCGTCCTTCAAAACCGCCAGCAGAACATGCTCTGTGCCGAGCACATCACTTCCGTACTTAACTGCCATCTGGGCGGCAAGGCTTAAAATCTCCTCTGTCCTGGGAGTAAAGGTTTTTACCTTTGTACGCCTCTTTTTTTCTGCAGTACGCGCCTTGAAAGCTTCTGAAAAAATCTCCTCAGACACCCCGTGCATCTTCAGTATCTCACAGGCCAGAGACCCCTTCATTTTAAGCAGTCCAAGCAAAAGAGACAAAGTTTCTATATGTTCTGCTCCAAGCCTCGCGGATATCTTTCCCGCCTCCTCCAATGCATGGCTTAAATATCTGGTAAGTGGTAATTTTCTCATTCTGTCCTCCTAATTTCTGTCAAGCTGTCCATATACGTGGCCAATCAGCTGATATAATTCTTCTCTCGTCACACCCTTGCAGATGGCCTGCGCCACCAAAATCTGAAGGCTCTCTTCCAATTCCTCCAGCTGCTTTGCCTTTTCATTGGCATCCACGCTTACGACTGCGCCTTTCCTCCGGTCCAGCTTCAAATAGCCTTCTTCTCTTAATATAGCATATGCTTTATTTACCGTATGCATGTTTACTCCTAAGATTTGTGCCAGCTGGCGCACCGACGGCAGGGACTCGCCATCCTGGATGTCGGAACACGCAATACCAACGATGATCTGGTTTCTCAGTTGAATATAAATGGCCTGATCGCTGTTAAAATCTACTTCAAGCAGCATATTCATCACTTCCTTCTTTCATATCTTTTGTTATACTTAGACTATAATAAATAGCACGGAATGTCAATGTAAAAAAATAGAGAAGCAGGGCAGAGAATTTCTTCTCCATCCTGCTTCCCGAATACAAGTTTTTACGCCTCGTCGATAGCTTTTCCTATGTCATTTCTTTTATATTTGTTTGCAAAATCGATCCATTCTGTGGCCTCGTATGCATTTTTACGGGCAGCTTTCAGGTCACCGCCCTTTGCCACGACGCCGAGTACCCGTCCGCCGTTGGTCACGATCTTGTCTCCGTCAAACTTTGTCCCCGCATGGAACACATAGTAGTCATCCTGGTCTTTAAACTTATCGAGTCCCTTGATCTCAAAACCCTTCTCATACTTTTCCGGATATCCGTCAGATGCGAGCACCACACAGACTGCCGCATTTTCCTCAAATTCCAGAGTAACATCGGAAAGTTTCCCGTCAATACAGGCTTCCATCACTTCGATCATATCATTTTTCATCCGGGGCAGGACTACCTGCGCCTCCGGATCTCCGAATCTGGCGTTATATTCCAGTACCTTCGGTCCGTCTTCTGTAAGCATCAGCCCTGTGAACAAAATGCCTGTGAACGGACGCCCTTCGGAAGCCATGGCATCCATCGTCGGCTGGTATACATATTTTTCACAGAATTCTTCCACTTCTTTCGTGTAGAATGGACTCGGAGAAAAGGTTCCCATACCTCCAGTGTTGAGTCCTTTGTCTCCGTCTTTGGCACGCTTGTGATCCTGTGCGGAAGTCATGCACCGGATGGTCTTTCCGTCGCAGAAAGCCAATACAGAAACTTCTCTGCCGGTCATAAACTCTTCGATAACGATCTCATTGCCGGCATCCCCAAACTGTTTGTCCAGCATTAAAGTCTTAACGCCCGCCTTTGCTTCCTCCAGAGTCTCACAGATCAAAACTCCCTTGCCCAGTGCCAGTCCGTCAGCCTTGAGTACGATCGGCATCTTAACGTTCTCGAGGTAAGCGAGTGCCTGCTCTGGATCGGTGAAATTCTCATAGGATGCTGTTGGAATATTGTATTTTTTCATCAGATCTTTGGAAAACGCCTTGGAACCCTCGATGATCGCCGCATTTTTGCGGGGACCGAACACTCTGAGTCCTTCGGCTTCAAAAGCGTCTACGACACCTCCAACAAGCGGATCATCCATTCCGATGATCGTCAGACCGATTTGTTTTTCCTTTGCGAACGCCACCAGTTTGTCAAACTCCATGGCTTTGATGTCCACGCACTCTGCAAACTCCGCAATACCCGCGTTCCCAGGGGCACAGTAAATTTTGTCTGCTTTCGGGCTCTTTGCCGCTGCCCAGGCAATGGCATGTTCTCGTCCTCCGCTGCCAACAATCAGTATATCCATCCTTTTATCCTTTCTTTTATTTCTTAATCTTTACATGTCCTTCTGAAACTGAAACTCTTCCCTCTGCGATCAGATTGATCACCTCAGGAAGGATCACCCACTCCGCCTGTTCCATGATCCGTCTCTGCAGAACTTCCGGTGTGTCATCGTCTCTTACCTCTACAGCCTTCTGCATAATGATCGGACCCGTATCCGTACCTTCATCTACAAAATGAACGGTGGCGCCTGAAATTTTGACACCTCTCTGAAGCGCCTGTTCATGGACTTTCAGTCCATAGCACCCTTTCCCGCAGAAAGACGGAATCAAAGACGGATGAATGTTGATGATCCTGTTTTCAAACTCACGGATGATTTTATCAGGTATTACTACGAGACATCCGGCCAGCACTACAAGATCAATCTCTCTGCCAGCCAGCTCCTGATAAAGTGCTTCGTTAAACAAATCTCTGTTCTCAAAATCTTTCGGTGACAGTCCCACTGCCTGGATTCCATGCTTCCTGGCGCGCTCCAGTGCATAGGCCTTTTTATTATTGCTGATCACCACGTCGATCCGGGCATTGGAAATCCGTCCTTCCTCAATGGCGTCAATTACAGCCTGCAGGTTGGTTCCGCCTCCAGACACTAATACTGCGACTCTTAACATACCGTCACACCTTTTTCACCGGCTTTGATCTCACCTACTACAAATGCCGTTTCCCCGGCACGTTCCAGGGCTTCCAGCGTATCGTTGACGCTCTTTTCGTCCACAGCCACCATCATGCCGATTCCCATGTTGTATGTATTATACATCATCTTTTCATCAATATCCCCGGTTTCTGCAAGCAGCTTAAAGATCGCAGGCACTTCATATGCGTCCTTGTGGACCACCGCATGGGCCCCGTCCGGAAGCATTCTTGGAATGTTCTCATAAAAACCGCCTCCGGTAATGTGGCTGCAGCCTTTGATTTCCACACCCGCTTCTTTGATCGCCTTCAGTGCTTTGACATAGATCTTCGTAGGTGCCAGGAGCGCTTCCCCGAGAGTTGTTCCTAATTCTTCATGGTAAGTCTCCAGTGATTCTTTTGACATATCGAACACTTTGCGCACCAGAGAATACCCGTTGCTGTGGATTCCTGAGGATGCGATGCCGATCAGCACGTCTCCATCTTTGATCTCTTTTCCGGTAATCAGGTCCTTCTCGTCTACGATTCCCACGGCAAAACCAGCCAGATCATATTCGTCTTCCGGATAAAATCCCGGCATCTCGGCAGTCTCCCCGCCGATCAGTGCCGCATCAGACTGTCTGCAGCCTTCTGCCACCCCGCTTACGATGGTAGCGATCTTCTCAGGAAAATTTTTTCCGCATGCGATATAATCAAGAAAGTATAATGGCTCCCCGCCTGCACACGCGATATCATTGACGCACATCGCCACACAGTCAATCCCGATCGTATCATGCTTATCCATAAGGAAAGCAAGCTTTAACTTTGTTCCAACCCCGTCGGTGCCGGATACAAGAGTTGGATTTTCCATGTCCTTAAACTTCTTTAATGAAAAAGCCCCGGAAAATCCTCCGATGTTTGTCAAAACTTCCTCTCTCATTGTGGCCTGTACGTGCTTTTTCATGAGTTCTACGGACTGGTAACCTGCTTCGATATCCACTCCTGCCTTTTTGTAATCCATTTTTATCCTCCTAAAAAGTATATCTTTTTAAACTCAGACCCGATCCCCGGGACAGGTCCTGTCTATTTTCCAAAATAACTGTCAACGCCGTCTGCAATTCCTTTCGCCATCTTTTTCTGAAAAGAACTCTTCTGCATCTTTTTGTCTTCTTTTTTATTCGTCATAAATCCCATTTCGATTAGTGTCACCGGGACTTTGCTCCAGTTAGTGCCCGTCAGATCATTTCGCCCTGAAAGTCCCCGGTTTCTGATCCCGGTAGCTTTGCAGTATTTTTTCAGCACATCCCCGGACAGCTTCCTGCTGCGTTTGCTCAGCTTTTTTACATAGGGATTGTTCTTGGTCGGGTATAATGCTGAGGCACCGCTTACTCTTTTTCCCGCCGCATCTGCATGAAGACGGATACAGATATCGGCGCCGCTTTTATTCACCAGCAGCGCTCTTTTCTTATTGCTGATGTTGACGTTCTGCTTTCTTCTTACCATGTAGACTTTATAGCCCCTTTTTTTAAGCTCCTGCTCGAGTCTCTTGGCCACACTGAGGGTCAGCTTTGATTCCGGTACTTTCGTCGCTGCTCCCTGTGTACCTGATGCCGCTTTTGCTTTCTTCCTCCGGGAACCCGGTCCGATTGGCTCTTTCCTGGTGTCACCCTTTTTCTGATGTCCGGCATCGATCGCCACCGTGATCTGGCGTGTCCCCGCCAGAGTATCCCGATTTTGTAATGCAGTCCCTGCAAGTCCGGCACAAACAGCCGTACATAAAAGTACGGCTGCAAGTCTTTTCTTATTCATAGTTCTTATAGCCAACCTGGTCAAGCTTATCGGCCTTCTTTACTACAGATTCTTTCATTGTTGTCCTGTAATCTTTCAGTTTCTGAAGAAGACCGGCATCAGACGAAGCCAAAATCTGTGCTGCAAGGATTCCTGCATTCTGCCCTCCGTTGATAGCAACGGATGCAACCGGAACTCCGGCCGGCATCTGAACAATGGAGTAAAGAGAATCCACTCCCCCAAGATCGGAAGTTTTCATCGGAATTCCGATGACCGGCATCGGGAACAGTGCTGCACACATTCCCGGAAGATGTGCTGCTTTCCCTGCACCTGCGATGATAACCTTGACTCCGCGCTCCTCGGCTCCTTTTGCCCACTCAAAGAAAATATCCGGTTCTCTGTGAGCAGAAATAATGGTCATCTCAAAGTCAATCCCCATCTCCTCTAAAAAATCTGCCGCCTTGCTCATCACAGGCATATCGGAATCGCTTCCCATAACAATCGCTACTTTTGCCATAATTCTGTCTCCTTTGTCATAATTCGATTTGTTTTCTTTTATTCTACCCACTGTATCCGGTTACGTCAATGGTTCGTTCAGGATTTCTGTGCCCGGGAGGACAAATTTTCCTTCCTTTATCAGAGCCGTTTTCCTGCCGCCGAGGCCGATCACGCAGATGGAATCCAGCTCCTCATAAGGAATGGTGATATCCGTATGACAGTTAAAATATTCTCCTTTTTCTGAAAAACAGTTGCTCTTTGCCACAATCTCTTTTCCGTCAGGATTGTGAAGCTCGGTTGCTTCGCTGTGGCTGTAACAGGTGTCTCCCACTGCAAAATGAGGTCCCATTTTTTCGACGATCAGGATTGGAAGCTGATATAAAATCCCAAACTTCTGTGCCATGGCATAGGCCGTAGTATTGGTTCCGACAGCAAACTCTCCCATGGGAAGAGTCTCCCTGTTATAGAGAAGGTTCTGCTTTATATATGCCTTATTATCTTCTTCCGACTCGAAATTCCGGCAGGAATACTCTGTAATCATACCGTCTTTGAAAACCAGTCTCAGATCGATAAACTTCAGATCTCTTAAATAGACCTCACTCACATGAAGCACTCCGCTGGTTCCGTTTAATTTCGGTGAAGTAAACACCTCACCAACCGGAATGTTTACATCTGCCAGACAATTTTCAAAGTTAGTCTCCTTCTCAGGATCTTCCAGCTCGTGCATGGCCACATAGAGGTCTGTTTCGTTCTCTCCCGCTCCCTTTATATGGACTTCCATACCCTGATCCAGGGCATCGATCAGATGCTGCTGGATTTTCTTATATTTTTCTTTGTCCAGCGTATTGACCTTAGCCACCTCCTCGAAGATTGCTTCGAAGTTTTCCCCTATTTCCGGGATCGGATATGCGATGATCGTAAAACTCCGCTCCTCCGGTTTCATATACTCGTTGGCAATCCTGCCGGACTCATTCTGGTACTCCACAGAAAGCTTTTGCTGCTTCTCGGAAAGACGCAGAGCAGTCTCTTTATTCTTCGGCGTAAACGGCAGTTCCCCGAACGTCTCCATGCATGCAGGTCCTGCAAATGCTGCAGCCTCCTCCTTCAATTTTTCATAGGCATTCCGATAGCTTTCCAGCTTGTGGCTCATAAACGCTTTGTTAAAAAACAGCGCTTGGTCAAATCTGTGGTCATACTCAAACTGGGGGTTTGGACTTGTGGAAATGTACCCGACTTTTGACATCCCTCTTGTAATCACACCCGTAGTGCCCCGGTACAGAATCGGAGTCAGCCCGATCTCTTGAAACTGCAGTGCAGCCTCCCTGATGATTGGTTCGAACCCGAGATGATACCGGATATTTACGGTTGTTTTTTTTGACATATCAATGTTGTTGATAATAAAGCCATCGTGATATCCGTCCACAAAAGTTTTGGCAATCTCTTTCATCCGTTCCTTAGGAAGACTGTTTAAAAAAGAAAGCATCTTTGTCTCATTTTCTGAGACATACTCACCATACAGATATAGAACATCCGTATTGTCCAGATCCTCCTTCATCACAATATCTGACGCAGAAGACACACACGGATCCAGCTGCTCCCTGACACGGTTATAGCAGAGTTCCTGGCTGTAATCTCTCATATGGTCAAAGATGACCTGTTTTGCCGTCTTTCTCTGTACATCCCCTTCCAGAAACAGCTGATAGATTTCTAAAAACAGTTCATTCATAATTGTCAGCTCAAACAGCTGTCCTTCCACCGCATAAACAAAGCAGCCCTGGATTTCTGCATACAAAAAGCACAAAATATCCCCGAACTCTTCCCCAAAAACATTCCGGGCGTAGTCCGGATTTCCATAGCATACATCATACTCAGACGGCAGAATTTGCTCATACCACTCTTTGTTCCACTCTTTCAGCTGAAACAGCTGTTTGTCTTTTGTTCCATATACTTCGTCGGCAAATAAAAGCCTCTCCGCCATTTTTCTGAAATAATCCAAAAAAGGCTCTTTTACAGAGTCTTCCTGTAAAATAGCCTTGAGCCTTTCCTGGTTCAGAAAATGGCGTTCCATTAATAATTCATCCACGTTATAAGCTCCTTTTAATATTTCCGTTTTCTATATTTTTCTCAAAAACTTCCTGAATATACGCCCAGAGTACATCAGATCCCTGACTGGTATACTCATTTTTGCTCATAATCTGGTCAATGCAGACGTCATGTTCTCTCCAGGCCCTTCCCTCTGTGGCATCATTCAAAAGAACCGGCTGAATCCGGTCCAGTGTATTCGCAAACTTGGATTCCGGTGTTTTACGATCCTCAAATTCCTGCCACAGTTGAAACAGCTCTTCTGCCTGATCTCCGGGAAGAATGTTGAAGATCCGTTCCGCCGCTTTCTGTTCTCTTGCCGCTTTCGTACCATTTCCGGCTTCGTCGTACAAATAAGTGTCTCCTGCATCGATTTCCACCAGATCATGGATCAGAACCATCTTGATCACCTGAAGGACATCCACCGGTTCCTTTGCATATTCAGATAGAAAAACAGCCATCAGTGCCAGATGCCATGAATGCTCCGCATCATTTTCTTTTCTTTCCCCATTTGTCAGATTCGTCTGACGAATAATGTCTTTGAGCTTATCCACCTCTATGATAAACTCCATCTGTTTCTTAAGTCGTTCCATAACTCCCTCCTAAATCAATCCGATCACAAACAAAGCAGCTGAAAACAAAAGCACCGCTCCGTTTGTAATACTTCCGACCACTTTCCAGACCCTGATGGATGCCGTATCATGATAGCTGCGCACTGCCAGCATCATTCCAAAGACAGAGATGCCAAACAGCACCCACGCAGCTGCGCCGAGCAGTATTCCCCCGTTTCCGGCCGCCTGAAAGGAAGCTCCGACTAAAATAAGATAGCCGAAAATTCCTATGGCTCCGAGAATACTGGAAACTGCTGACTCCCTGGATACAACGTGATCCGACGGACGATAGGCCTGACGTTTCTTTTTATTAACCCGCATATTATTTCCTCCGGTAAATCGTGACGGAAATTTTGTAGATGATATAACCGATCAGTCCGCCAATCGTGTTTAACAGTAAGTCGTCCACGTCAAAGACCCCAACCTTAAAAATATACTGGCAGCTTTCAATGATCAAACTGAATAAAAATGATCCGAGGACAACTTTTATCAGTCCCCGTTTTTTCTCTGTCATGACAGGCAGCAGAAATCCAAACGGACTGAATGCAAAAACATTTCCGACCAAATTTGTTATAAATGCCTCCGGGGTAAGCAGGGATCGATACATCCAGAACCGTTTGATCTCTTTAAACAATTCCAGATTTACATGGGATGTATCATACCCAGTCTCTCTGCCGTAACGCTCACTGAACAGCACAAAATAAAACATCACAATGAGATACAAATAAAATAAAATCCGGCAGCCAAACCTGGCTGCCCTTTTCTTTTTTCTTGTCACAAATAAACCCTTCTTTATTGAACGCCATACTTCTCATAGTATGCGTCAATAGCTGCCTTTAATGTATCGTCGATAATAACTTTTCCATTATAAGGTTTATTATACAAGTGTTCCACCACTTCCTGCATCGTTACGATGGCCGTAGTTTCCAGCCCGTAATTTTCACGGATCTCTTCCAGGGCGCTCTTTGTTCCCTGTCCCCGTTCCATCCGGTCCACAGAAACCACGAGCCCCAATACATCCACATCACCCTGGGCTTTCACGATCGGAAGTGTTTCCTGGATGGAGGTTCCGGCTGTGGTCACGTCTTCAATGATCACGACCTTATCTCCGTCTTCGATCGGACTTCCAAGCAGGATTCCTGTGTCCCCGTGATCTTTTACTTCCTTGCGGTTTGCACAGTATTTGATATCCTTCCCATAGGTTTCAGAGATTGCAATGGCGGCGGCTACACTCAGCGGGATTCCCTTGTATGCGGGTCCGAACAAGACATCAAAGTCAAATCCGAATTTCGCCTCAATGGCCTTTGCATAATAAGTTCCAAGCTTCTTTAACTGGGCACCGGTCCGATAAAATCCCGTATTTACAAAGAACGGCGTGTTTCTTCCGCTTTTGGTCACAAAATCTCCGAATTTCAAAACGTTGCAGTCGATCATAAATTCAATAAACTCTTTTTTATACTGTTCCATCATGTTCCTCCTTATGTTCAGCCTTCTGATATTCTCTGTAATAAAACCCGATCACATCTTTTCTTGTGACGATCCCAATAAACCTCTGTTCATCGTCGATGACCGGAACAAAATTCTGGTCTTTGATCACATCCACCAGGTCATCCATATCTGTATTGATTGTCACGGGCCTGTTGTCCCTTCTGCGCTTCATATCTTTTAAAAAGATCAGTTCTGCCTTCTCAAGGTCAAATCCGGCATCATCCGTCATTGCCCATAGAAGGTCCCCCTCCGTCACGGTTCCCACATACTTTCCGTCGCCGGTCAATATAGGAACTGCCGAGTATCCATGGTATTTCATTTTCTCCAGCGCCTGTCTCAAAGTATAATCTTCCGGCAGATATGACACATCTTCCTTCGGCGTCAAGAAAAATAATATATTCATGCTGACCTCACTTCCGTCATCTTTTGCAGTTTACTTTACACATCCGATCAATTCCCGGATATCTTCTATGTTATGGCGTTCCATGTAAGACTTTATCCCCTCGATCACTTTGACAGTCGCGCACGGATCCGTAAAATTCGCTGTTCCTACAGCTACCGCAGCGGCTCCGGCCATGATAAACTCCAGGGCATCCTCTGCAGTAAGGATTCCTCCCATTCCGATCACCGGAATCTTCACCGTACTGCACACCTCATATACCATTCGCACTGCCACCGGCTTGATGGCCGGCCCTGAGAGTCCCCCTGTTTTATTTGCCAGAAGAAAATCCCTCTTCTCAATATCAATTTTCATTCCGGTCAGAGTATTAATCAGAGACAGCGCATCACTTCCCGCAGCCTCTGCGGCCTTTGCCATTTCTTTAATATCTGTCACATTGGGACTCAGTTTCATGATAATCGGCTGCTTTGCCTTTGCCTTTACTGCTTTTGTAATCTCGTACAATGCTTTTGGATCCTGACCGAAAGCAATGCCTCCCTCTTTCACATTCGGGCAGGAAACATTGATCTCCAGAAGATCTGCGGGCTGGTCAGACAGCCGTTCCACTACCTCAAGATAATCCTCGGTAGTTTTTCCGCAGACATTGACGATCACAGTGGCTCCTGCCTCCTTTAAAAACGGCAGATCTCTCTTAATCATCACGTCAACACCCGGATTCTGAAGTCCTACCGCATTGAGCATACCTCCGTAGGTCTCAGCAACTCTCGGCGTCGGATTGCCCGGCCAGGGCACATTGGCAACACCTTTTGTCGTCACCGCTCCAAGGCTGGACAGATCGACAAATTCACTGTATTCCTTCCCGGAACCGAAAGTCCCGGAGCCTGTGGTCACCGGATTCTTTAAAGAAACTCCTGCGATCTCTACTCCCAAATTCATCAGAGTTCTACCTCCTTTGCGTCAAATACAGGCCCATCCTTGCAGACCCGCTTATTATGGACATGGGTATGCCCATCCACTTCTTTTGATTTGCAGACACACGCAAGACACGCACCGATGCCGCATGCCATTCGCTCTTCCAGAGAAATCTGGGCTTCCAGCCCCATTTCCGCCGCATAAGCTTTGACACCTTTTAACATAGGTGTCGGTCCGCAGGCATAAATGACAGCACCCTGTACCGCCTGTTCTCTGACGGCATCAATCACATTTCCTTTTGTCCCCAAAGAACCGTCTTCTGTTGAGACATAGACATCGCCGTATGGCTCAAATTCTTCCTTTAAAAAAGTATCCTGATCCCGATAGCCGAGCACGATGCTTTTCTCACAGCCCAGCTGTTTTGCAAGTTCCAGCATCGGAGGAATCCCAATGCCTCCGCCGATCAAGATCGCTTTTTCTTTTTTCATTGTAAATCCATTGCCCAGGGGACCCAGCACGTTTATCCGGGTTCCTGCTTCATAGGTACTTAAAAGTTCCGTTCCCCTGCCCGCAATCCGGTATACAAGCCTGATTGTGCCCTGTTCTCTTTCAATACCACAGATACTGACCGGTCTCGGCAAAAGTTTGCTTCCGTCGTTGACGTAGACAGATACGAACTGACCCGGCACAGCCTCCCTGGCCATATCTCCAACATTCAGCGTCATGTCAAAAATATCTGCGGAAAGCTTCTTCTGGCTGAGGATTTCAGCCTTTATGTTCTGTTTTCCCATATACTTCTCCTTATTTTACAAATGCTTTTTTCAAATCTTCTTTCATATCCAGCACCGCCTGTCTGGATGCATCTGCATAATTCTCAGCCCCAAAGCTGCTGTACTGTTCCTGTTTGTACGCACAGATGATGCCTCTGGAAGAATTGATGATGGCTCCCAGCCCGTCCTCATTAAAGAACGGTTTTAAGTCCTCTGCTTTCCCTCCCTGCGCACCGTATCCCGGAACCAGAATGTAGTTTTTCGGCATGATTTTTCTTAAGACTTCTCCCATTTTCGGATAAGTTGCCCCTACGACGGCTCCGATATAGCTGTAATTGTCTCCCATATGGCTTTCGCCCCACACAGCCACTTTCTCTGCCACCAGTTCGTATAACGGTTTTCCATCTACAAGCTGATCCTGAAATTCTCCGCTGGAAGGATTGGACGTCTTGACCAGAATAAACAGACCCTTCTTCTCCTCTTTGCATACATCAATAAAAGGCAGAATACCGTCACTGCCAAGGTATGGATTTACCGTCAGAAAATCCTCATCGAATCCGCGGTATTTTTTGCTGCCCACCTGTACTGCTCCGGCATGTCCCACCGCATAGGCCGCTGATGTGGAGCCAATATCGCCCCTCTTAATATCGCCGATCACCACAAGTCCCTTTTCCTTTGCATATTCACAGGTTCTATGAAAAGCAATGAGGCCCTCCACCCCGAACTGCTCGTACATAGCAATCTGAGGCTTTACCGCCGGAATCAGGTCGTATGTAGTGTCAATAATTCCTTTATTATACTGCCAGACTGCTTCCCCGGCACCCTTCAAAGTTTCACCGAATTCGTCAAATGCTTTCTTCTTTATCTGGTCAGGCACATAATCAAGCATCGGGTCCAGTCCCACCACGATCGGTGCATCCAGCTGTTTTATTTTTTTTACTAATTCATTGATCATGTCAATTCTCCTTTATATTAATGAAAATGGACGAGATGGACATAGTTTCTTCTGGAAAAAGCCGACGAATAAAGAAATTTTACTTTGAATAGTCCATTTTATTCGAAGAATACCTTTCCAGCAGACATTATGTCCATTTTCTACATGATTGGAGTGAGGCATTCTAAGAGCCGAACGGAAATCATGTGGAAAATGTCATACTTAACTGAAATCATAACATAAAAAGAAGGAGAAAAAAAGAGACGATCCAAAAAGGACCGCCTCTTTTAGACTAAAAAATAACTGCAATTTTTGTTCCCCTGCCTACTTCACTTTCCACTTCGATCTTTGCGCCGTGGTATTTTGCTCCGTGTTTTACGATAGAAAGTCCAAGTCCCGTTCCTTCCCTCTCGCTGGAGTGGCTTTTATCTCCCCGGTAAAAACGTTCAAAAATACGGTCCGCATCTTCCGGCGGAATGCCGATACCGTCATCTTCTACAATCACGGCAGCCCGCCCTTCCATGACAGCGGCGGTTACAAACACATGACCTCCCCTGTCATTGTACTTAACTGCATTTTCCATGAGATTATACAGCATTTCGTATAAGATCTGGCGTACCCCTGAGACTTTACACGGTGAGCCGAGAACCTGAATGTCAATTCCTTCCTCTGCCGCTTTCATAGAAAGAGAGTTTTTGATCTCCAAAGCCAGCTGATACAGATCAACCTCTTCTTTTTCCTGTATAATCTGATTTTCATCCAGTCTGGACAGTTTGATGATACCCTCTATCATGGAAATGAGCCTTCTGGCCTCTGTGTAAATCTTTTCCGAGAACCGGCCTACATCCTCCTGCTTTACGAGTCCGTCTTTCATAAGCTCCGCATATCCCGAAATCGTCGTCAGCGGAGTCTTCAGCTCATGAGATACATTGGCAGAAAATTCTTTTCTCAGTTCTTCTCTTTCTTCTTTTTCTGTCACATCAATCATCATCAGCACCGCTCCTTTCACTGCGCCTGATACCGTCACCGGATTGGCCATCAGCAGGTACTTGCGCTCGCGAAATTCCATCACTTCCTCAAAAGCCTCACCATTCAAAGCTGCCTCCACCGCCCTGCGGAATTCATGGCTGCGGTTAATGGACAATACATTCTGGTTGCTGCACTGATCTTCCCTGATGTCAAGAATCCGAAGAGCACTCGTATTGTAAGAAAGCACCACAGATTTATCATTGAGGATCAGAAAGCCTTCGCTCATATTTTCTGTAATCGTCGTAAACTCGATCTGCTTTTCCTTGATCTCTCTGATCTTTTCTTTGATCGCTTCATTCTGCCGGTGAATCCTCACCAGCAGAGGTGACAGCTCGTCATAGGTATTTTCATCTTCCGGATGCTCCAGGTTGATCCGGTTGATCGGCTCAATAATCCTTCCGGTGAGGAGTCTTGAAAGGGCCAGCGCCAAAACAAAAACCACTGCCATCATTAAAATCAGAACAGGCAGTACGCCCTCCACCTGATTAAAAATAGTCTGAGTCTCCCGGCTGAGCCGTAAGACACTGCCGTCCGAAAGCTTTACAGCATAGTAATACGTTTGTTTTTTGAGGGTCTTAGAAATCCTTGTACTCTCGCCGGCCCCATTTTTTTCCGCTTCTTTGAACTCTTTTCTATTTCTGTGATTGCTCATGGACTTTTCTTTTCCCGTACTGTCATACAGGACTTTCCCGTCCGCAGCGATCAGCGTGATCCTGCTGATCGTGATATCTTTGTATGCATCCAGACTCTGGTTCTCATGCTGGTTCAGGGACTCCGCCATATATCCGGCCTCGTTCTGAATTCCCTCTTTTACCTGGGACATATATCTTCCGTAAGCGACCACAGATAAAAATACCGTAGTGCACACCACCGTGATCAGGGCAATGTAGCTCATATTCAGAAATATCTTACGCTTCATTCATTTCCTCCAATGCGGTAACCGATCCCTCTCACAGTTTCGATCATAGATCCGCATTCTCCAAGCTTCTGGCGCAGGGTACGGATATGGACATCCACCGTCCGGGTCTCGCCGTCAAAATCATAACCCCAAATATTTGTGAGAAGCTGGTCTCTGGTGAGCACATTGCCTTTGCTCTCCATCAGCATACAGAGCAGGCGGAACTCTTTGTAGGTCAGCTCCACCTTTTCACCGTCTGCCAGCACCTTATGCTTTCCCACATGGATATAGAGATTTCCTGCCGAAAGTTCTTCCGTCGGCTCCTCTTTTTTTACCCGCCTTAAAACCGCTTTGATCCGGGATACCAGTTCCATCATGCCGAAAGGTTTTGTAATATAATCGTCCGCTCCGCTGTCTAAGCCCAGCACCTTGTCATACTCGGCGCCCTTCGCCGTCATCATGATCACCGGGATATGCTTTGTCTCAGGATTGCTCCTGATCTTCCTTAAAATACTAATGCCGTCTTCCCCAGGAAGCATAATGTCCAGAAGCACCAGTTCAGGAATCTTTCCAGCCGAAAGATCTTTAAAAAAGCTGATGCCGCTTTCATATCCCCCCGCATCAAATCCTGTACTCTGAAGAGTATAAATGACAAGTTCCCGTATGTTCGCATCGTCCTCGACAATATAAATCACAAACTTCCTCCTTTATATTCCCCGGTCATAGAGAATTCTACCCATTCGGCGATATTGCTGGCGTGATCGCCGATCCGCTCAAAATACTTGGCAATCATGACAATCGCTACACAGGCCTCTCCTTTTTCCGGGTCCTCATGAATCAAAGAGATCACTTCTTTTTTCACCTTTGAGAACAGAGCGTCCACCTCGTCGTCTGCTTTGATCACCTCATTGGCCGCATCCAGATCTTTTTTTACAAAAGAATCCACAGCTTTTGTGACCATGGCGAGCGTTCTTGCAGCCATCATCAGAACATGGGTGTGATGATTCATCACAGTCACCACATCACTCTTTTTTACAATGCCCGCGATATCCACAGCCTGATCCCCGATCCGTTCCATATCAGAAACCATTTTAAGCGCTGCTGAAATCACCCTCAAATCCCCGGCCACCGGCTGCTGCTGGAGCAGAAGCTTCATACATCGTCTCTCTATGTCCCGCTCTTTCTGATTGATCTCTTCTTCCAGATCATTGATCCTTGAAATCATCTCTTTGCTCTTTGTATCTACCAATTTCCCTGCCAGATGAATCATATCCTCACAGAGGGCACCCATCTCGATCATTTCAATATTCAGCTGTTCAAGCTGTCTGTCAAACCGATTTCTCATATCAACCAAACCTTCCTGTAATATAGTCTTCTGTTCTTTGATCTTTCGGCATGGAAAACAGTTGATCGGACTTTCCATACTCTACGACTTCCCCTAAGAGGAAAAATGCGGTCTTATCGGAAATACGGACGGCCTGCTGCATATTATGGGTTACCATAATGATAGTATACTTGGATTTCAGTTCTGCCGCAAGGTCCTCGATCTTTGAGGTGGAAATCGGGTCCAGGGCAGACGTCGGCTCATCCATCAGGAGCACCTCCGGCTCCACTGCCAGAGCCCTGGCGATACAGAGTCTCTGCTGCTGGCCTCCCGAAAGGCCCATGGCACTTTTTTTCAGTCGGTCCTTCAGTTCATCCCAGATTGCCGCGTTTCTCAGAGATTTCTCCACGATCTCATCCAGCTGCGCTTTGTTCCTGACTCCATGTGTCCTCGGTCCGTAGGCTACATTGTCATAGACACTCATAGGAAACGGATTCGGTTTCTGAAATACCATACCCACCCGTTTCCTGAGCAGATTAATGTCCATATCTCCGTAAATATCTTCTCCGTCCAGAGTGACTTTTCCCGTAATCTTACATCCTTCCACCAAATCATTCATACGGTTTAATGACTTTAAAAGTGTAGATTTTCCACAGCCGGACGGACCGATAAATGCCGTGATCTCATTCGGGGAAATATCAAGATTGATCGCTTTGAGCGCTTTAAAATCCCCGTAATATAAATCCAGATTCTGTACTTTGATTTTAGATTCCATGTTCTATCCTTTCGTTATCCGCTTGGCAATAAATGTCGACACCGCGTTAATGACGATCACTACGATCAGCAGAACCACCGCTGTGGCGTAAGACTGATTGACGTGCAAACCCTCGCTGGAGAGTGCATACATATGGACTGATAATGTTCTCCCGGAACCCATCACATTGGATGGTATCTCTGCCACTGTTCCGGCTGTATACATCAGCGCCGCCGTCTCTCCTACGATTCTTCCCACTGCCAATATGACTCCGGACAAAATGCCGGGCACCGCAGACGGAAGCACGATCTGAAAGACCGTCCTAAGTTTTCCCGCTCCAAGCCCGAAGCTTCCTTCCCTGAAAGAATCCGGGACAGATTTTAATGCCTCCTCGCTGGTTCTCATCACAGCCGGCAGAATCATAATCGCCAGTGTTGCGGCTCCCGATAAAATGGACAGTCCCCATTTTAATGTGGTCACAAAGAACAGCATACCAAACAGTCCATATACAATCGACGGAATTCCTGAAAGAGTTTCGGCAGTAATCCTGACGATCCCCACAAGCCGGTTTCCCTTCTTGGCATATTCCACAAGATAAATCGCAGAAAAGATTCCCAGCGGCACTGCAAATAAGAGCGCCAGTGCTGTCATGCTGACCGTGTTGACCATGGCCGGAAAAAGTGATACATTCGTCGATGTGTATTTTAAAGAAAACAGATCTTTTGTAAGATACGGAACCCCATGCACCAAAATATATCCGATCAGATAGATCAAAATTCCCGCCGTAAAGACCGTGGATATCAGCACCAGCAGATACAGAAGCAGAGAGAGCGGAGTTCTTTTGTAAGAAGAAAATCTCTGTTTCCTTGTGACCTTATTCACCTGTTTTATACCGTTTAATGGCTTTGCTGTCATCGCCTCCATCAGAATTCCTCCTTATGTTTTAATGCAGAAAAAGAAAGGTTAATCAGCAGGATAAAGACAAACAGCACCACAGCCGTGGCGATCAGCGCTTCTCTGTGCAGATCCGTGGCATATCCCATTTCCAATACGATATTCGCCGTCAGTGTCCTGACTCCCTTAGCAAGTTCCATCGGCATCCTGGCCTGGTTTCCCGCAACCATGACAACCGCCATAGTCTCTCCTATGGCTCTTCCAATCCCTAACACCACACCTGCCAAAATACCGGATTTCGCCGCAGGCAGTACTGTAAAAAACACACTTCTCTCGTGGCTCGCCCCCAGGGCCAGTGAACCTTCGTAATAGCTGTCCGGCACTGCACGGATGGCACTCTCAGAAACACCGATAATCGTCGGCAGAATCATGATCCCTAAAAGCAGTGACGCCGTAAGAATACTGTTTCCGTTGCCGCCAAAAATATTTCTGACCATCGGCACCAAAACGACCATGCCGAAGAAGCCATAAACCACAGATGGAATTCCTGCCAAAAGATCCACTGCCGGCTTCAGTATTTTATAAAGCTTCCCGCTGCAGAACTTTGCCATGAAGACCGCCGTAAAGATTCCGACAGGGACACCCACGATGATGGCTCCCGCTGTGATATAAAGGCTTCCCATGATCATTGGGAAGATGCCAAAGAATCCATTCTTTGGCATCCATCGCTCTCCGACCAGAAATTTTACCGGTCCGATCTCCCCAATAGCGGGTAAGCCGTTCATGAACAGGAATGCACATATCAGTATGACTGCCAGTATGGAAGTACAGGCTGCGGTCAGGAATACGCCTTTCATGATCTTTTCTTTGTACTGTTTCATCTTTATTTCCCCACTATCTCTCTATTTGCACTATATAGCTTTATTTCACGTCGCCCCAGGAAATCACTTCACCTGTAAAAATACCTTTTATCTGGTCACTTTTAAGTTCAGATACCTCGTTTTTCTTGTTTACGATCACTGCGATTCCATCCTGTGCGATGACTGTAGGCTTCACGCCTTTTTTCACCTCGCTGTCTGCAAGTTCTCTGGATGCCATCCCGATGTCGCAGACTCCGTCCACTGTGGAAGTCACTCCTGTTGTAGAATCACTCTGCTGAACTTCGATCTTTACATCTTTGTTCAGTGCCGTATAGGCCTCTTTTAACTTTTCCATGACAGGGGTAACAGATGATGATCCTGCCACAACAATCTTGCCTTTTGCCCCGGCTGCTTTGTATGCGGAAGCCTTGTCATCGACCGTAATATATCCATTGTCTGCGACCACTTCCTGGCCTTCTTTGCTCATTATGAATTTCATAAAATCTTTAGCCTGGTTACTCAGCTTCTTCTCATTTGTCACAATGTTGAACGGACGCACGATCTTATAAGTCTTGTTTTTTACATTTTCGGTACTCGGCTCTGCTCCGTCAATCTTCAGGGCTTTTACTGTATCATTTAAGGACCCTAAAGATATGTATCCGATTGCTGCCTCATTCTCGGCGATTGTCGTCATCATAACGGAAGTAGAGTTGGTGATCATTGCCTCCGTTGTCGTGTTATCTATCTTATTTCCGTCACTGTCTTTTTCTTCGATCCCAAATAACTCAATAAACGCTCCTCTTGTGCCGGATCCGTCTTCTCTGGATACAACGGTGATATCTTCACCTGCTGCTTTTTTACCTTCGTCTTTGCCTCCGCAGCCTGCCAGTAAAGTTGTCGCTGCCACTGCTGTCAGAAGAACACTTAAAATTCTTTTCCTCATCTTTCTCATAATAATCTCCTTTTGGCTTTTCATCGCTACAAGTCATATCTTACTTGTCCAATGTAAAATTCAAAAGACAGGTTATGTTAAATCTGAGTAAAACTTCACAGAAAACATATCGGTATTTTACTTTTATGAAAAAAACAAAAAAGAACCTATGGATCAGCTCATAGATTCTTTTTTTCCTTCTTATTCTCAGATCAATACTGATACAGCCAATAAGACCCATTTGTCTGTCTTCCTGATTTTGCGACCTTTATATAATAAGTGCCTTTGCTGCCCTTAAAACTGAACCGTTTGATTTTTTCTCCTGACAAAGTCAGAGATTTTACAGGCTTTTTTCTGCCCTTTTTATAGACAGTAAACCTGATCTTTCCGGAGTTCATATAAGTTTCTGCTTCCATTGATATCTTTTTCCGTTTCTTCGGAACTGAAATTCGGTACCATCTGGACGCTCTTTCTGTTACTG
This sequence comes from Anaerostipes sp. AF04-45, assembly GCF_003461725.1. Classification (NCBI taxonomy): domain Bacteria; kingdom Bacillati; phylum Bacillota; class Clostridia; order Lachnospirales; family Lachnospiraceae; genus Anaerostipes; species Anaerostipes sp. AF04-45. The sequence continues at coordinate 408,700 of NZ_QTXQ01000002.1, forward strand.
TATACAAATCATACTGTTCCCGAAATCTTTTTAACGTCTTTGCTTTTGTTTTCTTCGTCTTATACTTTGCCGGGATAAATGTCTTGATCACACAGAGTGAATATCCCTGTTTTATGTCTGCCTTTGCTGCAATCCGGTAGGTTCCCCTCTTCAGTCCATAGACAACCGTTCCTGTATCACTGGTAAAATAAGACTTCTGCTGCCGTCCTATATTCTTCCAGCGTCCGTCTTCTCTTCTCTGGACGTAAAATACAACCGGAGTTTTCTGTTTCACGATCGGAGATGCTGTGATATCCGCTGTCCCCCGTTTTGCCATGGTAAAGGAGTGATACGTGTATTTTCCCTGTCCGCTCTGAATGTAGGAAACCTCATTGGATAGCTTACGCGGGTTATCTTTGATGACAAACGGTGCGATAAAAACCGTGGTAAAGTCTTTCGGCAGCCTCACATAATAGGTTCCCGGTTCTGCTTTAAGTTTCACGGCCCCATCCGGTATCCGCTGTCCCACAGGCTGCTTCTGACTATCCAGGAGAGACGGCATCTGTGCGTTGTCTTCTTCCTGAAAAGATACAAGGATCAAACTTCCCGCTTCCTTCACCCTGAGTTCGACCAGTCTGTCACTGTGATCTCTCAGATAGGACTGGGTAAAAGTATACATGCCGTCTCCGTACATCATATACATGGAAGCCTCATCCATACTGCTGAACCGGCTCGCTTCCATATTTTCTTCATTCATTCCGGACGCTTTAGCACTTCTTTTTATTTTTACGTCCGCTGAGATATTTCCCGCACTCTCAGGCTCATTGGCAGAAACAGATACCGGAAATCCGATGAGTTCTGCACACAGAACAACAGCTACAATGATACTTGTAAAACAGATACCGTATCTTTTCATAAGACACCCCTCCTTCGTATCTGCCCTGTCAAAGCGGCTTTATATGATCAGTCAGAAATTTGTTTATAGTATCATTATATCATGCAGATATCTCAGAACTATGACATTAACATGAAGTTTTTAATCTTGTGACAGATCGTAAACATTCCCTTTACAGATTGTGTAATAAATCTTGCCGAAAAGTTTCCAGCCTTTGAACGGTGAGTTTGAGGCCTTGGAATAAAACTTCTCTACAATATACTCCTCGTCCTCTTTAAACAGAACCAAATCTGCCGGTTTTCCCTCCTGTATTCTTCCCTGTTCCAGGTGATAAAGTTTTGCGGGATTGACCGTCATTTTTTCCAGGAGTTCCATCAAAGTTAAATGTCCTTCCCTTACCAGTTTTGTAATACCAAGTCCCAGAGAAGTTTCCAGTCCGGTAATACCGCTCGGTGCCTTTTCAAGGCCTGTTGCCTTTTCTTCCACAGAGTGAGGCGCATGGTCTGTGGCGATAATCTCTATGGTGCCTTCCTTCAGTCCCTCGATAATCCTCTCTCTGTCTTTTTTTGTCCTGAGCGGCGGATTCATCTTGGCCAGGGAGCCGTAAGTGAGAACATCCTCTTCTGTCAGCGTAAAATGATGGGGTGCAGCTTCCGCTGTCACATGAGCACCTTTCGCTTTGGCATCCTTTACAAGATCAACGGCTTTGGCAGAACTGATATGCTGGATATCCACAGATGCCCCGGTTTCCAGCGCCAGCCGGCAGTCTCTCTCTACCATCACCGCCTCCGCTTCGTCAGAAGCCCCGCCGTACTCAAGCTGTTCGGCAACCTTTCCGGCATTGACTCCCGGGCGCTTAATATATTTCGGATCTTCCTCGTGAAGACTGACCGGAACATCAAGTTTTGCCGCAGTCTCCATAGCCCTACGGACGATCTCTTCGTCCATGAGCGGAAGACCGTCATCTGTAAATCCCAATGCCCCATGGGCTTTCAGCACCTCCATGTTAACGAGTTCTTTCCCTTTAAATCCTTTGGATACCGCCGCAGTCTGGACAAGCCGGACCGGCAGTTTCTGTGCCCGTTTCAGAATATCATCCAGAATCTCCGTGCTGTCCACCACAGGCTTTGTATTTGCCATACAAACCACCGTGGTGACACCTCCGTGAAGGGCCGCCCGGCTCCCGGTCTGCATATCTTCTTTGTGTGTAAATCCAGGGTCTCTGAAATGCACATGGACATCGATCAGACCAGGAGCCACAACCATACCTTCTGCATCTATGATCTGCTCAAAATCTGCTGTTTCTGTATTTCCTATACTTTTAATCTTTCCACCAGAAAGAACAAGATCAGTCACTTTATCAAATCCGGTTTCCGGGTCCATGACTCTTCCGTTTTTAATTAAAATCATATAAATCTCCTCCTGCTGATTTTATTTTATCATAACATATGAGCCTGAATACGGGCAATAAAACAAAGCACAGAGAAAAACTTCCTGCCGCCCGGCTAAAAAGGAATCCCTCTGTGCTTCGTATAAATCTTTGATGTTGTATTTAGTTTAACTGGTCCTTTACCGCCTCCAGTGCGTTCTCCACATCTTCCTCAGTAATCTTCTGAGCCGATTTGACCTTTACGACATAGTTCTTATTTTTCACTGTGATTCCGCCGATGGCCTCATATGCAGTCTCATCGTTGATCTGCTTGATCACCGGGATAAACTCACTGTCTTTGGCGGACAAGGCCTCGCCGATCTCGTAGGTATGTCCCTTTTCCTCCAGCGCCATAATCTCCTCTGAGATATGTTCGTCGATATCTTCTTCCAGAATTTCTTTGGAAGTTCCCTCGCACTGTTTGTACTGAACGCTCATATTCTGAACAAAAATGCTGTCATCCGCAGCTTTTGTATTCATCCTTCCCTTTACAAAAAAGCATCCGCCCACTGCCAGAACAATCCCCACTGCGGCCAAAAACTTTTTATTGAATACCAATTTTCTCATAGTTTCTCCCTTCCTGTTGCCTGATATGATTTAGTATACCAGAAAAGTATGATAAAACTATGCAGAAAATATTACAAATTTCTTAGGATAATAAAAAGATCTTCCCCCAGCGGACAACCGACCGTTGATTCTCTTCTACCCGTATATCGATTAGACCCCATTCAATCAGCTTTTCCATTGGGAACCTGGTATTTGTTTTCTTCGGCATATTGTTTCCGTTTCCTCACAAAGGTCGGCGCTGTCATCCCCAGGCTTAATGCTGCATCCCTCACATTTCCAAATGTTTTATAAGCCTGTTCCATATACTGAAGTTCAATTCTGTGAAGTTCAGATTTCAGGTCGATGGATGTACTCTTTTCTTTTTTCCGTTTTTTTGCTTTAAGTGTTCTTTCCCCTGTCTCTACAGGGATACTCTCCGGTCCGATCAGGTCCTCATTGCTGATGATCACAGCCCTCTCAACCAGATTTTTCAATTCCCTGATATTCCCCGGCCATCGGTATTCCTTCAGCAGTTCCAAAGCCTCAAACGTAAACTCCTTCCGAAATCCGTATTTCTTATTGAGCTGTCCCAAAAAGAGCCTGGCAAGCGGCTCTATGTCTTTTCTTCTCTCTCTCAAAGGCGGGATGTGGATCGGAAATACCATCAGACGGTAAAACAGGTCTTCCCTGAATGCTTTTTGTTTCACCATTTCTTCCAGATTCCGGTTTGTGGCCGCAACAATTCTCACATCGATCTTTACCGGCCTGCTCCCTCCGATGCGTTCCACCTCCTGCTCCTGCAGAACCCGCAGGAACTTGACCTGCATATCAAACGGCAGTTCCCCGATCTCATCGAGAAAAATGGTTCCTTTATCTGCCAGTTCAAACAGACCGAGCTTTCCGTTTTTACTGGCGCCCGTGAATGCTCCCTTTTCATATCCGAACAATTCACTTTCCAACAGATTGGGAGGAATTGCACCGCAGTTAACTTTGATAAAACTTCCGTCTTTCCGCCTGCTGTTCTGATAAATATATCTCGCGAACTCTTCCTTTCCGACTCCGGTCTCCCCAAGCAGCATGACCGTTGCATCCAGCCCGGATACTTTGTCTGCCCAGAACAAGGCATCCAGGGTATTTTTATCCTGGGCCACCATACAGCTGCCGAAAAATTCCCCCTGGACGTGCCGGAGCTTCTGCCGGAGTTTTTCTTCCTCCTGTTTTTTCCTTCCCATTTCTTCTCTCAGATGATAAATCTCAGTCAGGTCCCTTACATTTGTGACGACCATGATGATCTGCCCTTCCTTGTCGCAGATCGGGCTGCTTGTTATGACCGCCTTTTTTCCTGTCTTAAACTCCTGCTCCAGGGTCACCACTCTTTTTTCCCTGATAGCCATAAGAGAACCGGACACGGAAATTACATTCCCGCGCTCCAGTTCCTCCATGTTTTTCCCGAGCATATCTGCTCTGTCAAGTCCGGTGATCGTCTCATATGCCCGATTGACTTTGATTGTGTTTGCCCTGCCGTCCGTGATATAAATGCCATCGAAGGAATTCTCAATGATAGCATCCAGCCGCTCACTGGCTTCCTGTATATTTGAAAAAATCTGAGGTTTTTCCTGCTTCCCGTCCATTCTCTCTCCTTCTCTCAAAAGAATCATTCGTTGGTTTTATTTTAACACACCGGGCAGTTTCGTCCAAGTTTACGCGGCTCATTTGTTTCATATATGGAACAGACAGTGTTTTATCCCTATCTCCATGACACCCCCTGCTTTCCCGAATGGCTCATCAGTTTTTTTGCCATTTCGATAAGGTCATCACTTACCTCATTCACCAGCACTACATCCTTTACCTCAGGTATTTTCTTTTTCACCGCTTCTGCAATCAATTCTTCGGTTGTCAGGGCTGCGGATGGACATCCGGAGCACTGTCCTGTCAGGCGGACTTTCAAAATACCTTCTTTATATTCTGATATCCGGACATTTCCTTCATGTTCGAGCAAATATGGACGCACATCTTCTTCCAGCACCTTCTCTATTTCCCTTAACATCACAATCACCTCCTGATATTTATATATAGCAAATACCATGCCAACCGGCATCTCCTGCTTTTATGCACAATCTCCCATCTATTGTTCCAAAAATAAAATAATCACTGTTTTTTGTTCCATTTCTTGAACACAAAAGATATTTTATCTTGCTGAAAAAACAGACATAATCTCTGTCAGGTATGTCTCCAACGATTGCTTTTCAGTTTCCCAAAAACTTGGCACATTTTTTGCTATATACTCTGATGTCAAACTTATTTTCGGGAGCAGAAAGCTTCCGCCGTTTATGAAAGGAAGGTAAGATCATATGGCTTTAATGACAGGAAACGAATATGTGGAGAGCATGAGAAAACTGAATCTTCAGGTTTATATGTTTGGGGAAAAAATTGAACATCCGGTGGATGATCCTATTTTAAGACCGTCCCTGAATTCTGTAAAAGCGACTTATGACCTGGCACAGATGCCGGAATATGAGGATCTGATGACTGCAGTTTCTTCTGAAACAGGAGAAAAGATCAACCGCTTTACCCATATCCATCAAAGCGCCGGGGATTTGATTAAAAAAGTGAAAATGCAGAGACTGTGCGGCCAAAAAACCGCTGCCTGTTTCCAGCGCTGTGTAGGTATGGATGCGTTTAATGCAGTTTACAGTACTACATATGAGGTGGATGAAAAATACGGCACCAGCTACCACGAAAACTTTAAAAACTTCTTAAAATATGCACAGAAAAAGGATCTGACCACAGACGGTGCAATGACAGATCCAAAAGGAGACCGCTCCCTTGCTCCTCATGCTCAGGCCGATCCTGACCTTTTTCTGCATGTCGTGGAACGCCGGCCTGACGGGATCGTCGTCCGTGGAGCCAAAGCCCATCAAACCGGAATTATCAACTCACATGAAGTACTGGTCATGCCTACCATAGCCATGGGCGAAGATGACAAAGACTATGCAGTTTCTTTTACAGTGCCGACAGACTCTGATGGCATTTTTATGATTGTCGGACGACAGTCCTGTGATACAAGAAAATTAGAAGGCTCTCAAATGGATGTAGGAAATTCCGAATACGGAGGAATGGAAGCTCTGGTTGTGTTTGATAATGTCTTTGTGCCAAACGACCGTATTTTCTTAAATGGGGAATATGATTTTGCCGGGGTTCTGGTGGAGCGTTTTGCCGGATACCACAGACAGTCCTACGGCGGATGTAAAGTTGGTGTTGGCGATGTCCTGATCGGTGCGTCTGCAGCTGCAGCAGAATACAATGGAGCGGGACGTGCCTCCCATGTAAAAGACAAGCTGATCGAAATGACCCATTTAAACGAAACCCTGTACTGCTGCGGCATCGCATGTTCTGCCGAAGGTGCAGCCACCAGGTCCGGAAACTATCTGATCGATCTGCTTCTGGCCAATGTATGTAAACAGAATGTTACCCGCTTTCCATATGAAATCGCACGTCTTGCAGAAGATATCGCAGGAGGTCTGATGGTTACCGCTCCTTCCGAAAAAGATCTGAAAGATCCGAAGCTGGGCGCTTATGTTGAAAAGTATCTCCGCGGAGTGTCAGGCGTCTCCACAGAAAACAGACTTCGCATCATGAGGCTGATTGAAAATCTGACTCTTGGAAGCGCAGCCGTCGGATACCGTACAGAATCCATGCACGGTGCGGGGTCACCGCAGGCACAGCGGATCATGATCGCACGCCAGAGTAATCTCACTTTGAAGAAAAAAATGGCTAAAGAGATCGCCAAAATAAAAGAAGAATAGAAAACAATCGTTGGATAGCCCCCTTTGTTCGATGGATGCTTCTCCTATAAAATTTATGTTCATTTTCCACATGATTAGAGTGAGGCATTCTAAGAGCCGAACCATTGCAGCTGCATATGGCAGTGCCCGGCTTTCTGATCCAGTCTCCGTAATAGAACACTTCATTTCCCGCTCCATGGGCCAGTGCAAATACATACTGGTAAATAGCCTTCCACGCCTCATCGCAGAGTCCTTCCGGTTTTGCATAGTCGGCGTAAAACACTTGACCCTCCCTGTGAAAAGGACATGCTGCAAGCCCTTCTGCACCGTACTCGGCAGCCAGGTCCTCATTAAACATGGTTCTCAAGACTGTAATTTTTACTTTTTTCATTTTTTAATCTCCTTCCTTTTGACTCATCAATCATTTTTGATACATTAGCAAAAAAGTGTTAAAATAAAAAAACCACTTTGAGCAAAAGGAGGTCTTTGTATGCTTACCCCTCGGTACTTTTTTGCCAATGATTTCAAACAGTTTTACAGTTACTTTCTCACTCAGCCTCATAAAAAACGTTTCTTTCGAAAGGGTGAATTTCTGTGGGAGAGCGGCGAACCCTTCCAAAGAATTCATTACATAATCTCAGGCGCTGCCCAAAACTATATGGAACACGAAAACGGCCACAGGAAAATTATATCCTTCCACGGGGAGGGTACCGTGTTCCCTGGTTATCACCAGCATGACTATAAAATCGAACAATCTCTCATAACTACAGCAGTTTCGGATATGAACGTTCTGGAATTTACAAAAGAGCAATTCCGGCAGATGTTTGAGACAAATCCTCAGCTGAGCGCCAATATTGTAGATTGGTATTCCACGTATGTAAATCGTCTGCTCTATGAAACAGCACATCAGGAATACAACAGTTCCTTAACCCGTCTGTGCAATCTGCTTTACCTGCTCACAGGAAACGAGACGGATCATCCGGATCTGTACATCGACATGACGCAGGATGATCTTTCCGATCTTCTTGGAATCAGTCGTATCCATGTAACCCGCGGTCTTTCACAGCTCCGGGAGCAGGAAATTATTCTCACCCGCCGGAAACAGATAGAGATCAGGGATCTGCCTGCACTAACGGAATACTGTTCGCTGGAAACTCTTTGAACCGGCCGGACTGTATCTAGAATTATAAATTCATCCCCATGATTTGTCTGCATCAAAAGATACACAAAACCAAATTTATTACTTTTTAAAGGGAAAGGAATCTATGATGAAAATCCAGAAATCCAGAATCGAACAGCTGAATGAAATCATGGCTCTCTATTCTGGTGCCAGGCTATTTATGAAACAGCATGGAAACCCGGATCAATGGGGAGAACATTATCCGGAAGAGTCCATGATCCGCATGGATATAGAAGCTGGAAATAGTTATGTATGCATAGAAAACGAACAAATACAAGCTGTCTTTTTTATAAAATGGGGCAAGATTTTTCTTATAAAAAAATTTATGACGGTAAATGGAGAAATGAAAGCCCTTACGGTGTTGTACACAGACTTGCTTCCAAAACAACACAGAAAGGATGCGCTTCTTTTTGTCTTTCCTGGGCTCTGGAACAGTGCGGAAATTTAAAGATCGATACCCACCGTGACAACAAGGTCATGCAGAATCTGCTCAAAAAAAATGGTTTCTCATACTGTGGGATCATCTGTCTGAACGACTGCAGTGAACGTCTGGCGTATCAAAAATCCATGTAAGTTGATTCCTGCATGATCGTGCAGAACCCATATTGACAGAATAGAAAAACCGGCTGGATAACAAATCCCGCCGGTCCAATTATTTGATAGTTTTTAATAGTCAAACTTCTTCTCAAAGTATTCTTTCAGATCTTCGATCTTCACCCGTTCCTGTTCCATTGTATCACGGTCTCTGACGGTTACTGCTCCGTCTTCTTCGGAATCGAAATCGTATGTCACACAGAACGGTGTTCCGATCTCGTCCTGTCTTCTGTATCTCTTTCCGATATTTCCGCGCTCATCGTACTCACAGTTGTAGTATTTCGCAAGCGTCTCATAAACTTTCCCTGCCCCCTCAGCTAATTTCTTGGACAGAGGAAGCACCCCGATCTTCACCGGTGCGATAGCCGGGTGGAAACGAAGGACGGTACGTTTGTCTCCGCCTTCCAGTTCTTCTTCGTCATAAGCGGCGCATAAGAATGCAAGAGTCACACGGTCGGCTCCGAGAGACGGCTCGATTACATATGGAATGTAGCGCTCTTTTTTTTCATCGTCAAAGTAAGTCAGATCTTCCCCTGAAGTATTCTGGTGCTGTGTCAGGTCATAATCTGTACGGTCAGCGATACCCCACAGTTCTCCCCATCCGAATGGGAATAAAAATTCGATATCTGAAGTTGCCTTGGAGTAGAAAGACAGTTCTTCTTTTCCATGGTCACGGACTCTCATCTGGTCATCGGTGATGCCCAGTGTCTTTAACCAGTTGATACAGAATTCTTTCCAGTAGGCAAACCATTCAAGATCTGTATCCGGCTCGCAGAAAAATTCCAGTTCCATCTGCTCAAACTCTCTTGTACGGAACGTAAAGTTTCCAGGAGTGATCTCGTTTCTGAAAGATTTTCCGACCTGTCCGATACCGAACGGGATCTTCTTTCTGGATGTCCTCTGCACGTTTTTAAAGTTTACGAAAATACCCTGAGCTGTTTCCGGGCGCAGGTAAACTGTATTTTTTGCATCCTCGGTGACACCCTGGAACGTCTTGAACATCAGGTTGAACTCACGGATATCCGTAAAATTTTTCTTTCCGCAGGACGGGCATACGATGTCATGATCATTGATAAAATCCACCATCTCTTCTTTGGTCCATCCGTCCACAGAGCCGCCCTCAATCTCCATGCCGTGTTCATCCATATAATCTTCGATGATCTTATCTGCGCGGAAACGTTCGTGGCACTCTTTACAGTCCATCAAAGGGTCGGAAAACCCGCCCAGATGTCCGGAAGCAACCCAGGTCTGCGGATTCATAAGTATCGCACAGTCCACACCTACATTATACGGGCTTTCCTGAATAAATTTCTTCCACCATGCTTTTTTTACATTGTTTTTAAGCTCCACGCCAAGATTTCCATAATCCCATGTATTTGCCAATCCGCCGTAAATCTCAGATCCGCTGTACACAAAACCTCTGGCCTTTGCTAAATTTACGATTTTCTCCATTGTTAATTCCATATTGTTTCTACCTCACCGTTTCTTCATTTCCTATAATCTGTTCTATTGTAGCGTGTAACCCCTCTTTTTTCAAGAGATAAGCTAAAAAAGTCAAAGCAGTTCCAAAAAATCCAGAGACTTGAAATGATGGCTGACATACTGTTTTAAAAATGACTCGCTGACAGAATCAAGTTCCTTCAAAACTTCCTTAGAGACCCTGAACGTATACAGCTTCTCCGGGGGGCTGCTTATAATAAACTGAAGCGTATATACCGCAGATCCGGATATATGTACTGTACGTCCCCCGGATTTTGTGCAGTTTGAGCAGAGAATCCCTCCCGAACCGCTGTCAAAGTAACTGAGGTCCTCTGTACTGCCGCACTGGGTGCAGCAAAATACTTCCATCCCCTGTCCGTAGAGAGCCATGAGTTTAATTTCATACACTCTGCGTATGAGCTTCGGATCTATGGTCTTTTTTTCAAGTGCTCTAAGACTCAGGTAAAGAAGCTTCAGAATCTCTTTTTCATCATTGTTTTCTCTTGTAAGATAAGATGCAAATTCACAAAAATAACTGCCATAGGAAACCAAAAGAAGATCTTCCTTGACGCCCTCAAAATAATGGCCTACATCTGCCCACATGAGATTAAAGGAGCTTCTTCCTTCATACAGTGAAAACTCTCCGAATGTCAGAGGCTGACAGGCCGCGGCATATGGACTGGTGGCTTTTTTCGCCCCTCTCGCAAACGCCGTGATCCTTCCCCGTTCCTTTGTGAGAAGCGTGACTCTCTTATCAAATTCTCCGATATTTCCGGCGTTCAGTACCAGACCGGTTACTTTGATCTCCTGACCCATTTTTTATACTTCTTTCTTGTTGTACCCGTAATTTTTGAGAAGCATGTCACTGTCACGCCAGTCCTTTTTCACTTTCACCCACAGCTGAAGATTCACTTTGATATCCAGAAGGTTTTCCATCTCCATCCGGGCCTGGCTTCCGATCTTCTTTAACATACTGCCCTGTTTTCCGATGATGATTCCTTTATGAGAGTCTCTCTCGCACACGATCGTCGCATCAATATCGATGATATGGCCGTGTCTTCTCTCTTTCATGGAGTCGATGACTACCGCAATCCCATGCGGAATTTCCTGATCCAGAAGACGCAGCGCCTTCTCTCTGATCAGCTCCGCGCAGATCTGCCGCTCCGGCTGGTCCGTGACTGTATCTTCATCAAAAAACATCGGCCCCTCCGGAAGGTATTTGAAAATGCTGTCTGTGACATCATCCGTGTTCTGTCCCTTCAGCGCGGAAACCGGTATGATCTCTGCAAATTCACATACATCTTTGTAGGTGGTGATCGCTTTTAAGATCTCTTCGTCCTTCACCGTGTCCGTCTTGTTGATCACCAGGATAACCGGGGTCTTCACCTTGCCCAGCTGTTCGATGATATAGCGCTCTCCGCCTCCGATAAAGGTAGTCGGCTCCACCAGCCATAAAATAAGATCCACCTCGTTAAGAGTCCTCTCGGCGACTTTCAGCATATAGTCGCCGAGCTTGTTCTTTGCCCTGTTGATCCCCGGAGTGTCCAAAAATACAATCTGTCCCCTCTCGTCGGTGAATACGGTCTGGATTCTGTTCCTGGTTGTCTGGGGTTTTTTCGAGGTGATCGCGATCTTTTGTCCGATCAGCTGGTTCATCAGCGTAGATTTCCCCACATTTGGCCTGCCGATCAATGTCACAAATCCCGATTTCATTCCTGTGTTCATAAAATTCCTTCCTAAAATACGTGTTTAATTTCTTTAAATTTATCCTCAGCTTCTCTCAGTTTATCTTCATTTCCGATAGTACAATTATTTCCCGCATCCACCACACAGCGCACATACGGTGCCAGCGAACGGATCGTCTCCTGACTGCAGGACAGCACCTGGTCTCTGTACTTCTGAAGTTCTTCTTCTGTCCTTCCAAGAAGATAAGCCTGGAAGCTTCTCTCTCCCAGATCATCCGGCTCCAGCGGGGTATCCATATTGCTGATCGTTCCGATGATATATTTTACCATGTCACGGTCATCGATATCGAAATGCTCCACAAAATCAGCCGCATTTTCGTAGACTTTGTAAGTCTCTAAGAGATTCGGGTCCCGATAGGATACAAACATACTGTCTCCCTGAGGCATAAAGCTGCACATGCATCCGTAGGCTCCGCCTTTTACACGGATATTAAGCCAGAGATACTCGTAAGAAAAGATTACCTGGAGAACATTTAAGGCTCCCGTATATTCATAACCCTGCTCAGCAAAATTTCCTGCACAGGCCACATACTGGACACCGCCCGCCGTAGCGAAGCCCTCCTCCTTTTTCTCCGGAAGAATTTTTGTCTCCTCTTTGGCTAATTCGCCGGTAAACATGCGTGCTGAGAACTTGTGCACCGCATCTTCCAAAAAGGACGGTTCTTTTTCTTTTCCTGTGTAACTCACCATCATATGTTCCTTCCGGAAAATATATCTGCACGCCTCTCTCATGCTGTCAATGATCTTTCCGCTCTCCTGCTCAAAGGATTCATACCAGTCCTTTACAAACTCAAACATGGAAACGCCCTGGATCTGTTCTTTATACCTTGCATAAGGAGAAAAATAGGACATGGCGCGGTTGGATGCCGTTTTGTGTCCGGCTTGTGTAAGATCTGTCTTCATATTAGTGTAAATCTGCCCGATGATCTCTTTCAAACGTTTCTTGTCCTCCAGTTTGCTCTCAAACAGGATCTCTTCCATGAGTTCAAATGCCTTTTTTGCATTTTCATAAAAACACTTTGTCCTGATGACAAAATAACTTTTTACACCTTCAGCACCGGCCGGCAGAACGTCCATCGTCGTCACCATGCCTCCGGTCTCAATACCGATTTCATTTCCAAGCTCAAAGTAGCTGTGCTTCTTAGTATCTACGCTTCGGAATACTTCTGACATGAGAGACACATAAGGCACGAGCCTTGCCGGAACCTCTGACATGTCGAATACGATCTTCAGATAGCAGATACCATTTGTAAAATATGGATGCCAGATCACCTTAACTCCGTCCACTGATACTTCTTCATTGCAAAGAGGCCGGATCTCCTTCTTGATATCCTTAATATCCAGAAGCGGGATCTTTTCAAGGTCCTCTTTCGGAGTTGCCGCCTCCTGATATTCTTTCAGCTCTTTTGTAGCCTGAACGAGCTGCCTGATCTCTTCTTCTGAAAGACTTTCTTTGAATTCCTTCAGCTTCTGCGCCGTCTTCTGGTCCTTCCGGCTCTGAAGGCCCCTCTCCGGCTTCAGCACCACAATGGATTTATGTGTATTGGACAGAAGATAAGTTTCAATCAAATCCGTAAAATAACTTCCGTCCAGCTGTTTTCTCAAAAACTCAAACACATCGTTGGTCTTGATATGCATAAACGGCTCATGATCGTCATAGAGCCAGCTGTCATACATCTGAAGTCCATACATCAGTCCCTTTGGAAATCTGCCGAAATTAGCCTCTTTATACTGGAACTCATAATAATTCAGCGCAGATTCCAGGCTTCGTCTCTGAATCCCCTCTTTAGAAATCTTACGCAGGGTGTCCTCGATGATGCGCACAAAGTCTGCCTCTTTTTCCTCATCTGCCTCTTGGGCCACCACGGAAAACACAGGCTGTTCGATCCCATTGTCATAGGAACTGCTGATGTCCTTGCCGATCCCGGCTTCCATCAGAGCCTTTTTCACCGGCGCGCCCTGCATAGAGAACAGTGCCCTGTCAAGAATCTGAAATGCGATATACAGTTCTTTATTAAGACTTGTCCCTATCACTGCATTATAGGAGAGAAACGTTTTGTTCTGTATCTCATCCTGCTCGCTGACCGGATATACTGCCTCCACTCTCTTTACTTCTTTAAAGGCTTCCTGGGGCTTCCAGGATGTGTCCACCTGCTTCTTTTCAAAATCAGACAGATAATGTTCGTCTATGAATGTCAGGTACTTTTCCGCATCCATATCCCCGTATAAATAAATATAGCTGTTGGACGGATGATAGTAAGTCCTGTGGAAATCCAAAAACTGCTCATAGCTGAGTTCCGGGATCGCTTCCGGGTCGCCTCCGGATTCAAATCCATACGGAGTGTCTGAGAGCAGGGACTTCTGGATCAGACGCGCCAGCTGCTGATCCGGAGATGAGAACACACCCTTCATTTCGTTGTAAACGACGCCGTTGTAGATTACGGGCGCATCTTCTGATTCAAGAGAGTGATGCCATCCCTCCTGTTTTAAGATTTCGGGTTTCGTATAGATATTCGGGTAAAATACCGCATCTAAATACACATGCATCAGATTAAAAAAGTCTTTGTCATTGCAGCTTGCCACCGGATATACCGTCTTATCCGGATAGGTCATTGCATTCAAAAATGTGTTCAGGGACCCTTTGACCAGTTCCACAAACGGGTCTTTTAATGGAAACTCTCTGGAGCCGCAGAGTACAGAGTGTTCCATGATATGAGGAACTCCGGTGTCATCCTTCGGCGGTGTCTTAAATCCAATCTGGAATACCTTGTTGTCATCTTCGTTGGATACTACCACAACCCTGGCCCCTGTCTTTTTGTGGCGGTACACATACCCGGTTCCATTCAGCTCTTTGATCTGTTCTTCTTTTACCAATTCATAATTCTTCATCATAGCCTCCGAAATTCGTTCTTTATTTTATGCTTGATCCGCCGTGCACACAGGCGGAAAATATTTCACTGTTCATGATAAATTATACCACATTTGCTGTTTTCTTATTAATGCGTTTTTTTTCATTATTTTCGGTGTGCCCGGACTTTCTGCCCAAATCCGTCTCCGAGATCAAAATCGCCGCCATCACCAGGGCAAAACCGATCAGGATCTTCACCGTCGCCTTCTCACCATAAAAAATCACGCTGAAAAGCACACCGAACACGGACTCCAGACTCAGGATCAGAGATGCGGAAGATGAACTCACCCGGCTCTGCCCTATACTCTGAAAGGTAACAGCCACAGCCGTACACATGATCACCAGATAGGCCAGGCTTCCTGCCTGTCCGACCGTCCAGTGGATAGCACTGATGTCTTCGGTAAATACAGAAATCCCTGCACCCCAGAGTCCAGCAAATAAAAATTGCACGATCGTCAGCAGCACCGGATCTTTCTGACCGCTTTTCATGCCAAGATAGGCAATATGAAGGGAAAATAAAAGGCCTCCCACCAGAGTCAATCCATCACCGATTCCTATACTAAGGTTCCCATCCAGTGAAATCAGTCCAATACCCGTAATGCAGATCAATGCGGCCAGGAAGTTTTGCTTTGTAGTCTTCTTCTTTTGCCATATCCATGTGACAAAAGGGACTGCCACACAGTAGATCGCCGTTAAAAATGCATTCTTTCCGGGCGTCGTGTGATACAGTCCTTCGGTCTGGAACCAGTAAGCCCAGAACCAAAATCCTCCCAGCACAAATCCTGTCTTAAAGTAACTTTTATCTATTTTCCCCAGTCTCTTATGAAAAAAGATACACAAGAGCAATGCCCCTGCTAAAAATCTTGTCCCAAGCAGAAAATTTTCCGGGACATTAGCAATGGTATTTTTCATAATAAAAAAGGAACTGCCCCATATCAGTGCAGAACCGAACAACGCTGCCTTGCCGAGCTTCGTTTTATTTTTTTGATTCATACAAACCCTCATCCTTCTGAATTGTTTTTCCGTTAAGTATAATAATACCATTTACCAATACATTGCCGCAACTTCTTTTCACCCGAACTTTTGTTCTTTTCCTCCTTGCTTTTTATATGGCACTATGCTAGAATAAGAGAACAAACATTCGATATTGTGAGGTGGATTATGGAAACTATCAGTCCTTCCCTGTCATTGCAGGAGAAGCTAACAATTCTAGCAGACGCAGCCAAGTACGACGTAGCCTGCACGTCCAGTGGAGCCGACCGCAGAGGTGAAAAGGGAAAACTGGGCAACGGAGTGGCTGCAGGCATCTGCCACAGCTTTGCATCCGACGGCCGCTGTGTCTCCCTTTTAAAGATACTTCAAAGTAATGAATGTATCTACGACTGCAGGTACTGCTTAAACCGCTCGTCCAATGACCGGGTGCGCACTACGTTCACCCCGGAAGAAGTCTGCCGCTTAGTCATCGAGTTCTACCGCCGAAACTATATCGAAGGGCTGTTTCTAAGTTCCGGTGTGGTAAAGAGTCCTTCCTATACGATGGAACTCATGTGTCGGACACTGTCTATGTTAAGAAATCAGTATCATTTCAACGGCTATATCCATGTGAAAGCCATTCCCGGAGCGCCGGAAGAACTTCTGGAATCCATCGGATATCTCGCGGACCGCGTCAGCATTAATCTGGAACTGCCCACACCGGAAGGACTGAAGGATCTGGCCCCTCACAAGACACAGAAAACGATCTTAAAACCCATGGAACAGATCCGTTCCGGCATCGCAGATCACCGGCTGTCCATCGGCAAGGACCCTATGATGGAACGCTTCGGCGGCAACCGCAGTCTAAAGCACACGATCTTCGATGATGTCCGATCCGGCCGCATCGAGGAGCACAGACAGCTGGCATCAAACTCTTTCCTCCCGCCCGCTAAGGACAAGAATGCACCCTTTGTCCCCGCCGGGCAGAGCACTCAGATGATCGTTGGAGCTACCGCAGAGAATGATCTTCAGCTTCTTTCTGTCACTCAGCAGCTGTACCAGAAGTTTGATCTGAAACGTGTCTTCTTCTCAGCCTATGTCCCGCTCAATGAAGATTCCCGCCTTCCCTCCCTGGATACCGCCCCTCCTCTGTTAAGGGAACATCGTCTCTATCAGGCCGACTGGCTGCTGAGGTTTTACGGCTTTCATGCAGAGGAACTGCTGAGTACTGACAGGCCCAACTTCAATATCATGCTGGACCCCAAGTGCGACTGGGCACTGCGGCACCTGGAGCTTTTCCCTGTGGAGATCAACCGCGCCAGCTACGCAGATCTTCTGAGAGTTCCCGGCATCGGCACCAAATCCGCCTACCGTATTGTCAAGAGCCGCCGACAGCGCTCCCTGACATTTGAAAACCTGAAAAAGATGGGGATCGTCCTGAAACGGGCCAAGTATTTTATAACCTGTAACGGAAAGATGATGTTTCATATCCCGATCGAGGAGAACTTCATCACCCGTCAGCTGATCGGAGAGGATTACAAAAAGTCCTGGGAGATTGATCATCCCCAGACCTATGAACAGCTGTCCCTGTTTGACGATAAGAATTTTGCATCGGCCCCCTCAGCCGAAGATACCTGCAAGTCTCTGAGCGGACAAATATAAAAACCAGTAACAGTTTTAATATTTGCCTGAAAAACGGCCGACTGAAAATAATGGAGAAAACGCATGACCATTTTCACCTGCAAAGATACGTTTGAGGATATGATGTCCTGTATATACACTGCCTGGGCATCCCGCTTAGGCCACAAAAACATCCGATTAAAAACTGAACCCATAGGGAATCTGGAACTGTTCTGTGATTACCGCCATGTAGATCACGATCCCGATCAGACCGCCAGTGTCATCCGTTCCATCCAAAAAAAGATCTCTTTTCGCGCCTACCAGATGGTATACCGCGCTGCCATGTCTTTTCAGGAAGAAAAGCTGGATATGATCTACCGGTTCCTGATCTATGGGTTTCACTATGGGCCTGCCGTTGTCAATATGCTGCAGGAGCCTGCTGTGATGAATTTGTTTGAACTGGACCGTAAAGTTATGAATGAAGCTCACTTATTCCGGGAGTTTCTGCGTTTTTCCGAAATAGATCATGTTCTTATCTCCCATATTGAACCCAAGTGTGATGTCCTGACCATCCTGGCTCCCCAGTTTACGGACCGCATGCCCTCCGAGAACTGGATGATCATCGACGATAACCGGAAAACTGCCGTCGTTCATCCCTGTGATCATGATTACTATATGACCACCCTCTCAGAGGATGAATTAAACCGTCTGAAGACCTCTGAGATTTCTGATCTTTACACAGATCTCTGGAAAGTATTTTTTGAGACGATCGGTGTAGAAGCCAGAAAAAATCCCCGCTGTCAGAAAACCATGATGCCGCTCTGGTACCGCAAACACATGACAGAATTCCTTTAATCTATTTTATCTCTTGACTCTCATGCAGCGTGATAGGCTATTCTGTACTTACCAGGAGGAGGAGACCAAGATGAAAACAGTAAGAGAAGTAAGCAGATTAACCGGTATCAGTGTGCGCACTCTCCACTATTATGACGAGATCGGACTTTTATGTCCCGACCGTGTCACGGAGGCTGGCTACCGGCTGTACGGCACCAAAGCTTTGGAACGCCTTCAACATATTTTACTGTTCCGGGAACTTGAATTCTCATTAAAGGACATCAGAGAGATCCTGGATCGTCCGGATTTTGACCGCCAAAAAGCATTAGATCAGCAGATACAGCTTTTGAGGCTTAAAAAGGACCGGCTGGAACATCTGATCGACTTCGCTCTTGGAATTCAAAAGTTAGGAGTGGAATCATTGAATTATCAGACATTGAACAAAGAAACGCTGGAAAGCTATAAATCCGAGGCCAGAAAAAGCTGGGGCGGTACCGATGCTTTCCGTGAATATGAGCAGAAAGCAAAAACTTATACAGAGGAGGACTGGAAGGTCATGAATACCAAGTTTATGGCAAACTTTGCGGAATTTGGCCGTCTCATAAACGAAGACCCGGCCTCCGAACCGGTGATGCACCAGGTTGAGCTCCTCAAACAGTCTATTACGGATCAATATTATACCTGTACAGACGATATTCTGGCCTCTCTGGGCGAAATGTACGTCTGTGATGACAGGATGAAAGAGTCTATAGACCGTGCCGGCGGAGAGGGAACCGCCCGTTTCGTCTCAAAGGCCATTCATATTTACTGCCAGACCCTATAATACAGAAGGAGAGAAACCAGCTTGATTTCTCTCCTTCTTATATCTTCTAATGATGGAATAAACGGATTCCCGTAAAACACATCACCATGTTATATTTATTGCATGTGGCAATGACATGGTCATCTCTGATGGAGCCTCCCGGCTCAGCCACATAAGAAACGCCGCTTTTGTGTGCCCTTTCGATATTATCGCCAAACGGGAAAAACGCATCTGATCCCAATGCCACACCCGTCATCTGATCCAGCCATTCACGCTTTTCTTCTCTCGTAAACACTTCCGGTTTTACTTTAAAGATATTTTCCCAAGCCCCGTCGGCTAAAACATCCATATAGTCGTCTCCGATATACAAGTCAATGGCATTGTCACGGTCCGCACGTCGGATACCGTCCACGAACTCAAGTCCCATGACTTTCGGAGCCTGGCGCAGATACCAGTTGTCCGCTTTCTGTCCTGCCAGACGGGTACAGTGGATTCTGGACTGCTGTCCCGCACCGATGCCGATGGCCTGTCCGCCCTTTGCGTAGCATACGGAATTAGACTGGGTATACTTTAATGTGATCATTGCAATCGCCAAGTCAATTTTAGCAAAGTCAGGCAGTTCTTTATTCTCTGTCACGATATCGTTAAAGAAATCCTTGTCAATGTTCAGTTCATTTCTGCCCTGCTCAAAAGTAACACCGAACACTTCCTTGCGCTCCACCGGAGCCGGCACATAATCCGGATCAATCTCGATCACGTTATAGTTTCCTTTTTTCTTTTCTTTTAAAATTTCAAGAGCGTCTGCGTCATATCCCGGTGCGATAACCCCGTCAGACACCTCTCTTTTTATAATTTTGGCTGTTGCCGCATCACACACATCGGAAAGTGAAATGAAATCTCCGAAGGAAGACATACGGTCAGCCCCCCTCGCCCTGGCATATGCATTGGCAAGAGGAGTAAATTCCATATCCATGTCATCTACCCAGTAAATCTTCTTTTCCACATCAGTCATCGGAAGCCCTACCGCAGCGCCTGCAGGAGAGACGTGCTTAAAGGAAGCTGCCGCCGGAAGCCCGGTCGCTTTTTTTAGTTCCTTCACCAGCTGCCATCCGTTTAATGCATCGAGAAAATTAATATATCCCGGTTTGCCGCTTAACACTTTGATCGGCAGTTCACCGTCTTCCATGTAAATTCTTGACGGCTTCTGATTCGGATTGCATCCGTATTTTAATTCTAATTCCTTCATGGTCTCCTCCTATCGATTCTTGTTCACGATCCTTGTTTCATATTCTCCTGTTTTGATATCAATGTAGCGCACAAACAGAGATACTTTGTTGTCTTCATTCAGGCTTTCCCACACACGGCTTGTAAACGCATTAATATCATCGTCTAAACCGATTAATTTAGGCTCTCCCTCAAAACTCGGAAGCGGATCTCCGTCCTGCATATAGGTATGAATGAAATGTCCCTCCCCGCTTACCGGATTCTCATAGGCAAATGTATACCGGTTACATGCATCCGGATTACCGTTATTGCTCTTTAAAATAGACATTGCATAGTTGTAGGTTCCGTTTTCCACATGCATAATGCCTGAAATACGCGGAGTATAATTCGGTGCATCCGGCTCAAACTCTCTCGTCCTCAATGCCTGTTCAAATGTCTGCTGTTTATCCATGAGCTCGTAGATCGTATCCGTCTGGTCTCCGTTGGTCACGATTGTTTTATTTCCTAATACCTTGACCGGAGCATAGATGATAAGGCTCGGATCACTCAGCTTTGACGGATCAAAAGCCTGTGTCCGGATACCTTTTCCGTCCTCAATAAACACACGGTTTCTGCTGTTTTCGCTTCTTCCCATGATAAAATATGCAGTCACTGCATAGGCCCCGTTTGGTGACTTCCCGATCACAATTCCTCTTCCAGGGTATGAATTCCCTTTTAACTCGTTTTCTAATGACAACATCTTCATTGTCCTGTATCCTCCTTTTGTATCTGTGTGCAGCTTCGCAGAGAGATTTTCATTCCATACGAAAGGTTCGCAGACCTTTTTTATGTAAAAATAAGCCGCCTGGGCACACTAAATAAAAGTTGCCCAGGCGGCCGGCATTTCTGCTGCCGTGCTCCCCGTGGTTTCTCCACTATCCGCCAGTCGCACAGCTTTCAAAATAAATATACACTATGATCTGTCATTTTTCAAGTCAAAATACTCAGTCCTGACAGTTTAAAACATTTGAATCATCAGTTCTGCCGCCGCAGTGTTGGTGACTGCCGGTACCTTGTGCACATCACAGACACGAAGCAGTGCAGACACGTCCGGCTCATGGGGCTGTGCAGTCAGTGGGTCCCGGAAAAAAACAACCAGTCCGATCTTTCCCTCTGCAATTCTGCCTCCCAGCTGCTGGTCTCCTCCATACGGTCCTGACAAATATTTCTTCACCGGAAGTCCTGTGGCTTCCTCTACCCGTTTTCCGGTTGTACCGGTTGCGACCAAGTCATATTTTGCTAATGTTTCTTTATGCTTCTTTGCAAATTCCACCATCTCGTCTTTTTTCTTGTCATGTGCGATCAATGCAATAATCATATCTTTATCCTCCTGATGTTTAATGACTGTAAGGCTAATCTACACTAAAGAAGCCACTTTTACAAGAGGAATATCTTTAGATCACCGCTTAAGAGATTTTACTTTAGAAAATTTACTGTAAATTTTCTTTTTCTTTACAGTCTGATACGATCTGACTTTAAAATAGTACCTTTTTTTCTTTTTTAACTTGCCTTTTGTGTAAGATGCTTTTTTTGCAGATACAGTTGCTATCCTTTTAAAACCGGAAGACTTTTTCCTGGACATGTAAATCTGATATTTAGACACGCCGGAAATTTTTGACCAGCTTATTTTAATCCCCTTTGATCCGCTCTTCTTCAGCTTCTTTATTTTATTCGTCTTTGGGATCACCGTAATTTTGCAGGAAGCCTTTTTTCCATTTCCTGTTCTTCCGGTGATAACCGCTGTCCCTACCTTTTTCGCCGTTACTTTGCCTGACGAACTGACCGATGCCACAGACGAACTGGAGCTGGACCACTTAACTGAAGGATAGGAGTTCTTAGGTTCTATGTAACTTTTCAGTGTATAGTAGGAACCTTTCTTCAGCGACAGGGACTTTTTATTCAGTTTGATATTTTTTGCAGGAATGCTGCTGATCAGGAAGTTTATATCCACATTTCCTCTGATGCCATTGACCGTTCCTTTGTTAGTACACTGCCACATAACATAGTTTCCGGAATAAGTACACAGATTGCTATATTGTGCAACCCATTTTGGATATTTTTGAAATGTCTTATTCGTCAGTTTCTTCTCAAACCAATTTTTATTTGCATATATTCCTACTTTGCTATAACCGTTTGCCTTTAATCTTCCGGCAAATGCCTCTGTAATCTGTGCCAATTTGGAATTTGAAAGCTTTAATAAAGAATCATCTTCCAAGTCGTAATAAACAGGATATGATAATTTTTTATCCTTAATCAGACGAATAACATGATCTGCCTCACTTTTCGCCTTCTCTACTGTGTCTGCATAGGAATAAAGGTAAACTCCATAGGGAATGCCCAGACGCTCACATTCTGATACATTCCGCAGCCATTGATCATCGTCTTGGTCTGTTTGATCCATTCCATACCCACACCGGATAACAGCAAAATCAATCCCTGATATTTTCACCATCTCCCAGTCAATCTTTCCCTGATGCTGACTGACATCTATCCCCTTTTTCACTGCTCCCGGAATCGGATTCCCCAGATCATTGACAAACATGCCGTTGACTTTATTCCAGGCATTTGAATATGGTTTTGAAGCTCTGCTGAAAGACTGTCCGGGATAGATCGGTGTACCGTTTTTGTAACGCCAGCTGTTCTCTGCTCCCTGTCCTTCCTTCTGTTTAGGTTCTGATTGGTTACCGTTTACGAGTACCGGCAGTGCAGCCGACATCAAACTGACAGTCAAAAGTACCGCGAAAACTTTCTTTGCCGCTCTTAAAAAACTTTTCTTCATCCCTGTCCCCTTTCGATAATCCTACATTTGTAGGACTATTATATCACAAGTTGTCCGCCTGTGGGTATAAATTTTCATTCTCCTGTGATATAATTAAAAAAAACAAACGACAAAGGATGGGGTTTATATGAATCGTTTAAGAGGGAACAAAAAAAGGATTTACTTTAGTTGAATTAATCGTCGTGCTGGTTATTCTGGCGATCCTGATCGCTTTGCTGGTGCCGACTCTGACCGGGTACATAGACAGAGCCAACAAACGCTCGGCCCATGCGGATTTAAAGCTGATCGCAAACGCTGCTACTTCTGCCTATGCGGAGGTTTATGCTGACAACAACAGTAAAAATGGTGAAGTAATCTATTCTTCGGGAGCCGACTGGAGCCATGAGCAGGGTACCACCATAGATACCGATTTTAAGGATTCCTTCATGCATTATTTGGGAAGTGACATTGACTTTAGTAAAGTCCAGTATTTATACATCAGCCCGGACCGCCTGACGATTATCTACAAATATAAATCTAAAAACTATACTTATCAGAGATACGATAACACCGTCACCATTAAATAAATCATTCTTTAGTTTCGATATTCAAAAGCAATAAAAAAGATCCTTTTCAGGATCTTTTTTATTGCTTTTTATTCCTATCTTTTTATTGATTTGATTGGACTGTAGCTGCTGTAATACTTGGTTTTTCCAACTGTTTTATAAGAACGTATTTTAAAATAGTAACGTTTGCCTCTCTTCAGTCCTTTTTTGGTAAAACTGAATGTTTTAGCTGATGCAGTTTTTACCCTTTTATATCCGGAAGATTTCTTTTTTGACATATAAATCTGATATTTTGTAGTACCGCTAACTTTTGACCAGGTAACCTTAATGCTTTTCCTTCCCGATTTTTTAAGCTTTTTAATTTTGTTCGTCCTGGGCCGTACCGTAACCTTGCAGACTGCCTTTTTCCCGTTGGATGTCTTCGCTGTGATCGTTGCTTTCCCCACGCCCTTTGCAGTGATCTTTCCCCCGGAAGAAACAGCTGCCACTTTTTTATTGGAACTGGTCCATGTCACCGTTTTGTTGGAAGCATTGGATGGCGCGATTGATTTTTTCAATGTATAGGAAGAACCGTTCTTAAGCTTCAGGCTTGTCTTATTCAGCTTCATTGACGAAACAGCTGTCGTCTGCAGTGCATTGACGTTCCATGAGCCTATTTTAAAATTCAGATCTACATTTGTACCGATTCCACTGACCTTTCCTGAATCTGTACTCTGCCACATATGATAAGTTCCGTCATAATCACAGCGGTAATTATACTGTGCAACCCATCTTGGATATTTATCAAATACACTGCTTGTCAGCCGTGAAGTAAACCAGTATTTATTTGCATAAACACCGACATTCTTATAACCTGCGCTGTCCAGTGTCTTTATAAAAGTATCGGCAATTTCTCCTAGTTTCTTATTTGACAATCCTCCCTGAAATTTCTCATCTTCCATATCATAATAAATCGGATAGGAAAGCTTCTTACCCTTGACTGTCCGACGGCAGAATGTGGGAGGTACTAACCGCACGTTATTTTAGTGCCA